>DVFM01000034.1 GCA_018713245.1 Candidatus Merdivicinus intestinavium
CCGATTTTGCATAAAAATGCAGAGAGGCCAAAAGACAAAAATGACCTTCGGGGTGGGTCAAGGGGCAAAAAAGTTGTCCTATGGTTTAACCCATTAGCCCTCATTTTTGGGGCGGTTGTCCTTTATTTAACCCATAAAAATTGGTTCAAAACGGGTCAGACTACTCCAAAATTCGTCAAACGAGACAGAACTTTTGAAATAGAAAAAGCCCGGAAAACCGCATGGTTCCGGGCTATTTGAGCATTTTTGAATTGGTTTGTCGGGCCTGTTATCTCTTGGAGAACTGAGGCGCGCGACGGGCAGCCTTGAGGCCGTACTTCTTTCTCTCTTTCATTCTGGGGTCGCGGGTCAGGAAGCCAGCTTTTTTGAGAACGGGGCGCAGCTCCGGGTCGTACTGGAGCAGAGCGCGGGAGAGGCCGTGGCGCAGGGCGCCGGCCTGGCCGGTCACGCCGCCGCCTGCCAGAGTGCAGACGATGTCGAACTTGCCTTCGGTTTCAGTCAGTGCCAGAGGCTGACGGGCAATGGTTTTCAGGGTATCCAGGCCGAAATAATCGTCGATGTCGCGGCCGTTGATGGTGATCTTGCCGGTGCCCTGGTAAACGCGGACGCGGGCAACGGAATGTTTTCTTCTGCCGGTGCCGTAGAAGTAGGGTTTGGATTCGTACATGCTGATTTTGCCTCCTTTCACTGATTAAAACTCATAGACTTCGGGCTTCTGAGCCTGGTTGACATGCTCGGAGCCTTTGTACACATGCAGGCGGGTGATCTGCTTGCGGCCCAGGGTGTTGCCGGGCAGCATGCCCTTGACGGCAACTTCCATCGCCTTTTCGGGGTTCTTCTCCATCAGATCTTTGTAGGAGACCTCTTTCAGATGGCCGATCCAGCCAGTGTGCCAGCGCAGGAACTTCTGCTCCAGCTTCTTGCCGGTGAGAACAGCCTTGTCCGCGTTGAGGATGATGACGAAATCACCGCAGTCAACGTTGGGAGTGTAAGAGGGTTTGTGTTTGCCGCGGAGCAGGTGGGCAGCCTTGGCGGCGACGCGGCCCAGGGGCTTGTCCGTCGCGTCCAGGATATACCACTTGCGGCTAACTTCAGCAGGTTTTACCAAAGTAGTAGACATATCGGTACCTCCATTTTCATTTCTTGGAAACAGCCCGTCCGGTCCGGGAAACCGCGTAAGACGGGCAGCATTTTCACAACGTTACCTATTATAGCGGGACCGGGAGAGAAAGTCAAGACGAAAATCGGCGTTTTTTTAATTTACATCCCTCGTTCTCTCGTTTTCTCTCTCGGAATCTTGATTTCTCTTTGAATCTCTTTCTTCATTCCGTTTTTTGCGTTTTGACGAAAGTTCCCTGTTTTATATGAATGAGGAAGGTTTTGAAAGGAAAATTTATGCGTTTTCACGTCCCCTGCGGCCGCTGATTCCGGCAAAAGCGGATTTCTTCCTTAAAAACTGTTCCAGAAATCCAGCCATTTCAGGCGGCGGGGGATGGATTCCCGCGGACAGTCCGCCATATCGACGAGAATCGTGTCCTCTCCGACGACGCGGATTTCTTCCCAGGGAATGACCAGGTCGGACTGCCTCCCTAAAAGCCCGAAGCAGCGCGGCCGCCCGCGGACCACCAGCCGCAGGACCCTGGCGGATTCCATATCTATGACGGCGTCGTCGGCGTAGCCCAGTTTGGCGCCGTCCTTTAAATTGACGATCTCCTTCCGCCGCATTTCTTCCAGGCTGGCTTCCATGGCAATCCCCTCCGTTCGGTCACTGCTACCATTTTATTCCGAAAGGGAAGCGGGTATGCCGTCTTTCGCGAACCAGACGTCCTTGACCCGGAACATCCGCCCGTTCAGGTAGGAGAGGGCGTGCTCCTCCCGGAAGGAGAACCGCAGCTTGTAGGAGTAGAGCGCCTGATAGGAAAAGCCCTTTTTCCGGTCGGCGGTGTTGACGGCGTATTTGCCGTCCCCCACCAGCGGACAGCCGATGTGGGCCATCTGGGCGCGGATCTGGTGGGTGCGGCCGGTTTCCAGCTCCACCTCCAGCAGCGAGAAGCGCCCGTTTGTCTGCAAAACCCGGTATCGGGTGACCATGGTCCGTGCGCCGGGGCGGGGGGTGTCGAACACGCGGGCCTTGTTTTCCGCCTCGTCCTTGATGTGATAGTGGACCAGCGTCCCTTCCCGGGGGGAGGGGCAGCCTTTGACAAGGCAGAGGTAGTACTTGTCCAGCTCCCGGTTTTTGATGGCGGCGTTCAGGATGCGCAGGGCTTCCGCGTTTTTGGCGATGATGACAATGCCGCCGGTGTTGCGGTCGATGCGGTTGCAGAGGGCGGGGGCGAAGGAACGCTCCCGGGCCGGGTCATACTCCCCCTTTTCGTAAAGGTAGCGCTTGACCCGGTTGATGAGGGTGTCCACGCTCTCCCCCTCGTCCTCGTGTACAATGAGCCCCTGGGGCTTGTCCGCCAGCAGGATGTTCCCGTCCTCGTACACCACCCGCACGTCGGGCCGGGCGGAGAGGAAGGCGGGGGCGCCCTCCTCCGCGAAAAATTCATCGCCGATGTAAAGGTCCACCCGGTCGCCTTCCCGGAGGCGGTAGGAAATTTCGCTTTTCTTGCCGTTTACCTTGATCCGTTTGAGGCGGAGATATTTGTAAAGCAGGCTTTTGGGCAGCAGACGGACGGCCTTGGACAGATATTTGTCCAGCCGCTGGCCTGCGTCGTTTTGGTTGATGGTAAAGCTGCGGATGACGATCCCTCCTGTCCGTCTAGTCGATGCGGAAATCCTCCCGGGTGTATTCCGGGAGGACCTGGGGGCGGCTGGGGCGGCGCTTCAGCGGGGCGTAGACAAATTTCCGGCAGGAATAGCAGGGGGAAACCACCCCGTTTCTGCTGCACAGAATCATCTGGCCGTCCCGGGTGGGGTGGCCCAGCTCGCAGTAGCCGCAGGCCGGCTCAATCCGCCGGCCGAAGAAGATATTTTTCATGGAAAGAGCGCTCCTTTCCGCCGTTATTTCCGATCCTTCGCCTTTATTATAGCACACCGCCGCCCGCAGAGCAAGAGCATCAGGCACAGCAGGATAAGCAGCCCCGACGCCCAGCCGGTTGCGCCGCCCTGCCGGGGGAGGGCCGCCGAAAAGGTGGAGAAAACCTGGGAGGAGAGCCGCAGCTGTTTGGCGGCCAGGATAGTGGCCAGCAGTGAAAACAGCACATGGACGCCCCGGAGCAGGACGAATTTGCGCATCCGCACCCCGGTCCCCCGCAGGAAGCAGGCGGCCTGCATCCAGACACAGACGCCCCCGAAGGCGGTGTAAACCGTCGCCAGGATCAGCATTTCCCAAAAGCCCCGCCCCGGCAGCCTTCCGCAGCCCACCGTTACCTCCAGAAGCCCCGTCCAGTCCTCCCCGTAGGGGAGAAAGGCAAGCCCGTGGGACACGGCGGAAAACACCAGCACAAACCCGCAGATGAGCAGGATTCCCCGGGAAGCGCCGGTGACGGCCTCCACAAATCCCTGGGACAGGGGGAGAGTTTCCCGTTTGGGCGGCGCAGCCCCTTTTTCCGTTCCGGGGCCGCATAAAAGACGGGCCAGCAGCCCGGTGAGCAGCGCCGCCAGCACCTGGCAGGCGTACATCACCGCCCCGACCTTCGCGCTGCCGAAGCAGGGGAGGGCTGCGCCCACAATGAGAAAGGCGGGCGAACAGTTGACGCAGCTGCAAAGGAGCTTTTCCCCTGTCTGCGGGGAGAGGGTCCCCTCCCGGACCATCCGGGCGATCATCCGCGCCCCCACGGGATACCCGCCCACCAGGGAGAGGAGGAAGGCCGGCACCGCCCCCCTTGGGATGCCCAGCAGCGGGGCCAGGAAGCCGAAGGGGCGGGAAAGAAGCTCCCCCGCCCGGGTGAGGGAGAGAAAATCCGAAAAGGCGAGGAATAAAAATAACGAGGGGATCACCGAACGGGCGCAGAGGGCGAGCCCTTCCCGGACGCCTTCGGCCGCTTCGCCGCCGCGGGCCAGCAGGAGAAGCCCCAGAAAGAGGCAGCCGCTGCACAGAAGGACGTCTGTGAGCGTTGCCCTGACCAATTTGTAGCGTTTCATCTGCGCGCCTCCTTCCGGCGGGGGAGGGGCTCCAGTTCCAGCGAACGGATATCCCCCGTCACGGTCAGCGTGTAGGCGGAAAAATCCATCGTCCGAAGGCCGCTGCCGAGGATTGTGAGCACCGTCTCCCCGAGCTTTAAGCGGATGATATTTTCGTCGCAGGCCAGCACCCCGGTGCAGCCGTCGATATCCAGCACCCGTCCGCCCCGCAGCTGGAGGGAAGGCCCGGTCAGCTCCTCCTCCGCGCCGCGGAGCGCGCTGAGAAGGGAGGGCCGTTTCGCCCGGGACGGCTGATAGCGGTACCCTTCCGGGAACCGGTTGCGGTTTTTCTTGCTGTTCAAGGCCATCGCCCCTTCCGTTTGGTTACTGCATTATATTCCGCCGGCGGGGCGCATATACATGGACGGTGGAGGTGATGGCATGGGTTGGTGTTTTCCCGTGGTGCGGTTTCGGGTGGTCAGGGGGGAGCCCCAGGGGTTCCTGGACGCCGTGCGGCGCGAGGGGCTGCCGCTGCGCCGGTTTGGCCGGGGGGCGGACGGAATGGCGGGGGAAATCCCCCTGCGGCATTACCGCCGTCTCGCCCGCCTGGCCGGGGAAAACGGGGCGGTGCTGCGGGTGTCGGAGCGGCGGGGCGTCTGGTTCCGGCTGCGGCGGTACCGGAAGCGGCTGGGGCTGGCGGCGGGGGCGGCGCTCTTTCTGGGGGTCACGGTGTTCGGCCAGTCCTTCCTCTGGGCCATCGATGTGGTCCCCACGGAAAACGTCACCGAGCAGCAGGTGCTGGATGTCCTGGCCCGCCACGGCGTCACCATCGGCGCCTACCTGCCCGGCACCGACCTGGAGGAGGCGGCGCTTCTGGCGAAGCTGGAGCTGCCCGGCCTCGCCTTCTTCGCCCTGAACCGCGTCGGCAGCCGCATCCAGGTGGAAATGGCCGACTCCGTGGACCCGCCGGAGGACCGGAATCCCGACGGGATCTGCAACGTGGTGGCCTCCCGCAGCGGCATTATCCGGTCGGTGGAAGCCTATTCGGGCCAGCAGATGGTAAAGCCCGGCCAGAGCGTTGCCGCCGGGATGCTGCTGGTCAGCGGCATCATCGAAAACCGGGACGGCAATATGCTTTACGTCCACGCCGACGCCAAAGTCATGGCCGAAACGGAGGTCTCCCGCACCTTCTCCATCCCCCTTTCCTACACCGAGCGGGAAATGACCGGCGAGACCAAAACCCGCTACCGGCTGGATTTGTTCGGGAAAAAGTGGCCGCTGTTCCTGGCTGCGCCGGAAAAATCGCCCTGCGAAAGCGAACGGGTGCTTTATGAGCCGCAGCTGGGGCCCTTTACCCTCCCGGTCGGCGTGGAGCGGGAAACCCTGTCCTATTACCGGGAATCCGAAAGGGAGCGGACGGAGGAGGAAGCCCTCCTCCTGCTGCGGCAGATGGCGGAGGAATACGGGGAGGAGCTGGAAAAAAGCGGCGCGCAGCTGCTGTCCGCCGAAGAAAGCGCCCGGACGGAGGGCGGGAAAATGGAGCTGACGGCGGTCTATACCCTGCTGGAGGACATCGCAAAGCCCCAGCCCATCCGGACCGGGGAAACGCTTCGGAAAACGGAGGAGAATCAAGGAACTCTGCAAAGGGCTGAGGACGGCGGCCGCCAATTGGGTTAAAGCGCATCGGCGGCGTTTTGGGCGGAATCGCGGCGTTTGCGGCAAACCTCCGGATTTGCTATACTGGAAGCAGACGAAGGAGGTTTTAATGTGAAAAAGATCGGCCGGCTCTGCCGGGAATACGGTCCGAGAGGGTTGCTGCTTGTGGGCGGGGCCGCGGTGCTCGCCTTCGGCCTTTACAACATCCACAGCCAGTGCGACATTACGGAAGGCGGCGTGCTGGGCGCGCTGCTGCTCATCGAGCATTGGCTTCCCATATCCCCCGCCGTCAGCAGCGTGGTGCTCAACGCGGCGTGCTACGGCTTCGGGCTGCGGTATCTGGGCAAGTCCTTTGCAGTGTGCTCCGTTATTGCGACGGGGAGCTTTACGCTCTTTTACGCGCTGTTTGAGCTTTTCCCGCCTCTGCTTCCGGATTTGAGCGGCTATCCGCTTCTGGCGGCGGTGCTGGGGGGATGCTTTGTCGGCGTGGGCGTCGGGATGTCGGTGCGGGCCGGCGGCGCTTCCAGCGGCGACGATGCGCTGGCCATGGCCATTTCCAAAATCACCGGCTGCCGGGTTTCCCGGGTTTATGTGGTTTCGGATTTTCTGGTGCTGCTGCTCTCCCTGAGCTACATCCCGGTGCAGCGGATCCTGTTTTCCCTGCTGACAGTGACCATTTCTTCCTTCCTCATCGACCGGTTCCAGAAGCGCCCGCAGAAGGCCGCCCCGGCGGAAAGCTGCGGCACGGAATGAGCATATCAAGAAAAATACCCGCCGTCGGGAAAATCTCCCGGCGGCGGGCGTTTTATACGGTTTCGGAATGGGTTCGTGGGGCGCGCAGCGCATCTCCGCACAGCTTTTTGAGGCGGCGGTAGCGGTGCTTCCAAAGAGTTTCCGCCAGGCCGCACCCCTTGTCCACCAGACAGACCAGCAGCCCCTCCCGGCACAGCGGGGGGATGGGGGTCAGGGGGAACATGTGCCGGCGGATGATTTCCGCTTCAATCCGGTTGGCGCGCCAGTCCCTGCGGACGTTGCGCAGGGCAAAGGCGGGGTGGCGGAAGCCGTGGAACCGGTGGCCGGGATCCGGGTCGTGCCAGTCGTAGAGGAAATAGTCGTGGAGCAGCGCCCCGCTGACCAGGCTGCGGACCCGGCAGGCAATCCGCAGCCTGCGGGCCAGCCAGAGGCTGTAGTAGGCCACCGCAATGCAGTGCCACAGGGTAGTGGTGTCGCCGTGCTGGGTAAATCCGTCCATCCGGAGCAGGCTTGTGTTGGCCGACACATGGGCCAGCATCCGGTTGAAAAGGGCGAGCTCCTCGGAAGTCAGCTGCATGACCCGCCTCCCCAAATCACTGAGCCAGGGGCTTGGGCTCGCTGCTCTCTCCCAAAACGAGGAATGCGTCGAAGCCCTGCTCCTGAAGCCGGTTTAAGAACTTGCCCATCTTTTTGGGGCGGATGTAGACCGAGGCTTCCCAGCCTTCCGCGCGGAGCTCCTCCGCTTTCCGGAGGGCTTCGGTCCCTTCGCTTTCGCCGCAGAGGACGGCGGCGCGGCGGCGCTGTCCGGGGATGGAAAAGCCCTGGCTCTCGAGAATCTGGAAAATCCGCTCGAACCCGATGGAAAATCCCACGGCGGGGACGTTTTCCCCGGTAAACTTGCCCACAAGCCCGTCGTACCGGCCGCCGCCGGCCACGGAGCCGCGGAATTTGTTGCTCTGAATTTCAAAGACGGTGCCGGTGTAATACCCCTGCCCGCGGATGAGCAGCAGGTCAAAGACCACGTCGTATTTTCCGTCCGCCAGCCGGACGGAATCGTCCAGGATCCCCTTCAGCCGCGCGATGCTCTCCGGGTCGCCGCAGAGGGCTTCCGCCTGCTCCAGGGTGCAGCCGCCTTCCAGCAGCCTGCCGATCTGTTCCGCGGCGGCGGGGGAGACGGATTTTTCGGCAAGCTCCGCCAGCACCCCTTCCGTGCCGATTTTATCCCACTTGTCCAGGCTCACGCAGACGGTGTCCATCTGTTCCTCGGCCACCCCGGCGGTGCGCAGCACGCCCCGGAGCACCCGGCGGTCGTTGACCTTGACGGTAAAGCGGCCGATGTCCAGCTTTAACAGGGCGGCGGCGGTGGTTTGGATGAGCTCCAGCTCGCAAAGGGGGGAATCGCTGCCCAGGATGTCGATGTCGCACTGGACAAATTCCCGCATCCGGCCCTTCTGGGGGCGTTCGGCGCGGTAAGCCTTGTCAATCTGGATGCACTTGAAGGGGGTGGACAGCTTGGAGCGGTTGGCGGCGTAAAAGCGGCTCAGGGGGAGGGTCAGGTCGTAACGGAGCCCCAGATCCGCCAGATTCCGGTAGTCGCCGGCTTCCAGTGCGGCGTCCAGCTTCTCGCCGCGCTTCAGAATCTTGAACATGAGGTTTAAGTTGTCGCCGCCCTCGCTCTTTTCCAGGTTTTCCATATCCTCAATGGCGGGGGTCATAATCCGCTCAAATCCGGCGGAACGGTAGGTTTCCAGAATGATGCCCTGCAGATAATCCCGCAGAAGCGTCTGGCGCGGCAGGTAATCGGCCGTGCCTTTGACAGGCGTTGTTTTCATTGAATCTCCATCCTTCGTTTTATGTAGTCGGTATATTCCCATGATACCTTAAAACGCCGGCCCTTGTCAAGGCTTCTGCGGAAGCCGGGCGGAAGAAGGGGCGCCTTTTCCGGTTTTCGGGAGCCGGGCACGGAAAAAGGGCAGGCGCAGGGCCTGCCCTCGTTGGCGGGAATTATGCGTTCTGAGAGGATTTTACCGTAAAGTTCCAGGAATCCGCGCACATCTCCTCGATGCCCATGGCCGCTTCCCAGCCCAGGACCTCTTTTGCCTTGGTGGGGTCGGCGTAGCACTCGGCGATGTCTCCCGGGCGGCGGGGCGCGATTTTGTAGTTCACCTTGCGGCCGCTGGCCTTTTCAAAGGCGGCAACCATCTGGAGCACCGAATAGCCGTGGCCGGTGCCCAGGTTGTAGGCGTCCACGCCGGCGTCTTTGCGGACCTTCGCCAGGGCTTTCAGATGGCCTTTGGCCAGGTCGACCACATGGATGTAATCCCGCACGCCGGTTCCGTCGGGGGTGGGGTAGTCGTCGCCGTAAACAGACAGGCAGGGCAGCTCCCCGGCCGCCACCTTGGCGATGTAGGGCAGGAGGTTGTTGGGGATGCCGTTGGGGTCCTCGCCGATAAGGCCGCTCTTGTGGGCGCCGATGGGGTTGAAGTACCGCAGCAGGGCGATGCTCCAGTCTTTGTCCGCCACCCACAGGTCGCGCAGGATGCCCTCAATGTAGAGCTTGGTGGAGCCGTAGGGGTTGGTGGTGGTAAGGCGGGCGTCCTCCCGGATGGGGACGCTTTCCGGCGCGCCGTAAACGGTGGCGGAGGAGCTGAACACCAGCTTTTTCACCCCGTATTTTTCCATCAGTTCGCAGAGAATGAGGGTGCCGGTGATGTTGTTGTGATAGTAGCGCAGCGGCTGGGCGACGCTTTCGCCCACAGCCTTCAGTCCGGCGAAATGGATGACCGCGTCGATCTGGTTCTGGGCGAAAACCCGGTCCAGGCCCTCCCGGTCCAGCAGGTCCACTTCATAGAATTTGAAATCCTTCCCGGTGATTTCCCGGATGCGCTCCAGCGCCTCCGGCTTGGAATTCACAAAATTATCCACAATGACGATTTCTTCGCCGCTCTCCAGCAGCTCCACACAGGTGTGGGAGCCGATGTACCCGGCGCCGCCGGTTACCAGTACTGCCATATCAATTCCTCCCTTTTCCATAGAAAGCATGTCGGCTTCTTACATTTACCAGTATAAACGGAAAATTCCCGCCCGTCAACGGATTGGGGGAATAATCCATATAAAAGCGAAAGATTAGCGGAGAAAAACGGAAGTGTCAAAGCCGGACGGGGAAATTGGTATGGATTATAAAAATATTCAGAAAAGGTTCTACCCTTTTTGCCGTTTATATGTTATAATAACAGTGCCTATGTGTAATTTGCCTCCGGGAGGAATGCGGGATGGACGAAAAGGAAGAAGAGCTTTTTCCGGAAGCGGAGGAAGACTTACGTCAGAAAAAGAAAAAGGCGCCGGGCGGGATTGTGCTGATTGCGGCAGGCGTCCTGCTCATTGCGGCGGCCGTGTTTTTATACTGGAGGATGCTCCGCTGAAAAAACCGGCCGGCGCGGTTAATGATAGAAAGGATGAATCCGATTGCATCAGGATTATCCCCTGAAACGGGAACAGATCGCGGACGGCGTTTATTTCGGCAGCATTGCCGACAGCCGTTTTAAAACCAATCTTTTGACCTTGAACCTGACGGTGCCGCTTGCGCGGGAAACCGTCACGGAAAACGCGCTTTTGCCGCTGGTGCTGGAAAAATGCTGGGAGGAAGCGCCCACAAACCGGCAGCTTTCCAGGCAGCTGGCGCGGCTTTACGGCGCGTCGGTGGGGTCCGGCTCCATGAAGCTCGGCAATTCCCAGGTGCTGACCCTTTCCTACTCCGCCATCGACAGCGCCTACGCCTTAAACGGCGAGGATCTTCTGGCGGAAGGGGCCCGCATCCTGACGGGGCTGCTTTTCCGGCCGGTTTTGAAAGACGGCCTGCTGGAGCCGGAAAACCTGGCCCTCCAGGTGCAGTACCTCATCGACTCCATCGAAGCGGAAATCAACGAAAAGCGCTCCTACGCGGTGGGGCAGACCATCAAGCGGATGTTTGAAGGGGAGCCCGCCGGGCTTCCGCGGCTGGGCTTTGCGGAGGACGCGCGGGGCATCACTCCCGCGTCGGAAACCGCCGCCTATGAGCGGGTGCTGCGGGAGGCGCAGGTGGAGATTCTCCACGTGGGGATGGGCGACCCTTCGGC
Organism: Candidatus Merdivicinus intestinavium; assembly: GCA_018713245.1. GTDB lineage: Bacteria > Bacillota > Clostridia > Oscillospirales > Ruminococcaceae > Merdivicinus > Merdivicinus intestinavium. The sequence goes on from DVFM01000034.1 coordinate 10,590, forward strand.
GGCCCGGGAAATTTTTGCCGCGGCCTTTGCCGGAAAAGAGCGGCAGCCCGCCGGGCTGGTCCCTCTGGCCCTGGGAACCGCCCCCGGAACCCCCCGGCAGGAGACGGAGGAAAAGCCGGTGGCCCAGTCCAAGCTCTGCCTGGGCTTCCGCACCGGCGTGGACGCCCGCAGCCCCCGGCTCCCGGCCCTGCGGCTGATGTGCGCCGTGCTGGGCGGCTGCACCACCTCCAAACTCTTTCTGAACGTCCGGGAAAAGAGGAGCCTCTGTTATTACTGCGCCTCCCGCATCGACCGCATCCGCGGCATTATGCTCATCGACAGCGGCGTTGACCGGGAAAAGGTGGAGGAAGCGAAGGAGGCCATTCTGAACGAGCTGGAAGCGGTGCGCCGGGGGGATTTCACCGGGGAAGAGCTGGAATTCGCCCGCCTGAGCCTCCAGAATTCCTTCCGGTCGGTGGGGGATTCCGCGTCCGGGCTGGACTCCTTTTACCTGACCCAGACCCTGCTGGGCATCCCCGAAACGCCGGAGGACCAGGGGGAGCAGCTGGCCGGCGTCACCCGGGAAATGGTGATGGAAGCCGCCCGGGGCGTAACCCTTGACACGGTCTATCTGCTGACCGGCTCCGCATCCGGCGCGAAGGGAGGAAAATCAACATGCGAAAAACAGTAATCCGCAGCGAGCGGCTGGGGGAGGAATACCTGCGGCTGGAGCATGAATCCGGCCTCCGCATCCTGCTCTACCCCATGAAGGGCTTTCGCACGGCTTACGCCGTTTTCGGGACCGATTACGGTTCCATTGACAACGAATTCCGGCTGGAAGGGGAGCGGGAGTTCCAGAAAGTGCCCGACGGCATCGCCCATTATCTGGAGCACAAGCTCTTTGAAAGCGAGGACGGCGACGCCTTTACCCTCTTTGCCCGCACCGGCGCCAGCGCCAACGCTTTTACCTCCTTCGACAGGACCTGCTACGTTTTTTCCTGCACGGAGAACTTCGAGGAATCCTTCCGTTCCCTCCTCACCTTTGTCCAGGAGCCCTATTTTACTCCCGAAACGGTGGCCAAGGAACAGGGAATCATCGGCCAGGAAATCCGCATGTACGACGACAATCCCGGCTGGCGGGTGCTGTTTAACCTCCTGTCCGCCCTGTATGTCAATCATCCCATCCGCACCGACATCGCCGGAACGGTGGAGAGCATCGCCCAAATCACCGACAAGCTGCTCTACCGCTGCTACCGCGCTTTCTATAATCTGTCCAACATGGCGGTGGCTGTGGCGGGGAATTTCGACCCCGCGGCGGCGGAGCGGATTCTGGAGGAGACGCTGAAGCCGCAGGCGCCGGTGAAAATCGAGCGTCCCGCCGTCGATGAGCCGCCCCGGGCCGCCAAGCCGGAGGCGGTGCAGCGCCTGGACGTTTCGGAGCCGCTTTTCTATTTCGGCTATAAGCTCTCCCCGGACCCGGACCCCAGGCGGGAACTGCGGCATCAGGCGGTGCTCAATATCCTGTTGGACGTCCTGGCCGGCCCCGCCAGCGATTTTTACGAGGAAATGAACCGCAAGGGGCTTCTGAACGCCGCCTTCGGGGCGGAGGTGTTCGGGGGGCGCGGCTATCTCGCCGCCCTTTTCGGAGGGGAATCCCGGGACCCGCGGGCCGTTTACGCGGCCTTCTGCCGGATGCTGGAAGAAAAGCAGCGGACCGGCCTGTCGGAGGAGGATTTCCTCTGCTGCAAAAACGCCCTTTACGGGCGGTCGCTCCGGGACATCAACGACGTGGAGGCGGCCGGCGACGCCCTGTTTGCTTATGAGCTGATGGGGCTGGGGCTGTTTGACCTGCCGGAGCTCATCGCGTCGGTGGAGCTTTCGGACCTGGAACGGTCGCTGCGGGAGGATTTCCGCCCCGACGCCCGGGCAATCTCCATCATCCTGCCCATGGATGCCGCTTCGGAATGACCGCGGGAACACCCCGGCGTCCGATTCGTCTGATAATTTTTTACTAGGTGGTGCATGTTTCAGTGAACACAGCAATCCTCAACACGGTCGAATTCCCGAAACTGGGCTTGGAATTTGAATTCGACTCCATCGCGTTTTCCATCGGCAACATCCATATTGCATGGTACGGAATCCTGATAGCGGCCGGCATCCTGCTTGCCATGGCCTTCGGCATATCCCAGTGCAAGCGCTTCGGCATCATCGCCGACAAACTGATGAACGCGGCCCTGGGCGGCGTAATCGGCGGCATCGTCGGCGCGCGGCTTTACTATGTGATCTTTTCCTGGGACAATTACAAGGACGACCTGATGAGCATTTTCCACACCTGGGAGGGCGGCATGGCCATTTACGGCGGCCTCATCGGCGGCCTGGGCGTCGGCCTGCTGGTGGCAAAGCTCTGCAAAATCCGCATCCGCCCGGCGCTGGACGTGGCGAGCATGGGCTTTCTGATCGGCCAGTGCATCGGCCGGTGGGGGAATTTCATCAACGTGGAGGCCTTCGGCGGAAACACCGACCTGCCCTGGGGCATGACCTCCCCCACCATTACCGCTTACCTGCGGGAGCATATGTCCGAACTGGGCGAGCTGGGCATGAATATTGACCCTTCGGCGCCGGTTCATCCCTGCTTCCTTTATGAATCCCTCTGGTGCGCGCTGGGATTCCTGCTGCTGTTCCTTTACCGGAAGCACCGGAAGTTCGACGGCGAGATTTTCCTGATGTACAGCGTCTGGTACGGCGCCGGCCGGTTTGTCATCGAGGGCCTGCGCACCGACAGCCTGCTCATCGGCACCATCCGGGTTTCCCAGCTGCTGGCCGGGCTGGTGGTTGTGGCCGGCGTCATCCTTTGGATTGTCATCCGCAGCCGCATCCGCACCCGTCACGACCCGGAATACCTCAAGCTCTACGTCAACACCGAAGCCTACCAGCAGGAGCTGGCGGATTATGAGGCAAAGCTCCGGAAATCCAAGGACAAATCCGGAAAGAAGAAAAAATCCGGCAAGGGCTCCGAGGACAACGGGGTTGAAGTTGTGGACCTGGGGAGCTTTTCCGGCGAAGAAACGGTGAGCGAGCCGGTGGACGACGGAACCCGGGTTGCCGGAGAAGAGCCGCCTGCGGAAAATACCGCGGAGGAAAGCAAAGCGGACGGACAGGAATCGGAGGGAACGGAATGAGCAATCTGATTGACGGGAAGGCGATTGCCGCCCGGGTGAAGGAAGAAGTGGCAAGGGAAGCCGCCGAATTGGCGCAGCGCGGCATCCGGGCGGGGCTCGCCGTCGTCATTGTGGGAGACGACCCCGCTTCCCGCATCTATGTCAACAACAAAAAGAAGGCCTGCGAGGCCTGCAATATCCGGTCTTACGAGTACGCGCTGCCCGAAAGCACCTCGGAGGAGGACCTGCTGGCGCTGGTGGAAAAGCTCAACGCCGATCCCGCCGTCAGCGGCATTCTGGTTCAGCTCCCGCTGCCGCGCCAGATTTCGGAGCAGAAGGTCATCGCCGCGATTTCCCCGGAAAAGGACGTGGACGCCTTCCACGCGGTCAATGTGGGGAAAATCATGATCGGCGATTTCGACTTCCTTCCCTGCACGCCGGCCGGCTGTCTGGAGCTCATCGATTCCACCGGCGTTTCGGTTGAAGGGAAGCGCTGCGTAGTCATCGGGCGCAGCAACATCGTGGGCAAGCCCATGGCCATGCTGCTGCTCCACCGGAACGGCACCGTCACCATCTGCCATTCCAAAACCCGGGGACTCCGGGAAATCTGCCGGGAGGCGGACATCCTGGTGGCGGCCGTGGGAAAACCGAAATTTGTGACGGCCGATATGGTCAAGGAAGGCGCGGTGGTTATCGACGTGGGGATGAACCGGCTGGAAAACGGGAAGCTCTGCGGCGATGTGGATTTTGACGCCGTGCGGGAGGTTGCCGGGTGGATTACGCCGGTTCCCGGCGGAGTCGGCCCCATGACCATCGCCATGCTGATGCGGAACACCCTTTCCGCGGCAAAGCTTCAGAATCGGGTGCAGGCATGAAACGCGCGTTTCGGGTCCTGCCCGGTAAAGGAGGAAACTGGATTTGAGAGAAACTCTGTGCATGGGATGCATGCGGGACAAGGGGGAGGCCGTCGTCTGCCCTTACTGCGGCTATGAAGAGGGAACGCCTCAATACGCCGCTTACCTGCCGCCCCGCACCATGATCGACAGCCGGTATCTGGTGGGGCGCGTGCTCAGCTACAACGGAGAAGGCGTCCTGTACATCGGCTACGACTGCATGAGAGGGGAGCGGGTGGACATCCGGGAATTTTTCCCGGATACCCTTGCGGTCCGGGACGCGGACGGCCGGACCGTCCGGGTGCTGGACGGCCGCCAGATTCCCTTTAAAGCCAATATGAGCGATTATACGGAGATTTTGGGAAAGCTCATCCGGATGCGGACGCTCTCCTGCGTGGTGCAGGTTTTGGGCTGGGTGGAAGCGAACAACACGGTCTATGCGGTGCTGGAGCATGTGGAGGGGCTTCCGCTCCGGGAATATCTGCTGCGGAAGGGCGCCATGCTCAGCTGGCAGGAGACTTCCGACCTGCTGCTGCCCGCCATCCGGACCCTGAGCCTGCTGCATCAGGACGGGATTCTGCACCGGGGCTTAAGCGCCGACACGGTCTTTGTGACGGCGCAGAATACCGTCAAAATCGGCGGCTTTGCGGTCAGCGCCGTCCGGGCCGCCCGGACCGAGCTGGCGGCGGAGCTGTTTCCCGGTTATTCGGCGCCGGAGCAGTATTCGTCGGTGAACCCCCACGGCCCGTGGACCGACGTTTATGCCGTCTGCGCGCTTTTGTACGCCTGCCTGACCGGACAGCGGCCGCCGGAAGCGCTGATCCGCTCGGCGGATAAGGAACTGATGCCGCCCCGGGAGCGCAACGAAACGGTGCCCGCTTATGTCTCCGACGCGATTTTGCAGGGGCTGGAGCTGGACGCCCGGAAGCGGATTCAGACCATGGACCAGCTGGCCGACGCCATAACCGGCGCCCCCTCCCAGCCGATTGTGGTCGTCCCGGCGGCCGAGCCCGCCGTGGCGGAGACGGAAACGGAGGAACCCATTCAGATTCCCCCGGTCCGCCGCCCCTCCTTCAAGAAAAAGGAGGAGAAGGAGGAAAAAACGGCCTATTACCGGCCGGCCTCCTCCCCCGCAACCCACACCCTGACCCCGGAGGAAGCGGAGGGCCGGGAGGCGGAGCGCCGCCGTTCCCGGAAGCTGGTGCTCAACAGCATGCTGATCGCCCTTCCCATTCTGCTGCTGGCGCTGATTATCTCCTTCTGGCTGCTTTTCGGCGGCCGGGACAGCGGCCGGCAGGAAGAAGAGTCCTCCGAGCCCAGCCTGGCTTCCGAGGAATGGCTGGTGTCCTCTTACCCGGACGAGGAGTCCGGCGTGCAGTCCCGGGACGAATCTTCCCGGGAAGAATCCTCCCGCGAGGAATCGTCGGAACCGTCCCGCGAAGAATCCTCCGGAGAGGAATCCTCCGCCGCCGAATCGTCCCGTGCGGAATCTTCGGCGGAAAGCAGCGAAGCCGCCATCTTTATGGAAAACTTTGTGGGCCAGAAATACGCCGACGTGGTGGCCAGCGCGGAGTATAAGGACGTCTATATTTTCGCAACTCCGACCTACGAGTACAGCGAGGACTATGAGGAGGGCGTCGTGATGGACCAGGACATTACGCCCGGTCTGGAAATTACGGCGGGCACCCGGGTCAACCTGACCGTCAGCCGGGGCAGCCGCTATATCCGTCTCCCCAGCTACGAAAAGCAGACGGAACAGGCTTATACAGCCCGGCTCGCCAGCCTGGGCGTCCCCTATGTCGTCGTCTACCGCGAGGACGACAACTATCCCAGCGGGTATGTGGTGGGCCTGAGCGTCAGCGACAACCTGTATGACATTACCAGCGGCGCGACTGTGGAGGTCTATGTCTCCCAGGAATAGCCGCCGCTCGGAAAAGCGCCTGCCGGCTTTGCAGACCGGCGGGCGTTTTTTCGCAGCTTCTTGTAAAAACGGAAAAATTCTGGTATGATGAAAGAAAACAGGCAGAAAGGTGTGTGCAGTATGGCAGAACTTTTGTATCAGGGACACGGCAGTTTTCGGATGACGGGGAACAACGGCGCGGTGCTGTACCTGGACCCCTTTGCGGGAAGCGGCTATGAGAAGCCGGCCGACATCGTTCTGGTGACCCATCAGCACGGGGACCACAACCAGATTTCCAAAGTGACCCGGGCGCCGGGCTGCCGGATAATCCAAAACTTTGACGCATTGAAGGACGGCGAATACCGCTCCTTTTCGGTCAAGGGCTTCCAAATCGAGGCCGTGCCGGCGTATAACCGCAACCACCGGCGGGAGGAATGCGTCGGTTTTTTGGTGGAAGCGGACGGGGTAAGATGCTATTTTGCGGGGGACACTTCGGAAACCGCGGAAATGGCCGGCCTTCGGGAGCGAAAGATTGACTACGCCTTTTTCCCCATTGATGGGGTCTACAACATGGACGCGGCGGAGGCGTCCCGCTGTGCGGCTGCCGTAAGGGCGCGGCATTCCGTCCCGGTTCACACCTGCCCCGGCGCGCTGTTTTCGGAGGATGCGGCGGCGGAATTCCGGGCGGAAGGGAAGCTCGTCCTTCACCCGGGAGAAGAAGTTCGGTTGTAACTTCTCGTTTGTTTCATAAAAATATTAAAAAATATTCGGATAAAATTGCATGATTTGACAGGATTTTTCTCTTTTCTTCTGTTTTGGCAAAAATGGCACTATCGTTTTTTCCGACTTCCCGCTACAATAAAGGGCAGGAGAGTGTATGCCCGGGCGACAGCAAGGAGGTTTTATGAAGGTACTGATTTTGTCCTGCCATACCGGCGGAGGTCATGACGCGGCGGCCGCCGCCCTGGCGGAAGGTTTCCGCCTGCTGGGACACACGGCGGCGGTGCAGGACTTTTTCGCTCTGCGGAGCGAGCGGGCGGCTTCGGCTGCGTCGAGCCTTTATGTGGGGACGGTGAACCGTTCTCCCCAGCTTTTTCACGCCCTTTACCAGGTTGGGTCGGCAATCAGCAGCGCGCGGCGGCACAGCCCGGTTTATTATGTCAACGTCTGGTTTGCGCCGTCGCTGGAGGCGAAGCTCAAGGCGGAACGGTTTGACCTGGCGGTGACCACCCATATTTTCCCCGCCCACGCTTTGACCTGGCTAAAGGCAAAGGGCCGGATTCAGATTCCCGCAGCCGGCGTGATGACCGACTATACCTGCATCCCCTTCTGGGCGGAGACGCGCTGCGAGGCGTACGTGACGCCCCACCCCTCGCTGACAGAGGAAATCGCGGGGAAGGACCTCCCCCGGGAAGCGCTCCTTCCCCTGGGAATCCCGGTATCCCCTTCCCTCGGCAGCGCGCCGGCGGACCGGCAGGCGCTGGGGATGGAGGAAGGAAGGCCGCTGATCGTCCTTCTGTCCGGGAGCATGGGACACGGCGACCTGGTGCCGGTGGTGGACGCGCTGCTGCAAAAGGGCGGCAGCGCACCGCAGATTGCGGTAATTACCGGGCGGAACGAGGAACTTCGGAAGGACCTGTCCCGCCAGTATTCCGCCGTTCCGCAGGTGCAGGTCAAGGGATATGAGAAGATGGGGCCCTGGCTTCGGTGCTGCGATGTGCTGATTACCAAGCCGGGCGGCCTTACCGTCACGGAGGCGGCGGCCATGCGGGTGCCGCTGGTGCTGAGCAACGCCATTCCGGGCTGCGAGACGGAGAACCAGCGGTTTTTCGTTTCCCGCGGCATGGCCCTGGCGCCGGATACGCCGGCGGAACAGGCCGAAGCGGCGCTCCGGCTCTGCCGGGATGCGGAGGAACGGGACCGGATGCGCGCCGCGCAGGCAGAGGCGATCCGCCCCGATAATGCGGTTCAGATCTGCCGTGCGCTGGCAGAAAAGTTCGGAGGGATGCTCCATGCGTAATGTTTATTGGATGTTGGGAGGCGGGATTCTGCTCGCCTTTCTGAGCGGCAGCGTGCTCTACAGCTCGATTCTGCCCCGCGCGCTCAGCAAAAAGGACATCACCCGCATGTCCGACGACGGGAACCCCGGCGCGTTCAACGCCTTCCGCTACGCCGGCAAAGCGGTGGGCGCCCTCTGCCTGGTGTGCGATATTTTGAAGGGGGCGCTGCCGGTGATGCTGATGAGCCCGCTGTATCTGCGGCACCCGGCGCTGTTCGGGGCGCTGATTGCAGCCCCCGTTTTCGGCCACGCTTTTTCCCCCTTTGCCGGGATGCACGGCGGGAAAGGAATCGCCGTTTCCTTCGGGGTTATGCTGGGACTGTTTCCGCAGTTTCCGGAGCTTGTCTGGCTGATTGTCCTTTACCTTGGGTTTTCCCTGGTGATACGGGTGGACCCGAATCAGTGGCGCTCCGTCCTGACGTTTACCGCCTTCGCCCTGCTGGCTTTGCGGTTTGAGGAATATTTCGGAATGCGTCTGGGCGTGCTGCTGGTCTGCGCCGCGGTTTTGTACCGCCACTGCTTCGGACTGCACCGCCAGGCGATGCAGATCAGCCTTTTCCGCCGGAGATTGGTGACGCTGCGTTCCCTTCAGGAAATGGTGGAACGGCGGAGGGCGCAGAAGGACTGTTTTTCCAAGCGCCAGTGATTGACAAATCCGGCCGGAGGGCGTATAATAAAAACAGCGGCAGCCCGCATCTGCTTTCAGTGGATGCGGGCTGTTTCAGAAGGATGTGTTAGCTACAACTAATTTATGGAGGGATCAAATGGAAACTCTCATTACGGCAATTGCCGTCATTGTGCTGGTTCTGGCGGGCGTGATCGCTGTGCGCAGCTACGCCAAGCGCCTGGCCTCCGGCTGCTGCGGAGGAGGCGGGCAGAAATCCGACCGGAAAGTCCGGGTGGCCGACCGGAATAAGGCGCATTATCCCTACAGCGCCGTGCTGGACATCGACGGAATGGTCTGCGCAGCCTGCGCCAGGCGGGTGGAAAACGGCTTGAATCGGCTGGACGGCGTTTGGGCCACCGTGGATTTGGGCAAAAAGCAGGCGGCAGTCCGGATGAAAACGCCGTATCCCGAGGCGGAACTCCGCCGTGCCGTCCGGGAGAGCGGCTACACCATGCTGCGGATGCGCCAGGACCAGCCCTCCTAAGCCGCGCCGTTCCGGCGGTGCCGGGAGAAACGCGCAGCCGCGCCGTCAACAAAAAATTGTCAAAAAGAATCAGAATCCTCCCCGAAACGGCGCAGCCTGTCGCACCGCTCCAGCGGTAGCGGGAGAAACGCGCAGCCGCGCCGTCAGTAAAAAGAAACGTTAAAAAGAATCAGAATCCTCCCCGAAACGGCGCAGCCTGTCGCGCCGTTCCAGCGGTAGCGAGAGAAGCGCACGGTCGCGTCGTCAACAAAAAAATCGTCAACAAAAAATCGTCAATAAAAATATTTTCCGGAGTATCGTTTTGTGACCGAAATGTGACCGGCCTTTTGTATAATAGTGATATGGAGGGGAGATGAGGACGATGGTACAGGAAAAGCCGGTGCTGATTACAAGCATGGCCTCTCGGGCGCAGATCCGGGTCTGTTCTGAAAAAGGGCAGGCTCTTGCCGGATTTGTGACAAACGAGTTCCTGAACCTGACGGTGTCTTTCCGCGACGTCGTGGAGCTGCTGGCCATTTTGGAGCAGACTTTCGATTTTCTCTCCTTCCCGCAGACAACGCTGTCATATCGCTCCTTCCGTCCCGCGTCCCGCCGGGGGAAAGGGCGGCGTCCGAGGAAAGCAGGTGTCCGATTGATGGAAAAAAATCCGAAGGAACCGGAGCGCGGTGAAAAGGCGACGTTTCTGGTTCACGTTCAGTTCCGCCAGCATGCAACCTGGCAGGGGAATATTACCTGGGTGGAAAAAGGCGTCACCCAGCAGTTCCGCAGCGCGCTGGAAATGCTCCGCCTGATGAACGAGGCGGTGGAGGGCGAGGACAGCGCCCAGGTCCGTTTCGAGGACGGAAAACCCTTTATTGAATAACCGGCAGCGCCGGAACGGAAGGAATCGTATCCTGCCGGCGCTTCAGCCCGGACTTGCATCAAAACGGCCCGCGGGGAATATCCTCACGGGCCGTTTTTGCGCGGATTATTATTTGGCGGCAGCGCCGCCGGTGTTGGGAAGCTGGAGCGTCAGCTCGAAAAAGCTGCCCTTTCCGAGGGTGCTCTCCAGATTGAGGGTGCCGTGGTAGAGGCTCACCAGGTGCTTGACAATGGAAAGCCCCAGCCCGGTGCCGCCGATGCCCCGGCTGCGCCCTTTGTCCACCCGGAAAAACCGCTCGAATACCCGGGATTTCATCTCCTCCGGAATGCCGATGCCGGTATCCCGGACGCCGATGCGGAGAATGTAGCCGTCCGTTTCAATCCGGACCCAGACGGAACCGTTTTCCACGTTGTACTTGACGGCGTTCTGCATCAGGTTTGCAAGAAGATTGTACAGGTGGCTGTAGGGAATGGCAATCTGGAAATTCCCGCCGGAAATTTCCATTTTGATGCCTTTGGCGCGCATATCCGGCTCCAGGGTCTCCCGGATTTCATTGGCCACCTCCAGCGCGTTGATGGGCGGCGCTTCGGTGGGTTCATCCTCGTTTTCCATCTTGGAGATGAACAGCAGGTCGTTGATAATCCGGGACATCCGGGCAGCCTCCCGGCGAATGATGCGGACGCTTTGGGTCATCTGTTCCGGATCGGAAATCAGCCCCTGCTCCATCATTTCCGAAAAGCCCAGAATGGAGGTGATGGGGGTGCGGAGTTCGTGGGAAGCGTTGGAGAAGAAGTCTTGGCGCTGCTGGAGAGCGCTGCGTTCGGCGGTGACGTCCAGCAGCAGAATGAGGATGCCGACGCGCCGGCGGGGCTCCTCCTGGCGGACCTGGCGGATCTGGATGGAGAAAATCCGGCCGTCGGGGAGATGCATGTCAAAGGGCGTCACCTCTTCCCCCTTGAGGATGGAGGCAGTGCGCTCCAGAATGCGGCGGCTGTGGACCGCTTCCTTGAGCTCCTTGTTTTCCGCAGCGTCCGGGATGCCCAGAAGCTGCTGGGCAATGTGGTTGTAGGCCAGAACATGCTGCTTCTGGTCCAGCAGGACAAAGCCCTCCTTCAGGCTGGAAAAGATGAAGCGGAAGCGGTTTTCCCGAGCCTGGAGGCGGTAGCGCGCCAGCACCAGCCGGCTGCACAGGCCGCGGATCTCCTGGCAGAGGTCGGAAACCTCCACCGTCATGTTGTGCTGGATGGGGTGAAAGACAAAGCGTTCCTGCTCCTCCCGAAGGAGCTTGGTGACAAGCTGAATCTCCTGACGCTGTTCCCGCTCCGCATCCCGGGTGAGGGAGCGCGCCAGAACAATCGCGAGAAGAACCAGCAGCGCTGCCGCCAGAACAATCCAGAGGACGGTGTGCAGCACGCCGCCGGCATTCCATGCGCCTGCGGCGGCCAGCGCGGCGCCCGCCCCCAGCAGCGCAGCACAGAGGCAGCGGAGAAACGGGCTGTTGACGAGGGGCTGTTTCATAAACGGCCCTCCTTTCCGGCAGGGGGTTGCCATAAAAAATCCCGCCGCTTGGCGGGGCGGGGGGAAGGTTAGCTGCAGAAGCGGTAGCCGACGCCCCGGACAGTGTGGATATAGCGGGGATTGTCGGCGTCGTCGCCCAGTTTTTGCCGAAGCGTTCGGATGTGCATATCCAGCGTGCGGGTCTCGCCTTCAAAATCGATGCCCCACACCAGATTGAGAAGCTCGGACCGGGTCATTACCCGCTCGGAATTCTCCATCAGCAGCTTCAGCAGCTCAAATTCTTTAAACGTGAGATCAATTTTCTCGCCGTTCCGGGTGACATCCCGGGTGTCGCAGTTGACCTGAAGGTCCTGGCCGGTCAGAACGGCCGGCTTGCGGCTGCGGGAAGTCCTGCGGAGCAGGGCCTGGACCCGGGCTTTCAGCTCCAGAATGCCGAAAGGCTTGGTCAGGTAATCGTCGGCGCCTGCATCCAGGCCGGTCACTTTGTCCAGCTCGGAATTTTTGGCGGTGAGAATCATAATGGGCAGGTCGGCGTAGGCTGCGTCAGCCCGGATGCGGCGGACGGCCTCGACGCCGTCCATGTCGGGCAGCATCAGGTCAAAAAGCATCAGGTCCGGCGTCGCTTCCTTCAAAGCGTCCAGCCCGCTGCCGGCGTTTTCAAACGCCTTGACCTGATAGCCGAAAGCCTGGAGCGCCGTTGCGACAAGCTGCCGGATATTTTCGTCGTCTTCCACGACGTAGATCATTGCCATGTGGGATTCCTCCTCGAAGCAGTGTAGTTTTCGCTGCTTCTTTGATTATAACACGAAGGGGACGGTTTTGTAAACTGTAAAATCAACCGAAACGGCCCCCGATGTAATCGGCTGTCCGCTTATCCGCGGGATCGTGGAACACCTGCTGGGTTTCGCCGAACTCCACCATTTCGCCCACCAGGAAAAAGGCGGTAAAATCGGAAACGCGGGCGGCCTGCTGCATGTTATGGGTCACGATGGCCACGGTGTAGTGCTGCTTGAGCTCCAAAATCAGCTCCTCCACCTTCTGGGTGGAGATGGGGTCCAGGGCGGCGGTGGGTTCGTCCATCAGCAGGACTTCCGGCTCCACGGCCAGGGCGCGGGCAATGCACAGGCGCTGCTGCTGTCCGCCGGACAGGGAGAGGGCGGATTTCTTCAGCCGGTCCTTGATCTCGTCGAAGAGAGCGGCCCCCTGGAGGCTCTGCTCCACGATGGCGTCCAGCTCGGATTTTTTGCGGATGCCGTGGAGGCGCGGCCCGTAGGCGATGTTGTCATAGATGCTCATGGGGAAGGGATTGGGACGCTGGAAAACCATGCCCACCCGTTTGCGCAGGGTGGTGACGTCCACCCGGGGACCGTAGATATCCTCGCCGTCCAGGAGGATGGTTCCTTCCACCCGGGTCCCCTCGATGAGGTCGTTCATCCGGTTCAGGGTGCGCAGAAAGGTGGATTTGCCGCAGCCGGAGGGGCCGATGAAGGCGGTAACGCGCCGCTCCTTGATGGGGAGGGTGACGTCCTTCAGGGCATGGGTCTGGCCGTAATAAAAATCCAGATTGGTGGCGATCATTTTATCGTTCATAATCAGGCGTTCCTTTCGTTTTATATCAGACAGAAAAAAGGGCGGCCGCCGCGGCCGCCCTGGATGGTTTTACGCTTTTTTGCGGCCGCCGCACAGGCGGGCAAGGAGGTTGATGGCGAGGACTACCAGAATCAGCACTGCCGCAATGGCGAAGCTGACGTCGTTGCGCCCCTGGTCCGCATACTGATAAAGCTGGACCGCGAAGGTCGCGCCGGAGGTTCCGGCATGGGTGAGCCAGTTGGAGGGGAGGTTGGCGGCGATGCCGGCCGTGAAGATGAGGGCCGCGGATTCGCCGACGATCCGCCCGATGCTCAGGATGAGAGAGGTAATGATGCCGCCTTTGCAGCAGGGGATGAGGATGGTGCGGATGGTGTGCCATTTGGAAGCGCCCAGGCCGGCTGCCCCTTCCCGATAGCCGGTGGGGACGGTGCGGAGGGCTTCCTGGGTGGTCCGGATGATGGTGGGGAGCACCATGATGGCCAGCGTCAGGCATCCGGAAATGATGGAGTAGCCGAAGCCGAAGGTGTTGTTGAACACCATCATGCCGAACAGGCCGTAGATGATGGAAGGAATACCGGCCAAAGCCTCGGTGGTGAACTCGATTACCTTGGTCAGGCGGCCGCGTTTGGCGTACTCATTGAGGTAGATGGCGCCGCCGACGCCCAGCGGAGCGGCAACCAGAAGGGTGATGACGATAATATAAGCGGTGTTGATGATGTTGGGCAGAATTCCGTAGGTGCGGTTGAGCGCGCTTTCCTCCGTGGTCAGGAACTTCCAGGTGACGCCGGGCAGCCCTTTGGCGAGGATGTAAACAATCAAACCGGCTACCAGAAAGAGGGTTACTGCCCCCGCCAGCACGGAAATGCACCGCAGAAAGATGTCCAGCGGACGAATGCGGGTTTCGGTGAGGGAACGGGGCCTCCGGGCAACGGCTGTTGCCTGTCTTGCGGCGGTATTGACGGTCATATTATCGAATCCTTTCTAAACTGGCTCTGTGTTTTTCAATTACTGCTTGGCGCCTTTTTTCAGGATGCCGGTGAGAATGAGGTTGATGGCGAAGATGAAAATGAACAGGATCAGCCCGATGCTGAAGAGCGCCTCCCGGTGCAGGCCGGAAGCATAGCTCATTTCCGAGACAATGCCGGTGGTGAGGAACCGGACGCTGCCGAACAGGTTGGGCATGTTCACCACGTTGCCGGAAACCATGATGATGGCCATGGTTTCGCCGATGGCGCGGCCCATTCCCAGGACAATGCCGGTGATAATGCCGGATTTGGCGGCGCGGATGTTCATTTTGAAGATGGAGGTCATGGAGGTCGCGCCCAGGGCCAGCGAGCCGTCATAATACTCCTGGGGCACCGCCCGCAGAGAGGTAATGGTGACGCTCACGATGGTGGGCAGGATCATGATGGCCAGCACCACAATGGAGGTGAACAGCGACGCGCCGGAGGGCAGGTCGAACACTCCGGCCACAAAGGGGGAGAGGAGTGTGACGCCGACCAGGCCGTAGATGACCGAAGGAATGCCCGCCAGCAGCTCCACTGCCGAGGTGAGGAAGGTTTGGGTCCGTTTGGGGGCCAGATAGCAGATGAACACTGCCGTCAGCACGCCCAGCGGCACGCCGACGATTACGGCGCCCAGGGTGCCCAGAATGGACGTGAGGATCATCGGAAGAATCCCGAACTGCGGGTTTTCCGCAGTGGGGGCCCAAACGGTCCCCGTCAGGAACTCCCAGAGCCCCACCTCCCGGATGGCCGGGAGGCCGGAAACTACCATGTAAATCGTTATGGCCGCAACGCAGAGGATGGAAGCCAGGCCGCATACGAGGAACACGATGTTCATGACCCGTTCCACTGCGCCTTTTGCTCTTTTGGCAGAGGAAAGGGCGGACTTCGTTTCTGTCATGGAAAAGATCCTTTCTTTTTATTAAAAGGGCTTGCTCTTACTGTACGGGTACCAGGCCAACCTGCTCACAGACCGCCTGGCCGTCCTCGCTCAGGGTGTAATCAAGGAACGCCTGCACCGCGTCGGAGAGCTCGGCGCCTTCTTTCGTCACCATGAGGAAGGGACGCTGGAGCAGATAAGAGCCGTCTTGAATGGTCTCGGTGGAGATTGCCACGTCGTTGATGGTCAGGGTCTTGACGGTGTCGTCGATGGAGTCAAAGGAAACGTAGCCAATGGCGCCGGGGGTAGTGGCGACGGTCGTTTTGGCAGAACCGGTGGAGGTCTGTTCGGAATCATAGGAGGCCATATCCGAGATGCCTACGATTTCTTCAAACGCATCGCGGGTGCCGGAGCCGGCTTCACGGCCAACCACGTAAATTTCCAGGTCCTCGCCGCCGACTTCGGACCAGTTGGTGATTTCGCCGGTGTAAATGTCGGCAATCTGATCCAGAGTCAGGTTTTCAACAGCATTGGCGGGGTTCACGGCCATCGCGATGCCGTCCAGAGCGATTTCATGAGGAACCAGGCCGGTTTCGTCTTCCGCAAGCTCACGGCTCACGTTGCCGATGTCGGAAACGCCTTCCAGCGCATTCTGAATGCCGGTGGAGGAGCCGCCCAGCTGGACGTCAACCGTGACATCGGGATATACGGCGGTGAAGGCTTCGCCCAGCGCTTTGGCAACGATTTCCATGGAGGTGGAGCCGGACATGGAAACGGTTCCGCTCAGGTCCGCGGTGGTTTCGGCAGAGGATTCTTCAGCGGAGGATTCCGCGGCAGAGGATTCGGCAGCGGAAGCTGCAGAGCTTTCAGCAGAAGCGGCGGAGGAAGAATTGTCGCCGGAGTTGCAGCTGGCTAAGGTCATGGCGGCAAGCAGGCCCGCCATCAATACAGAAGTAATCTTTTTCATCTTAATCTCTCCTTTTGTTCTTTACAACTCGATTATACTCAAATTTTTGTCAAGTTAAAAGCATAAAAGAGTAAGAAAATGGTCTTTCTGATGTAAAGGAAAAGTAAAGATCGGGTAGAATGGCCCCGCCTTCTCCTGCGCTATATGGTGCAGGCGCCTGCGATTTCCTTTTTTCGGTGGAAAAATTCAAAAATGTGTGGTACAATAAAGAAACAACGCGGAAAGCGCTGGGAGCGGAGGGTGCGGAATGGAAGGGCAGATATCCAAAAAGAGCCTGGTGATCTGGGAAGCGGCGGCGGTATTGGCGGCCCTGGCTGCGGCATGGCTGGTGGATTTTTTTCTGCCGCCCCGGTGCTGGCTGTGGTACCTGCTTTTGTGGCTGGACGGCCTGGCGCTGGTCCTGGCCGCATTTCTATACCTGCCGCTGCGGTATGAAAACTGCCGCTATATTGCGACGGACGAATATGTGGAATATCAGCGAGGGTTCATTTTTTTAACCCGGTCCCGGATTCTGCGGCGGGCGGTTCTGTATGTGACGGTGGTGCGGACGCCGTTTTCAGTGCTGCTGCGGACCCGGACGCTGGTCATCCGCTCCATGGGCGGCAGCATGACCATCCCCTGCCTTCCGATTAAAGAAGCCGAAGCCCTGCTCAAGGAGCTTACGCCCCGCCATCCGGCAATCCGCCCCCGCCTGTACGGGGAGAAAGGCGGCGGCCATGACTAATTTTCAGCGCCAGCACCCCCTGTATGTGGTCCATGCCTTTTCCAAATACCTTCTCCTGCTGATCTTCCCGCTGCTCCGTTCCCTGCTGCTCCTGCGGGGGGATGTCTGGGCGTGGGTCCGGGGCACATGGTTCGACCTGCTGATCGTCGTTCTGATTATCCTTTTCGGCGTGGTGCAATGGCGCTCCATCCGGTACAGCCTGGGGGAAAAGGGCGTTTATGTGGAGAGCGGTTTTCTGGTGCAGGAGATCCGGTATCTTCCTTATAAAAACCTTTCGTCCATTGCGGTGGAGGAGCCCTTTTACCTGAGGCCCCTCCGGATTGCGCGGGTGCGGCTGGAAACGGACGGCGGAAGCCTCTCCCGGGCCGACGCTGCCCTCCTGCTCCGGCGCAGCCAGGTGGAGGAGGTGCTGGAAGCCGGGGCCGTCCGGCTGGCGGAAGGGCGCGGCGGTCCCAAAGGCGTGCGGACCTACCGCCCGAAAGCGCTTTATATCGCCATTCTTTCGCTGATTACCTCCAACACCCTGACCGGCGTCCTGTTTGCTTCCACATTTATCAGCCAGAGCGGGAAAATCCTGGGAGAGACGTTTGAAAGGCTGCTGGTGGACTCCATCGCGCGGATTATCCGCGTCCTTGCTTTCAACATCCCGCCCGCCGCGGCCATTATTGCGGCTGTGCTGCTGGGCGGCTGGGCCATCGCCTTCCTGATGACGCTTATCAGCCATCTGGGGTTCCACGCCACCCGGGAAAACCGCCTGCTTTCGGTCCGGGTGGGGATTCTCACCAAAAAGGAGGCCTATATGGCGGTGGAGCGGATCAATTACGTCCAGCTGCGCCAGAGCCTCCTGACCAAGCTGTGCGGATTCTGCTCGGCGTTTCTGAACTGCACCGGATACGGGAAGGAGAAAAACGAGCTGGCCGTGCTTTTCCCGGCGGTGGAGCAGCAGGACCTGCGGCGGACGCTCCGGCTGATTCTGCCTGAAATTAAGGTGAGCCCCCGCCGCTACAAGCCGTATATCAAAGTGCTGACCCGTTTCCTGATTCCGCCGGTCACTCTGATATTCGCTGCCGCGGCGGTTTTCGGGCTCGCGTGGTTTTTGTTTCCCAATTTCCGCCAGGTGAGCCTCTTTCTGGGGATTATGGCCGAGCTGCCCTCGATCTGGTGGCTTTTTGTCAAGATTGCCGCCTATTTTCATGTGGGCATCGGCGTCCGGGGGGATATTTATACCTTCCGATTTACTTTTGGCTACGCCTTTTACACCGTGGCCCTCCACAAGGACAAAATCGCGAAGGTGGAAACCCAGCAGTCCCTCTTCCAGAAAATGTCAAAATGCTCCGATATTTTGATTTATCCCTTTTCGGAACGCGGCCGCCGCATGCGCATTCACAATATCCGCCAGAGCGAGGCGGAGGAATTCCTGCGGACGCTGGGCTGCTGATCCGACCCCGTGCGGCAGGTTCCGCCCCTTTTCGACAGCCTTCCCCAAAGCCCGCAGACGCGGGCTTTTTGCATAGGCGGATAAATTTTCAGGAAATTATTTCCGGAAAAATGTTAAAAAAATGTAAACGTCCGGTTTTGCTCCCGATTCGGCAAAAAAAGTAGTTGCAAAATCCCGCAAGAATGGTTATAATAAAGTGGTAGTGGTGAATGGCGGTTAAAAATGGGGAACAATACCACAAAATTGCAGGGAATCCCGCCCGCGCCGGCGGTTTCCTGAAAAAAGGGGGCGGCGGGCGTGCTGATCGGCGAGTATCCCTGCATTGTCGACGTGAAGGGCCGTCTCAATTTTCCCGCAAAGCTCCGGGAGGATCTGGGGGAACGCTTCCTTTTGTCCAAAGGCCTGGGCGACCGCTGCCTGTGCGTCTATTCCCTGGAAGAATGGGAGCGGCGCCGGCAGAAGCTGTCCTCCCTCCCGTCCGCCGAAATGTACGCGCTCCAGCGTTACCTGTTTTCCAGCGCCGCCGAGGTGGAGCCGGACAAGCAGGGGCGGATCGTCATCCCCCAGGTGCTCCGGGATTTTATCCAGGTGGAGCGGGATGTGATGGTGGTCGGCGCAGACAACCGCTGTGAAATCTGGACCAAAAAAGACTGGGAGGAAACCCAGCAGCAGCTGAGCCCCGAATACATCCGGAGCCTTATCCAAAAGGCGGGCTTCTGAGGGGCCCCGCGGAAGGAGGAAGGTATGGAGTTTCAGCATATTCCGGTCATGCTGGAAGCCTGCATGGACGGGCTGAATATCCGGCCGGACGGGATTTATGTGGACGGGACGGCCGGCGGCGGCGGGCATTCCTCCGAGATTGCGCGCAGGCTGAAGGGCGGGCGTCTCATCGCCCTGGACCAGGACCCCGACGCGGTGGCCGCCGCTTCGGAACGGCTGGCGGAGTTTCCCCAGGCGCAGGTCGTCCGGGCAAACTTCCGCGATATGCGCCAGGTGCTGGACGGGCTGGGAATTGCCCGGGCGGACGGAATCCTGCTGGATTTGGGGGTTTCGTCCCATCAGCTGGACACCGCGGAGCGCGGGTTTTCCTACCTGAAGGACGCCCCGCTGGACATGCGAATGTCTCAGGAGGGGCCCAGCGCGAAGGATTTGGTCAATTCGGCCCCGGTTTCCGAACTTGCCCGCATCCTGCGGGAGTACGGGGAGGAGAAATTCGCTCTGCGCATCGCCCAGAATATCGCCCGGCGGCGGGAGGAAGCCCCCATCGAGCGGACGCTGGAGCTGGCGGAGATTATCAAAGCCTCCATGCCCGCGGCGGCGCGGCGGGAGAAAAACCCCTGCAAGCGTTCCTTCCAGGCGCTGCGGATCGCGGTAAACTCGGAACTGGACGCGCTTTCCCAGGGGATTGACACGGCGTTCGATTCCCTGGCGGAGGGAGGAAGGCTCTGCATCATCACCTTCCACTCGCTGGAGGACCGGATGGTCAAGCAAAAATTCGCGGCGCTGTGCCGCGGCTGCATCTGCCCGCCGGATTTCCCGGTCTGCGTCTGCGGCCACACCCCGGAGGGCCAGCTCCCCACCCGGAAGCCCATCCTCCCCGACGAAAATGAGCTGGCGGTCAACCGCCGCAGCCAGAGCGCAAAGCTCCGGATCATCGAAAAAATCAAGGACCGTCAGCCGGACTGACCGCCCTTGCGGAATGTGACGACAGAAATGAGGCGTTTTTCGTATGACACAAAAGTCCAACCTGGCTTATGATCTGCAGCGCTTTGAAGAACGGGCGCCGGAAACCAATGTGCGGGCCAGCATTACGGTCCGCCGGGAAAGAACGGTCCATCCGGTCAAAATTATCGCGGTGGCCGTCCTGGCGCTGATGATGGGGTTTACCCTCCTGTACAGCAGGGTGGTAATCACCGAGCTGAACAGCCAGATTGCCGAAAAGCAGGCTGAGCTGGAAACGCTCAAGGCGGAAAACGTCCGGATGCAGACAGAGCTGGAAGGGCGGATGTCCCTGACGGAGATTGAAAACACGGCCGTCGGGGAATACGGCATGGTCAAGCCCGACAACTCCCAGGTGAGCTATGTCCAGCTGGAGCAGGAAAACAAGCTGGAGGCCGCCGAGAAGGAAGAGAATATTTTTGAGAAAATCGTCAATTACGTCAAGGATCTGTTCCGGTAAAGCGCAGCGCTCCCGGACAGGCCGGGCTTGCGAAAATACGGCCGGTAATTTGAAAAAGGCTGCATAAAAAGGCGCGCGATTCCATACATATCAAATGGCGGGAGGTTGAGATGGAAAAGTCTTAACCTCTTCTTGTTATCATGAATGAAAGGGGAAGTGAAGGATGGCGGACGGAGCGGGGAAAAAGCTGAAGCTGCGGACCATTGCGATCTGCTGTTTCATGGTGTTGTTATTAAGCTGGGTTTTATATAACCTGGTGTACAGATCCCTCGTCACCGGAGAAGAGCTGAAGGCCCGTGCAGCGGAGCAGCAGCTCCAGGACGTGAGCATTACGGCGAACCGCGGGACAATCTATGACAGCAATATGAACGTGCTGGCCCAGAGCGCCACGGTCTGGGATGTCATCCTTTCACCCAAGGATTTTTATGCGGCGAAAAACGAACTGAAAGGCGAGAACGGCGAGGCGGCCACCCAGGCGGAAAAGGACGCCTACGAACGCACCATGATCGAGGGGCTGGCCGAGATTCTGGATGTGGAAACCTCCTCCATCGAGGAGCATCTGACCCACACCGAGAGCATGTACCGGGAAATCAGCCGCAAGGTGGTCAAAAGCGTTGCCGACGAGGTGACGGCTTTCGTAGCGGAAAACGACATCGCCGGCGTTTACCTCCAGGTCAACACCAAACGGTTTTACCCCTACGACGACCTGGCTTCCAGCGTCATCGGCTTTACAAACTATGACAACCAGGGCGTCTACGGCCTGGAGGCGGAATACGACGAGGTCCTCTCCGGCACCCCGGGGCGGCAGATTTCCGCCAAAAACGCGGTGGGCGAAACCATGCCCACCACCTATGAGCAGTATTATCCCGCCCAGGACGGGAATTCCCTGGTCCTCACCATCGACCAGGTCATCCAGCATTACCTGGAAAAGACGCTGGACGCCACCATCGCCCAGCATAAGCCGGCAGAGGGCGCGGCGGGCATCGTCATGGACGTCAACACCGGCGCTATCCTGGCTATGGCTTCCATGCCCAATTACGACCTGAACGAGCCCTATATTATCACCGACGAGGCCGCTGCCGCCGCCATCGACGCCATGGAGGACGGCGAAGTCAAAACCGAGGCCCTTGCCGCCGCCCGGGAAAAGCAGTGGAAAAACAAAACGGTTACCGACATCTATGAGCCTGGCTCCGTGTTCAAGGTCGTGACGGCCTCCGCGGCGCTGGAGGAGGGCGCGGCCACCGTCAATTCTACCTACAACTGCACCGGGTCGGTGATGGTGGACGGGTGGCCCTATCCCATCCACTGTCACGACCACGCGGGCCACGGGCTCCAGAACTTTACCGAAGCGGTGGTCAATTCCTGCAACCCCGCCTTCATCTCCATCGGCCAGGCGCTGGGTTCCGGGCGGTTTTTCCGCTATTTTGACGCCTTCGGCCTGACCGAGCGCACCGGCATCGACCTTCCGGCGGAAGCCCAGAACAGCTACTATACCGAAGAACGGCTCAACGCCGTCAGCCTGGCTTCCTGCTCCTTCGGACAGTCCAACACCGTCACCCCCATCCAGATGATTACGGCGGCCTCCGCCGCTGTCAACGGCGGAAAACTGCTGACGCCGCACGTTGTCAGCAAAATTCTCGACTCGGATGGGAATACGGTAGAGGAATTCGGCACAGAGGTCCGCCGCCAGGTGATTTCGGAGGAAACTTCCGAGACCATGTGCGGCATCCTGGAACAGGTGGTTTCCGCCAACGGCGGCACCAACGCCTACGTGAAGGGCTACCGCATCGGCGGCAAATCGGGCACCGCCCAGAAGCTGAACAAGGAAGAGGACGTCTACATCTACTCCTTCTTCGCTTTCGCGCCGGTGGACGACCCGCAGGTGGCCTGCCTCATTCTGGTGGATGAGGCGACGTCCGGCGCCTCCTACGCGAATACGGTTGTGGCCCCCGCGGTCGCTTCCCTGATGGCGGACCTGCTGCCCTATCTGGGCGTGCAGCCCCAGTATTCCGAGGAGGATGAAAAGACCCAGGACGTCAGCGTCCCCGGCGGCCTGATCGGGCGGGATTCCGCCACGGCGGAAAGCCGGCTGCTGGCCCAGGGCCTTGACTGCACCGTTATCGGCAGCGGCACCGACGTGGTGAGCGTCTATCCCGAATCCGGCACCAAGGTGGCCGGCGGGAGCACCGTAATCCTTTACACCGACGACCGCGATATGGAAACCGTGACGGTGCCGGACGTTGTGGGGCTCACGCCGTCCCAGGCGAACCAGCAGCTCACCAACGCGGGCCTGAACATCCGCATTACCGGCGGCGCCGCCCAGAACACCAGCGCCCGGGTCGCAAGCCAGGACACCGAAGCGGGCTCCACGGTCCCCAGGGGGACGGTGGTCACCATCGAGTGCCTGATCCAGGGCGAGGACGGGGAGTAATCCCGGCTTGAGGAGGAATATCGATGAAACTTTCAGAGCTTCTTGCCAATTTGGATATCCAAAGCCCCTATGAGGACCGGGAAGTCCGGGGAATGACCTGCGATTCCCGGCAGGCGGGCCCCGGCGACGTGTTTGTCTGCATCGCAGGCGGCACGGCGGACGGCCACAGCTTTGCCGGAAAGGCCCTGGAGCAGGGCGCGGCGGCTGTTGTCTGCCAGCGGGACCTGGGGCTGGCGGAACAGATTCTGGTCCCGGACACCCGCAAAGCCTACAGCCGGATGGCGGCCAACTTTTACGGCAACCCGTCCAGGCGGCTGCGGCTCATCGGCGTCACCGGGACCAAGGGAAAAAGCACCGTCACCACCCTCATCAAGGCGGTGCTGACGGCGGCCGGGAAAAAGGTGGGGCTCATCGGCACCATCCAGAATGAAATCGGAGACGAGGCAATCCCCGCCGACAAGACCACCCCCGACGCCATGGAGCTGGAGGCCCTTTACCGGAAAATGGCCGACGCGGACTGCGAATACTGCGTCATGGAGGTTTCCTCCCACGCTCTGGATCAGAACCGCATCGGCGACAGCCACTACGAGGCGGCCGTCTTTACGAACCTCAGCCACGAGCATCTGGATTATCACAAAACCATGGAAAATTACTTTGAAGCCAAGAAAAAGCTCTTTTCCATCTGCGATACGGCGGTAATCAATGTGGATGATCCTTACGGGAGGCGGCTTGCGGAAAGCTGCGGCTGCCCTGTCCTCACCTTCTCCATGCAGGAGGAGGGAGCGGGGCTGCGGGCTTTCGACGTGCGCCATCATCCCGACAGCGTGGACTTCCGTTTTGCCTATGAAGGGGTGGAGGGGAAGCTCGCTTTTGCCATGCCGGGGGATTTTTCGGTGCGCAACGCCCTGGCGGCCATGGGGGCCTGCCTCCAGCTGGGAGTCTGCCTGGACACCATCACCGGCGCGCTCCGGGGGGTGTCCGGCGTCCGGGGGCGGAATGAAATCATCCCCACCGGGCGGGATTTCACCGTCATCTGCGACTACGCCCATTCCCCCGACAGCATCGAGAACATCCTCTCCGCCCTGAAGCAGACGGTAAAAGGGCGGCTGGTGGCCCTGTTCGGCTGCGGCGGGGACCGGGACCGCACCAAGCGCCCCCTGATGGGCGCGGCTGCGGCGGCCAACGCGGATTTCGTCTATGTCACCTCCGACAACCCCCGCACCGAGGACCCGGAAGCCATTATCCGGGAAATCCTGCCGGGAGTGGAGGGGCACGGCACGCCTTATGCGGTGGTGCCGGACCGCCGGGAGGCCATCTTCCGGGCAATCCGGGAGGCGCAGCCCGGGGACACCATCGTCCTGTGCGGCAAGGGCCACGAGGATTACCAGGTAATCGGCCATGAAAAGCGCCATTTTGACGAGCGGGAGGTCGTGGCGGAAGCGCTGGCGGCCCTGGATGCGTAAAGGAATTTCGGACAGATAAAGGAGGCTTCCCTTTGGAAACAATGCAGCTTCGGCAGATAGCCGCGGCAGTCGGCGCGGAATGCGGCGAGGACCGCCCGATCACCGATGTGGTGACCGATACCGCGCAGGTGACGCCGGGCAGCCTGTTTGTCGCCCTGAAGGGCGAACGGTTCGACGGGCACGATTTCATCCCCAAGGCGGCGGAAGCCGGCGCGGCGGCCGTATTGAGCGAAAAGCCGCTGGATGCCGGCATCCCGGTGCTGGAGGTCCCCTCCACCCGGAAGGCGCTGGTGGAGCTGGCCCGCTATTACCGGGGGCTGTTCCACACCTTCGTTGTGGGGGTGACGGGCAGCGTGGGCAAGACGTCCACCAAGGACATGATCTGCGCGGTATTGCAGCAAAAAGGCAAGACCCTCAAAACCCTGGGCAATCTGAACAACGACATCGGCCTGCCCAAAACCCTGTTCCGGCTGGATTCCAGCTATAAAAACGCGGTCATTGAAATGGGCATGTCCCACATGGGGGAGATTGCGGTCCTCACCCGGGCGGCGCGGCCGAACGTGGGGGTCATTACCAACATCGGTGTTTCCCACATTGAAAACCTGGGCAGCCGGGAGAACATCCTGCGGGCCAAGCTGGAAATTACCGAGGGGATGAGCTCCAACGCGCCGCTGGTCCTCAACGCCGACGACAAGCTGCTGGCCGAGGTATATAACCAGGTGGAACGGGACATCATTTATTATGGAATTGACTCCGGCGCGGCGGACGTCCAGGCCTGCAACATTGCGGAGCAGGACGGCTCCACCGTCTTTAATGTGCGCTTTTACGGCAAAACCGTCACCGCCATGATTCCCGTCCTGGGGAAACACAACGTTTACAACGCCCTGGCGGCCTTTTCGGTGGGGCTGGCGGCGGGGATGTCGCCGGCCGACATCGTGATGGGGCTGCGCGGCTACGAACCCACCGCCATGCGCCAGGACATTCACCATCTGGACAACGGCATGACGGTCATCGTGGACTGCTACAACGCGAGCCCCGATTCCATGAAAGCCTCCCTGAGCGTGCTGGGCTCCCTTCCCGCAAAGCGCCGGGTGGCGGTTCTGGGGGAAATGCTGGAGCTTGGGGACTACTCTGCCGAAATGCACCGGCAGGTGGGCCGGTACGCGGTGGAAAACCACGCCGACGCCCTTTTCTGCTACGGTTCCCACGCCGCCGAAATGCTGGAAGGGGCCCAGGCGGCGGGACACCTCTACTGCCGCAGCTTCGACACCAAGGAGGAGATGGCGGACTACCTGAAGCTCTGGCTCAAGCCCGGCGACGCCGTCCTTTACAAAGGCAGCCGGCGGCTCCGGCTGGAGGAAGTCGTTTCGGAGGTCCACGGCATCCCCGCCGGCCATTGACGGCAAGAACAAAAAAGATGAAGGCAGGTTGACAGTATGGAGAGCATCAGCTGTTTTGCCGCGGCATTGGCCGCCTTTGCGGTCAGCGCGGTTTCCGGCAAATTCCTGATCCCCTTTTTGCGGAAAATCAAATTCGGCCAGACAATCAAGGACATCGGCCCCGTCTGGCATAAAAACAAGCAGGGCACCCCCAATATGGGCGGGTTCATGTTTATCATCGGTTCGGCGGCGGGCATCCTCATCGGGTATCTGATTTACCGTGCAGGCGGCGGCGCGCCCCTCGGTTCGGTGGGCGGCGTGAAGCTGTTCGGCGGGCTGGGGCTGGCGCTGGGCTGCGGCTTTATCGGCTTTCTGGACGACTACATCAAGGACGTGAAGAAGCAGAACCTGGGCCTGCGGGCAAAGCAGAAGCTCGCTTTGCAGCTGGTGGTGGCGGTGGCTTACCTGGCGGCCGTCTATCTGGCGGGGGACACCTCCACCGTGGTGATTTTCCCCTTTATCGGCCAGCTGGACCTGGGGATTTTCTACTATATTCTGGCGGTGCTCTTCATTTTATTTATCTCCAACGCCGTGAACCTCACCGACGGCATTGACGGGCTGGCGGGGTCGGTGACCTTTGTGGTCTGCCTGGCGGCGCTGGTGATGGCGGGGCTTTTGCAGCAGAACGGGATGGGCCTCTATTCCGCGGCGCTGGCCGGCGGCATCCTGGGCTTTTTGATTTACAACTTTTATCCGGCCAAGGTGTTCATGGGGGACACCGGCTCCATGTTCCTGGGCGGGTCGGTGCTGGCGCTGGGCTTCGGGCTCAACCTCCCGGTGCTCATTGCCGTTTTCGGCATCATTTACGTCATCGAGGCGCTGTCGGTGATTTTGCAGGTCATCAGCTTCCAGACCACCGGCAAGCGCATCTTCAAAATGAGTCCCATCCATCATCATTTTGAGATGTGCGGGTGGAGCGAAAAGAAAATCGTGGGGGTATTTTCTCTGGTGACGCTGGTGGGATGCGTGATTTCCGTCGTCGCCGTATTCAACATCTGACCCCCCCAGAGCCTGTGAAGAGGAGGGAAACCATTGATTCATTCCAATGCACGCCGGGAGAGTGCCCGAAGCAGAAAGCGGAAGGCGCCTCCCGCCATGAAAAAGCCGCGCCGCTCCGGTCTGACCGGCCTGCTGAACCTTTCCGCCCGGGAAGGGGAAGAAGCGCCCAAGCGCGGGCGGATGGATATTTCCTTCTTTTTCCTGGTCATTGTGCTCCAGACCATCGGGCTCATCATGCTGTTTTCGGCCAGCTATGTGACCGCCCTCCGGGAGGAGGGGAGCAGCCTTTACTACGTTTTCCGCCAGTCCGTCTATGTGATCGTGGGGTTTATCGCCATGATCGCCCTGTCCTACTTTGACTACCACTGGTGGCGGAAGCTCAAATGGCTCGCCTACGGGGTGGGCATGGTGCTGATGGTGGCGGCGCTCTTTTTCAAAGGCGTCGCAGGCGCGAAGCGGTGGGTGTATATCGGGCCGCTCAGCATCCAGCCCTCCGAGATTATGAAATTCGTCGTGGCGGTGGTCTGCGCCCACCTGATTGCCGCCAATTATAAGCGGATGAAGCAGCTTCGGTACGGCTTCTGGCCCTTTGTCATTGTCCTTGCGCCGGTGCTGGGGCTGATGCTGCTCCAGCGCCACCTGTCGGGCTTGGTGATTATCGCCCTCATCGCCGGGACGATGATGTTCATCGGCGGCAGCCGGTTCCGGTGGTTTGCCACCATTATCGCCATCGCCGCGGTGGGTCTCGGGCTGCTGACGGTGTTTGTGGGCTTCGGCACCATGTTCGGCTATGTGGAGCCCCGGCTGGAAGCCTGGCTGGACCCGCTGTCCGGCAGCATCCAGGGCACCAAATGGCAGACGGCCCAGGGCCTTTTCGCCATCGGCTCCGGCGGCCTGTTCGGCGTGGGGCTGGGCAATTCCACCCAGAAGCACCTGTACGTCTCCGAACCGCAGAACGACATGATTTTTTCCATTGTCTGCGAGGAGCTGGGCTTTGTGGGAGCGGTCGTCATCATCCTGCTGTTTATCCTGCTGGTGTATTCCGGCTTTTCCATCGCCATGCGCGCCCCCGACAAGTTCGGCTGCATGCTGGCCATCGGCCTGACTTCTCAGGTGGGATGGCAGGCGCTGCTCAATATCGCCGTTGTGACCAACTCCATCCCCAATACCGGCATTTCCCTCCCCTTCTTCAGCGCGGGGGGGTCGGCCCTGACCATGCTGCTGGCGCAGATGGGGGTCATCCTCAACATCTCCCGGTACTGCCGAAAGAGCGGCGAACCGGAGGAAGAGGAGAAGGCGAAGGACAAAATTGTGAAATAAGGTGAACGCTATGAGAGTGATAATGGTGGGCGGCGGCACCGGCGGGCATATCAACCCCGCCATCGCCATCGCCAATGAAATCAAGGGCAGCTGCCCCGACGCCGAGATTCTGTTTATCGCCAACCCGGACGGGATGGAAAACACGCTGGTCCCCAAAGCCGGCTATCCGGTGGCCCACATCCGGGTCACCGGGTTTTACCGCGGGCTGAACCCCAAAAATATCCTCCACAACCTGAAAACGGTCTCCTACCTGGCGGGGGCGGATTTCAAGGCGCGGAAGGTCCTGCGGGAATTCAAACCCGACGCCGTCATCGGCACGGGGGGCTACCTGAGCGGCCCCATCATGATGGAGGCGCAGAAAATGGGCGTTCCCACCTACCTGCACGAGCAGAACGCCTTTCCCGGCGTCACCAACAAGCTGCTGGCCAAAAAAGCCTCCATCGTCTTTCTGGCTTTTGAGGAAGCGAAGAAGTACCTGCCCGCCGGCGTGCGCTGCGAGGTTGTGGGGAACCCGGTGCGCCAGAGCTTCCTCACCGCGGACCGCGCCGCGGCCCGGAAAAAGCTGGGGCTGGACGGCGGATTCACCATCTTTTCGGTGGGCGGGAGCCTGGGCGCCAACAAAATCAACGAAATGGCCGCCGACCTCATGGCCTGGCACGCGCCGGGGGGGAAGGTGAACCACATCCACGGATACGGCCGCCACGGACGGGAAAATTTCCCGAAGCTCCTGGAAGAGCGCGGGCTGGACCTTGCAAAATACCCCCGCATCCGGGCGATGGAGTACATCGACCAGATGGAGCAGTGCATGACCGCCGCCGACCTCATCATTTCCCGGGCCGGGGCCATCACCATCAGCGAGCTGGAGGTGGTGGGGAAGGCGTCCGTCCTGGTGCCTTACCCTTACGCGGCGGAAAACCACCAGTATTACAACGCCAAGGTGCTGGAGGACCACGGCGCGGCCGTCCTCATTGAAGAAAAGGACTACAGCCGGGAGAAGCTCCTGGGGCTGGTGGAGGAAATGGCTGCGGACCCCGCGCGGACCGAAGCCCTCGGGCGGAACGCCGCCTCCCTGGCGGTATATGACACGGCGGAGCGGATCTGCCGGACGATTCTTGCCGATCTGCGGCAGAAAAAGTAACCGGGCGCGGCCCGGTTATTGCCGGCATTCGCGGCGGACAAGCCCCCCGGGAACCACTTCCGGGGCGGATGCATAGGATGGCTTGTAGGAAACCGCGCAATGCTTGGAAGGGAGTGTTTCAATGGAACGGCTGATGATTACCGGACAGGTCCCGCTGAGGGGCGAGGTGGAGGTCCACGGGGCGAAAAACAGCTCGCTGCCCCTGCTGGCAGCCGCTGTCCTTTGCCGCGGCCAGACGGTTTTACATAACTGTCCGGACCTGTCGGATGTTTCGGCGGCCTGCGAAATCCTGTCCTACCTGGGGTGCCGGGTGGAACGGGAAGGGCGGACCGTGATAATTGATACGGAGGGGCTGTGCCGCCACAGCGTGCCGGACAGCCTGATGCGGGAGATGCGCTCGTCCATCGTGTTTCTGGGGGCCATCGCCGCCCGGATGGGCCAGGCGGAGCTGAGCTTCCCCGGCGGCTGCGAGCTGGGGCCGCGCCCCATCGACCTGCACCTGTCCGCCCTGCGCAAGCTGGGGCTTCAGATTGAGGAGCAGCACGGCGGGCTTCTCTGCCGCTCGGAGGGGCGGATGCGGGGGACGCAGCTTACGCTGTCTTTCCCCAGCGTCGGGGCCACCGAGAATATCCTCCTGGCGGCGGCGACCGCTAGGGGGCGGACCGTCCTCAACAACGCCGCCCGGGAGCCGGAGATTACCGACCTTGCGGATTTTCTGAACGACTGCGGCGCCAAAATCAGCGGGGCCGGGGAGGGCGTGATTGTCATCGACGGGGTGGAAACCCTGACCGGCTGTGAGCACCGGGTCATCCCGGACCGCATCGTGGCGGCAACCTTTTTGAGCTGCGCCGCCTGCACCGGCGGGGATGTGCGGGTCCGGAAGGTGGAACCCGCCCACCTGGCGGGGGTTCTGCCCATATTCGAGGAGATGGGCTGCCGGCTGGAATGCGGCGCGGACTCGGTCCGCCTCCGCGCTCCGGAACGGCTCCGGGCTGTGCGGGATGTCCGCACCATGCCGTATCCCGGCTTCCCCACCGACGCGCAGGCCCCCGTGATGGCTGCGGCGGCCCTGGCGGAGGGAACCTCCGTCTTTGTGGAGAACATCTTTGAAAGCCGCTACAAGCATGCCGCGGAACTGCGGCGGATGGGCGCGCAGATCAAGCTGGAGGGCCGTGTGGCGCTGGTGGAAGGCGTGCCGAAGCTGTACGGTGCGGAGGTGTTCTGCACCGACCTGCGTGGCGGGGCGGCGCTGGTGGCCGCCGGGCTTGCCGCCGAAGGGACCACGGTCCTGCGGGATATCCACCACATCGACCGGGGCTATGAGCGCATCGAGGAAGCGCTCCGTCCGCTGGGCGCCCGGATTGTCCGGGAACAGGACTGAGCGGAAAAATTTTAGGAGAAGGGAGGGCGGTAAGGATGCCCCAGAAAAAGCAGAAGCGGCCGCCGCGCAGGCAGGCGGCCGGGCAGCCGCCCGCCCGGGGTACTCATCAGCCGCCCCGGCGCAGCCCGCCGCCCCGTCCTCCCGCCTCCCGGCAGTCCGGACGGAGGCCCCCGCCCCAGCAGCCCCCCCGCCGTCCCAGGCGGGCAGAGCCGGCCAGGTCCGAAAGCATCCGCCAGGTGCAGAAGCACCGCCGCCAGAAACGGAAGCGCAATTACACCCTTTACTACATCCTGCTTTTCCTGTTTTTGAGCACCACCGGCATCGTGCTCTCCCTCACCGTGTTTTTCAACATTGAATCCATCCGGGTGGAGGGGAGTGCCCTTTACGGCGAGGAGGAGGTCCTCTCCCTTCTGGAAATCAAAACAGGGGACAACCTCCTCCGTGTGGACACCGGTTCGGCGGAGGACGCCCTTCTCGGGGCGCTGACCCGGGCGGACAGCGTGAAGGTCAGCCGTTCCTTCCCCAACGCCCTGACCGTCACCATCACCGACGGCGTCCCTTCCGCCCAGCTTTCCAGCGGCGGGCAGTGCTTCGTTGTCAGCCAGAGCGGCCGCATCCTTTCCGTCGGGAGCGAGCCGGAACCCGGGAGCGGCATCCTGATTATGGGCGTGGACCTGACCGGCGCGGCGGAAGGAGATTACGTGGAAAAGGTCCAGCAGCGCAATTGGGAGGAGGCTTCCGCGCTGGCGGAGGAAAACGACGAGCCGGAGCCGGAAATGCCGGACGACCTTCAGAATGTCCGGACCTTTTTCGCGGCGCTCCGGCAGGCGGAGTACAGCGGCGTAACGGCGGTGGACCTCACCGACAGCCTCTCGCTGACGCTTTACTGGGAAAACCGCATCGAGATTCAGCTGGGTTCCTTTTCGGAGCTCTCGTACAAGCTCGCTTTCGCCAAGACGCTGCTGACAGACCCGCAGTACGCGGATATTATCACGCCGGAGTCCACGGGAGTTCTGGACGTGCAGGATACGGCGTCCGGCGTCCAGTTTTTCCCCAGCGAGGAGATGACGGTTCCCGGGGACGGGGTCAGCGTCTGGAACTGGGACGACGGCCGGGAGGAAGAAAATGCGCCGGAGGGCGGGGAGGAATCCTCTCCGGCGGAATCTTCCGCAGAGGAGCCCGCGGAGAGTTCCGCCGCGGAGGAGACGCCGGATGAGGGGGAAAATCCCTCCTCCCTGCCGGCGGAATCCGCCGGCGGGGAGCCTTCCGGAGGGGATGTTTCCCAGGACACCCCTTCTTCGACCGCTTAGAACAAAAGAAATGCGGATTTTCCAGAATAAAATCGCATTTTTCTATTGAATTTTCGGTTGAAATCTGCTACGATTATATTTAGAATATTTTTCGGGATGTTCTGCAAAAAAATGAATACGGTACAGCGAAAGCAGTCGCTTTCCCATAAACTAGGAGGACGTAGGAATGCCTTTTACTTTAGAAAATGATATGCAGAGGACAGTGGATATCAAGGTGATCGGCGTGGGCGGCGCCGGCGGCAATGCGGTCAACCGGATG
This sequence comes from Candidatus Merdivicinus intestinavium, assembly GCA_018713245.1. GTDB lineage: Bacteria > Bacillota > Clostridia > Oscillospirales > Ruminococcaceae > Merdivicinus > Merdivicinus intestinavium. The sequence goes on from DVFM01000034.1 coordinate 42,632, forward strand.
GTGGACGACGGCGTCAAGGACGTTGATTTTATCGCGGTCAATACCGACCGCCAGGTTTTGGATATTTCCCGTGCGGAGTATAAGATTCAGATCGGTGAAAAAACCTCCAAGGGCCAGGGCGCGGGCGGCAACCCCGAGCGCGGGGCCCAGTCGGCCGAGGAAAGCCGCGAGGAAATCGCCGCAGCCATGAAGGGCGCGCAGATGGTCTTTATCACCGCCGGCATGGGCGGCGGCACCGGCACGGGCGCAGCTCCCGTCGTGGCGGATATTGCCCGGGAGATGGGCATCCTGACCATCGGCGTCGTGACCAAGCCCTTCAGCTATGAGGGCAAACGCCGGATGAAATACGCCGAAGAGGGCATCGCCGCCTTGAGCAAGGTGGTGGACTCCCTGGTGATTATCCCCAACGACCGCATCCGCCAGGTCATCGACCAGAAGACCTCCTTTAAGGACGCCTTCAAGGTTGTGGACGGCGTGCTCAAGCAGGGCATCCAGAGCATTTCCGACCTTATCAACACCGACGGCTTCGTCAATCTGGACTTTGCGGACCTCTGCTCCGTCATGCGGGACGCCGGCATCGCCCACATGGGCGTCGGCTACGCCAGCGGCAAGGACAAGGCGGAGGCTGCCGCCGATATGGCCATCTCCAGCCCCCTGCTGGAAACCTCCATTACCGGCGCGAAGGCGGTCATTATCAATATCTGCGCCTCCAACGACCTGCTTTACGAAGATGCGGAGTTTGTCTCCACCATGATCGAAAAAGCGGCCCATCCGGACGCGGCGATTTACTGGGGCCTTGTGTTCGACGACAGCATGAACGACGAGATCCGCGTCACGGTTATCGCCACCGGCTTTGACGAGGACTACACCTCCGGCCTGGAGGATAAGTCCAAAGCCCGGGTAGGCGGCGGAAACGCCAAGGAAGCGCCCGCCGGAGAAGGGGAAGCTGCGCCGAAAAAGGCTGCGCCCACCACTCTGGACGACGATTTCGACGCGATTTTGAACATTTTCAATTCCAAATAATCACGAATGAACGGCGGCAAGAGGATCAGGCGTCCTTTTGCCGCCTGTGAACACGAAAGGACGGCAGTCCGGTATCCTTCCTTGTGACGGGCGAGGGAGGATATTTTTCTATGATTTCTGCCCGGTGGAAAGGATGGAACGAATTTGTGCGGATTTGTAGGGATGTTTGACTGGAAGCGGGAAGCGGACGCGGAGAAGATGATGACGGGTATGTCTACGGCGATCCGGCACCGCGGCCCCGACGACAGCCAGTACCTGCGGAAGGACGGCTTCCACATCGCCTTCCGGCGGCTGTCCATTATCGACCTGGATACGGGTGCGCAGCCGTTTACGTCGGAGGACGGCCGGTTTACGGCGGTGTTCAACGGGGAGATTTACAACTACCGCGACCTGCGCAAACCCCTGATGGAGGAGGGCGTCGAATTCCGGACCAATTCGGAAATCGAGGTCATTGTAGCCCTTTACCGGAAATACGGCCCGGATTTTATCGGCATGCTGCGGGGGATGTTTGCCATCCTCATTTACGATTCCGAGGAAAAGAGCGTCTTTGCCGGACGGGACTACTTCGGCATCAAGCCCCTCTATTACCGCGTCGCGGACGGGGCGGTGCTGTTTGCGTCGGAACTCAAGGCGTTTCTGTTTGACGAGGAATACGGCGAATTCCGGGTGGACCCTTCCATGCTCCAGCATTATTTCACCTTCCAGTATGTCCCGGAACCCCACACCCTCACCCCCGGCATCAGCGTGCTGGAGGCCGCCCATTATATGACGGTGAGCAGCAACGGCCGGGTGCAGACCAAGCGCTATTTCTCCCCGGACTTCCAGAAGCCTTCGGAGGAGAGCTTCGAGGAAAAGGCCAGGAAGCTGCGGAAGGTGCTCACCGAGTCGGTGGAGTACCATATGATTTCCGATGTGGAGGTGGGGACCTTCCTGTCCAGCGGCATCGACTCCGCCGTCATCACCGCCATCGCCAGCCGGCTGAATCCCGGCATCAAGGCGCTGACCGTGGGCTTTGACGTGGCCTCCTACAGCGAGGTGGACGACGCCCACGAGATCGCCAAGCACCTGAACGTGGAGCACATTGTCCTCAAGGGCAACTGCCGTCAGTTCCAGGACGCCTTTGAAAAGGTGGTGTTCGCCCTGGATTCGCCGGTGGCGGACCCCTCCACCGTGGCCATTTATATGATTGCCCGGGAGTCGGCGCGGCATGTGAAGGTGATGCTCTCCGGCGAGGGTTCCGACGAGCTGTTCGCCGGCTATAAGACCTACCGGGATTCCCTGGGCGCCGGGCGGTTCGAGGATGCGCCGGGCTTTGTGAAAGCCGCCTGCCGGGGGCTGTCCCATGTGATCCCGGAGGGCGTGAAGGGGAAAAACTTCCTCATGCGCGCCGGGATGCCGCTGGAGGAGCGGTATGTGGGCAACGCCTTCCTGTTTAACGAAAAGCAGAAAAAGGCGTTTCTCAAATGCTGGAACCCGAACCAGAGCTACACGGAGCTCACCCGCCCCTACTACGAGCAGGTGGCGGACCGGGACCCCCTCATCAAAATGCAGCATATCGACATTGCCACCTGGCTCAAGGGGGATATCCTGGTGAAGGGGGACCGCCTGAGCATGGGCAATTCCCTGGAGGTGCGGGTTCCCTTTCTGGACAAGGAGGTTTTCAAATTCGCCTCCACCCTGAAGGACACCGACAAGCTCCAGAACGGCACCACCAAATATATCCTCCGCTATGCGTTCCAGGACTATGTGGATCCGGCCACCTTCATGCGCCCCAAGCTGGGCTACCCGGTGCCGGTGCGGGTCTGGCTCAAAAACGAGCTGTACGAATGGGCCCGGGACATCATCCGGAGCTCCAAAGCGGACGACTATATTGACAGGCAGGCGGCGCTGAAGATGCTGGAGGACCACCGCACGGGGAAAGCGGACAATTACCGCAAGCTCTGGTCCATCCTGGTGTTCATCACCTGGCACCGCCTTTATATCGCCGAGGCGGACAAAACGCGGGAGCGCATCCTCCGCGGCGAGCTTTCCTACTCCCAGCGCAACGCCTGGTTTGACCGCGGGGAAATTCACTGACTGAAAGAAAGGACGACATCATGTTACTGATACACGGCAACATTCTGACCATGGAGGAACTGAACTATCCGGACGGCTATCTTCAGATCGAGGGCGGCGTCATCAAGGCCATCGGCCCCATGTCTGAGGTGCCCGCCGATGAAACAGTGGTGGATCTGGACGGCAAGACCGTCCTGCCGGGCTTTGTGGACGCCCACAGCCATCTGGGCATGTGGGAGGACGGCCTGGGCTTTGAGGGGGACGACGGCAACGAAAGCACCGATCCCGTCACCCCCCAGCTTCGCGCCATCGATGCCCTGAACCCCCTGGACCGCACCTTTGAGGAGGCCCGCCGCGGCGGCGTCACCACCGTCCTCACCGGCCCCGGCAGCGCCAACCCCATCTCCGGCCAGTGGGCCGCCGTCAAAACCTGGGGCCGCCGCATCGACGATATGGTTCTGGACCCCGCCATCGGCATGAAGTTTGCCCTGGGCGAAAACCCCAAGACCGTTTACAACGACAAAAATACCGCCCCCATGACTCGGATGGCCACCGCTTCCCTGATCCGCGACCAGCTCCGGAAGGCGGAGCGCTATCTGGACGACAAGGAGCGCGCCGACGAGGACGAGGATTTCGACCTTCCCGAGTACGACGCCAAGTGCGAGGCGCTGATCCCGGTGCTGGAGCGGGAGCAGAAAGCCTTCTTCCACGCCCACCGCGCCGACGACATTTTTACCGCCATCCGCATCGCCAGGGAGTTTAAGCTGGACCTGGTAATCGTCCACTGTACCGAAGGGCACCTGGTGCGGGATATCCTGGCGGCCGAAGGGGTCAAGGCCATTGCCGGCCCCGTTTTGTGCGACCGATCCAAGCCGGAGCTTCGGAACCTCTTGGTGGAGGGCCCCGCCCTCCTGCACGAAGCGGGCATCCACGCGGCGCTGTGCACCGACCACCCGGTGATCCCCATCCAGTACCTCCCCCTCTGCGCCGGGCTCACCATCGGCGCCGGGCTGGACCGGGAGGAGGCCCTCAAATCCATCACCATCTATGCGGCGGAGGTTGCCGGAATTTCCGACAGGGTGGGTTCCCTGGCCCCCGGCAAGGACGCGGACCTGGTCATTTATGACGAGGACGCCGACCCCTGCGGCCCCTACGCCCACCCCTGTATGGTCTTTATCAACGGGCAGCAGGTGGTCTGAGCCGGGCTCCGAGGAAACTGTGAACTTTTTGCGCTTCTTTTCCGAAAAAATTTAAAATACGCTGGATTTTTCTGTGGAAATATGGTATAATGGTATCACAGGAAAGGAATCCTTTCCAAAATGGATTAGGAGGCATGAAGATGAACACAGCTTACATTGCAAGAAAAGTGACCCTATCCGATTCGTTCAAGGAACGCGCTGAGATGAAGCTCAGAAAGCTGGACAAGTTTTTTGACGACGTCAAGACGCAGATCACCGTGTCGGCGCAGAAAGATGTGGCGACCGTGGAGCTCACCGTCTGGGCCAACGGGATGATTTTCCGTGCCGAGGCCCAAAACGCCGATAAGCTGGATGCTTTGGACGAAGCCATCGAGAACCTGATCCGTCGTATCCGTAAAAACAAGACCCGGTTGCAGAAAAAAGTGAAGGCGTCTGGCTTTGAGATTCCGGGAGAAGCCCCCGTGGAGGAAGAAGTCGATTACGACGTCATCCGCACAAAGGAGGTTTCCCTGCGGCCCATGACGCTGGAGGAAGCGATTTTGCAGATGAACATGCTGGGACACACCTTCTTTGTATTTCTGAACGGGGAAACGGGCGCGGTCAATGTGGTTTATCGCCGGAACAACGGCGGCTGCGGGGTTATCGTGCCGGTCAAGGAATAACCTCCGGTCCGGCGAAAGCCGGCTGGATTCAAACGGGCGGAGGCGCTGTCTCCGCCCGTTTTTTGCGTTTTCCCCTTTTCGGGAGGGGATTTTTCTGGTATAATAGGAAAAGAAAACGCCCTGCGGCGGGCGGCTAAATTCTGACAGAATGGAGAAGAATATGGAATATCAATACACGGCGCCCTGCCATTTCGGGCTGGAAAGCGTCCTGGCCGGCGAACTGAAGCGGATGGGGGCGGGGAATGTTTCCGCCTGCGACGGGAGGGTGTCCTTTACCGGGGATTTTTCCATCCTGGCGCGGGCCAACCTCGGGCTGCGCACGGCGGAGAGGGTGCTGCTCTGCCTGGGCGAATTCGAGGCGCGCTCCTTTGCGGAGCTGTTCGACGGGGTGCGGGCGCTGCCTTTTGAGGAATTCATCGGGAAACAAGACGCTTTCCCCGTCAAGGGACATTCGGTCCATTCCCAGCTGCACAGCATCCCGGACTGCCAGTCCATTATCAAAAAAGCGGCGGTGGAGCGGATGAAGGAGCATTACGGCGTGGGATGGTTTGAAGAAACCGGGCCCGTCCATCAGATTCAGTTTACCATCCTGAAAGACCGGGTGAGCATTTATCTGGACACCTCCGGCGCGGGGCTCCACAAGCGGGGCTACCGGAAAAACGGCAACGAAGCCCCCATCAAGGAGACCCTCGCCGCCGGAATCCTCGACCTGATGCGGGTGCGGCGGGACAGCGTTTTTTACGACCCCTTCTGCGGCTCCGGGACCTTTCTCATCGAGGCGGCGCTGAAGGCGGCCAATATCCCCGCCGGCATCGGCCGGAATTTCGCGGCCCAGAGCTGGGGCTGCATCCCCGCGAAAGTCTGGGCGGAGGAGCGGACCCGCGGGCTGGATCTTGTGCGGCGGGACGCGAAATTTGCAGGCTACGGCAGCGATATTGACCCCAAAGCGGTGGAGCTGGCGCTGTTTAACGCCAACAAGGCGGGAGTGGCGCCGCGCGTGCGCATCCGCACCCGCTCCATCCGGGAATTCCGCACCGTGACCGAGGAGGGGATTGTGGTGACCAATCCGCCTTACGGCGAGCGCCTGCTGGACGTGGAAAAGGCGCGGCAGATTTACCGGGAGATGGGGAAGGTATTCGTGCGGCGGGAGGGCTTTACCTATGCGGTCATTTCTCCGGACGAAAAATTTGAGCAATATTTCGGCCGGCGGGCCTCCAAACGCCGGAAGCTGTACAACGGGATGCTGAAATGCAACCTTTACTGCTATGTCCCCCGGCCCGGCGCCGCAGCCCCGCAGCGGTAGGGAAAGAGCGCAGAACAGTCCGGCCGGCGCAGGAATTTCCGGATATTCCGATTTTGGTGAGGAGGAACCGTCCATGACCCCTGATGAAGCATTGAACGCCATCCACAGCCGTCCCAGAGGGACGGAAAGAACCCTGTCCCGCATCCGCGCCCTGATGGGGCGGCTGGAAAATCCCCAGGACCGGCTTCGCTTCCTGCATGTCGCCGGAAGCAACGGCAAGGGCTCCTGCGCGGCGATGCTGGCGTCCGCATTGACGGCGGGGGGCTACCGCACCGGGCTTTTTATCTCCCCCTACATCCTGGAATTCCGGGAGCGCTTTCAAATCGACGGGCAGATGATCCCGCAGGAGGAGTTCGCCGCCTGTGCGGAGAAGGTGCTGGACCGGGCGGCTGCCCTGGACCGGGAAGGGGTTTGCTGCACGGAATTCGAGTGCTGCACGGCGCTGGCGCTTTGCTGGTTTGCCGAAAAAGGATGCGAGGCCGTGGTGCTGGAAGCCGGGCTGGGCGGAAAAAACGACGCCACCAACGTCATTCCCTGTCCGGCCGTTTCGGTCATTATGGCGCTTTCGCTGGAGCACACCGCGCTGCTGGGAAATACGCTGGAAGAAATCGCCGCCGAGAAAGCCGGCATCATCAAAGGCGGGCAGGCGGTGCTGTATCCCCTCCAGGAGCCGGAAGCGGCGGCGGAGATTTACGCCCGCTGCGCCCGGGTGGGGGCGGTGCTCCATTCCCCCAGCCCCCACGCGGTGCGGATTTTGGAAATGGGCCGCCGGGGCAGCCGATTTGAATGGGAAGGGGAGGAATACCGCATCCCGCTGGCCGGGAGGCATCAGGTTTGGAACGCCGTGACCGCTCTGGAAGCGCTGCGGGCGGTGTCCGGCGTCCTGCCCGTATCCCGCCGGGACATCCGGGAAGGGCTGGAAAGCGTCCGTTTCCCCGTGCGGTTTGAGACGGTGAAGGAAAACCCCGCCGTGGTGCTGGACGGCGCGCACAATCCCCAGGGCGCGCAGGTGCTGGCGGAACTGCTGGACGCCTGCCCGGAGAAGCCGCGGATCGGGGTGATCGGGATGCTGGCGGACAAGGACTGGCGGCGGACGGTGGGGCTGCTGGCTGCGCGGCTGGACGCGGTATTGGCGGTCCCTGTTCCCAACCCGCGCCCCAGCGTGGAGCCGGCGGAGCTGGCGGCGGAGGCGTCGAAATCCTGCCGCGCGGAGCGTTTCGGCGGGCTGGAGGAGGCGCTTGCGCGGGCGGCGGAGCTGGCGGGACAGGATGGACTTGTCTGCTGCGCCGGGTCGCTTTTTCTGGCGGCGGAGGCGCGGAAACTTTTGGAAAACTGAGGGGGAAAGGCTCCGGGAGCCGTTTCCTAAGCAGAGAATGAAACTGAGAAAGGAAATGGGTTGGCATGCGGGGGTTTTTCCGGGAAAATTTACGGCTGCTGGCAAACGGGAGAGGGCTGTTCCGGTTCGAGCTGTTTTATAAGCTGGCCGGGATTGCGGTGCTGGTGCCGACGATGCTGGTGATGCTCAACGCTTCCATCCATCTTGCGGGCCTCACCTACCTCACCAACGACAACATTTTCCGTTATCTGCGCCATCCGGCCGGCTTCCTGTTTGCCCTGTGCGGGCTGGCGGCGGTGTCCTTTTACCTGCTGGCGGAGCTGGCGGCGCTGTCGCTGTATTTTTACGCCAAAAAGCAGGGGAGGCTGCTCACGGCCCGGCAGATGTTCGTGGCGGGGTTCCGGCGCGCGGTCCGGATGTTCCGCCCCCGGAACCTGGGGATGATTTTTTATCTGGCGCTGGTAACGCCGCTGACCAGTATCCCCCTGATCTTCATTTACCTTGCCACCATCCAGATTCCGGAATTTATCCTGCGGTATATCGGGGCGCGTTCCTATCTGGTAGCGGCTGCCGCCGTGCTGGCGGCGGTGCTGCTGATCCTGTCGGTCTGGCTGCTGTTTGGGGTCCATTTCTTCGCGCTGGAAGGGGAAGCCTTCCTCCCGGCCTGCCGGAGCAGCATCCGGCTCAACCGGAAAAAGGCCATGCGGACGGCCCTTTGGCTTTTTTGCTGGCAGATGGCGGTGATGGGCCTGTTTCTGGCGGGATATCTGGCGTTTCTGGGAGCGGCGCTGCTGGTTTCCAAAATCTTTATCCCGGGGACGGCGGCCATGGAACTGTTCCTGACGCTGTTCCAATGGATGAATCTGCTGGCGCTGCTGGCGGGGCTCAGCATTGCGGCTCCGGCGGTAAGCACCGCGGCCAGCACCCTGTTTTTCCGGCTGAAAAAGGAGAAGCGGGAAAAGCTCGTCCCCCTCAAGTCGCTGGAGCTCCCGCGGGGAAGGGCCATGGATAAGCGGCTGAAATGGGGGACCATGTCGGTGGTGGCGGCGCTGGCGGTAATGAATGTGGGATACATTTTCCCCGGGATGGACCGCGGAACGCTGGGCGTCATCGAGGGGCTGCAGAAACCGCTTGTGACCGCCCACCGGGGCGATTCCCAGCGCGCGCCGGAAAACACCATTGCCGCTTTTCAGTCGGCGCTGGAAAGCGGGGCGGATATGGTAGAGCTGGACGTCCAGCAGCTGGGGGACGGGACGCTCATCGTCATGCACGACAGCAATTTCCTGCGGACGGCCGGCGTGGACCTGGACGTCTGGGAAGCCGGCTGGGCGGATGTGGAGCAGATGGACGCGGGAAGCTGGTTCTCGGAGGAATTCGCCGGGGAAAAGATCCCGACGCTGGAGGAAGCGCTCCGTTTTGCCGAGGAAAACGGGCTGCGCCTGAACATTGAACTCAAGTCCACCGGCCACGAGGATTCGCTGGTGGAGTCGGTGACGGCGCTCATACGGGAGCACAATTTCGGCGATCAGTGCATCATCACCTCCCTGCAGTACAGCCTGCTCCGCCAGGTCAAGGAACTGGACAGCAGCCTGATGACCGGCTATGTCCTGTCGGTGGCCTACGGCCCGTTTTACGACATGGAGGATGTCGATATGTTCAGCGTCCGGGCGGATTTCGTGACGCCGGCTATGGTGCGGGCAATTCACAACCGCGGCAAGCGGCTCCTGGTCTGGACGGTCAACGATGAGGACCTGATGGAGCAGCTCCGGGAGTGGAATGTGGATAACCTCATCACGGACAACGCCCTCCTGGCCCGTTCCATCGTGGATGAGCCGAACACCAACTCGATTCTGCTGCGGGCTTTTGAGGAGTTTTTTACCGGAGACAGCTTTTCCACCAGCGCCAAACGCTTCTGGAAAGCCGCTTTCCGGCCGTAATTTTCGGGGAAAGAGGGGAAGAACATGCCGGAACACGTTCCGAATCCGGAAGAGCTCTCCGCCCTGCTGGGGCAGGAGCTGTACGGCGTATGGCGGGAGCTGTGCGCCGTGATTGAAGCGGAATACGATATGGAGAAGGTCTGGGCCAAAGGGGGCCGGGCGTGGACTTATGAGCTGAAGTACCGCCGGGGCGGCAGAACCCTCTGCGCCCTGGAAGTGCGGGAGGGCCTTTTCGGCGTTCTCATCGTCCTCGGGAAGGCGGAGCGGGAGCGGTTTGAGGCGGACCCCGGGCGGTTTTCCGAGGAGGTGCGGAAAATCTACGCGGAAACGTGGACGTATCACGACGGCAAGTGGCTCCTGCTGGCGCCCGCCGGCCCTTCCCTCTTCGGGGACATCCGGGAGCTTCTGCACCTCAAACGCCGTCCGAACCGGAAGGCGCCGGTCGGCTGAAAGCCTGCCGGAACGGCGGCCCTGCGCCGCAGCTTTCCCCGCGAAAAAATATCGGGCCGGACCCCATCGGCAGGGGTCCGGCCCGATTTGCGTCATTGGTTGTCGGCGGTCCAGGTGTCGTAAAGGATGTCAAAATCCTCAAATTCCGGGCCGTTTACATAATAGAAGGTGCCCCGGGTCAGCAAATCCGGCTTTTGGGGATCATAAAACCGGGCGGTGCGGCCCCCTAAAAGCTCCAGGTACCCGTCCGGGTCGTTGTCCTTGAGCCACTGCCAGGCGTAGGATATCCATTCCTTCCGGTACCATTTGGGCTGATTCGCAAACCAGCTGACTTCATCATAGCCCCAGGGATAGTAGTCCACCTGGGTGTTCAAAAGCTCCGGCGGCTGGCAGCCGTAGTTGTCGATCTCCACGAAATAGGGGAGATGTTCGCACTCCCAGCCGCTGTGGGTGAGGCCGCCCATGCTCCGGTTGTAAATGGAGTTTCCCCAGCCGCTTACAAGGCGGCACCGCTGGGGGTTGTGCTCCGTCGCCACATGGGGCGGGTCCTCGGCGAAGGCCACCGGACGGGCAGGGTAGGCGTGGAAATCAAAAAGCAGTTTGCCGTCGGTCCCCACAATGCCGTGGGTGTGGGCGTTCAGGAGGACAAAATGCCGCCGGGCGTGGGTTTTGGCGTAGTCCCGCAGCAGGTTCATGACCCGGGTCCAGCAGGCGTACTGTTCGTCGGTTTCCCCCATGAGCAGCACCTGGCCGCAGTGGATGGCCTCAAAGCCCAGGTCGATGTACAGGCAGCCCCGGAAGTAGAAAAACATCTGGGTTTCCGGCCGGGTCATATCCGGGACGCTGCCGTCCTTTTCCCAGTGGTCCACATACCGGCCGTCGGGAAAGAGCATATCTTTATACCGGAAATTCCGGTTTTCCGGCGGAAACCCGAAGGCCTCGAAGACATGGGCCGGGATGGCGAACTCCTCAAAGGAGGGGTAGGCCGTTTCAAAGATGCAGGCTTCCAGGATTACCTCCGGGTCGGCGGCGTGAAGGGCGTCCGCCGCCTGCTTCATCTCCTCCCAGCGGGAAATTTCCTTTCCGTTCGGAATCCAGGCACAGGCCGCCCGGGCGATGTATTTTGCGCCGCTTTGGGTGATGAGCCGGATGGCTTCCTCCGTCATCTTTTCCGGCGGGACGCCGTATTCGCTGCCGCTGTCGAAAAAGCTCAGCACCATGGAACGGGACAGATAGTTCCGGAGCACCTGCTCCGAAATGCGCCCCTCAAAGGCATAGTCCCGGCCAAGGTTTGCGGGATGTTGGTTCATGCTTTGACCTCCTTCAAATGGATCAGCACGCTTTCCCCGTCGCGGTAGGAGCGGGAGAGGTTCAGGCCGGCGTTCATCAGGGTGTCGCCGGACAGGACGCGGCCGGTGGATTCGTCCAGATATTTTTTCCGGGGGTCTAGTCCCGCCAGACGCAGGTAGCTGTTGAAGTTTACGCGGGTGCGGGGAACCACAAAGGTGACCAGCGCTTCGCTCTTGTCGGCCGAAACGCTCATCCAGGCGCAGCGGTTTTCGTCCTCAAAGGGGCTGATGAGCCGGTAGAAATCGCCGTCCTGCACCAGGGGCGCATAGGCGTGGTACTGGGCCACCTGCTTTTTCACCAGTTCCTTTTCCTCGGCGGTGAGCTTGGTCAGGTCCAGCTCGTAGCCGAAGGCCCCGGCCATGGCCACATTGCCCCGGGTTTCAAAGCTGGTGACGCGGCCGGTCTGATGGTTGGGCACGGCCGAAACGTGGGCGCTGATGGAGGAGGGCGGGTAAACGAGGGAGGTGCCGTACTGGATGCGGCAGCGCTCGATGGCGTCGGTGTCGTCGCTGGTCCAGATCTGGGGGGAATAATAGAGCATGGCCGGGTCGAACCGTCCGCCGCCGCCGGAGCAGCCTTCAAAAAGCACGTGGGGGAAGGCGGAGGTCAGCCGCTCCAGCAGGCTGTACAGCCCCAGCACATAGCGGTGGAAAGTTTCCTTCCGGCGCTCGGGGGGGAGTTCCGCGCTGGCCGCTTCGGACAGGTTCCGGTTGAAGTCCCACTTGACATAGGCGATGTTGGCGCCGGACAGGACGCCGGAAATGACATCGAACAGGTAGTCCTGCACATCCTTCCGGCTCATGTCCAGCACATACTGATGCCGGCCGATAGAAGGCTCCCGGCCAGGGGCGCAGAGGGTCCACTCTGGATGGGCGCGGTAGAGGTTGGAGTCCGGGGAAATCATTTCCGGCTCAAACCAGATGCCGAATTTGAGCCCCAGGGCGTTGACCTTTTCCACCAGGGGCTTTAAGCCGCCCTTGAGCTTCTCCTCGTTGACAAACCAGTCGCCCAGGGAGGAGCGGTCGTCGTTGCGCTTGCCGAACCAGCCGTCGTCCATGACCAGCATTTCAATGCCGAGGTCGGCGGCGTCTTTGGCGATGGCCAGCAGCTTTTCTTCGTTGAAATCGAAGTAGGTCGCCTCCCAGTTGTTGACCAGGATGGGGCGGATTTTTTCTTTCCACTCGCCGCGGCAGAGGTGGCTTCGGTAGAGCTTGTGGTAGGTCCGGGACATGCCGCCCAGCCCCTCGTCCGAGTAAACCAGGACCGCTTCGGGGGTGGTGAACAGCTCGCCGGGGTTCAGGGTCCACGCGAAATCGATGGGGTTGATGCCCATGACCAGGCGGGCGGTTTCCAGGGAGTCGCACTCCGTTTCAATGGCGAAGTTGCCGCTGTAAACAAGGCTCGCGCCGTAGGCTTCGCCGGAGGTTTCGCCGGCGTTTCTGGACACCAGGGCGGCGAAGGGGTTGTGGGCGTGGCTGGAGGCTCCCCGCTTGCTGGCGACGGTGCGGATGTCGTGGGTGAGGGGGGCGCGGCAGATCTGGCGTTCCCCGGCCCACTGGCCGTAAAGGTGCACCAGGTCAAAGTCCATGGTGGGGAAATCCACCGCGGCGCTGGCGGCTTTCTCAATGACAAAGGGGGACTGGCCGCTGTTGCGGATGACAGCCGCCCGGGTAATGGCGCTGTACCGGTCCAGGACGCCGTAAAGGAGATGGACTTCCGCCCCGGTGAGGGGGTCCTCCATCAGAACGTCCAGGGTTTCCGCCTCATCCTCGGCGGCGTAAACCGCCGGCAGGCCGTCGAGGGCATATTTCCCGCGGCGGATGGTGTGGCTGCGGTAGCGCAGGGTGGTGGCGGAAGAGCCGTTTTCCCCGCGGATGGCCAAAGCAGCCACCCGGTAATCCCCGGTTCCGTTCACCGGGTACTCCTGGAAGGCCGTGTCCAGGGAAAAGGCGCTGTCGTCCCCCTCGGGAGGGTTGGGGGAGAAGGAGCCGGTATTCAGCGCGCTTTGCAGGTAGCCCAGGTCGGTGTCCGAAATTCTGGCGCCGTAATACAGGTGGAGCAGCTGCCCCCAGGGGCCGACGCAGAAAGCGTAGCTGGACGAGCCGGCGTCCAGGCGGAACACTTTCCGCTCGGTATCAAACAAAATTGACATGGAAATCATCCTTTCGGTTCGATGGTCGCACAGGTGCGGTTTGGTTTGATTTTAGCACACATCGCCCGTTTTGACAACCGGCTTCCCGCACAGCTGCAAGAAAAATCTATGTTTTTGGCAAATCCGGTTAGGAAAATTCCCAAATAAAGTCCTTTTCAAACCGCTTTTTTTATTGTATAATAAGATCATAGCCCGATTGAAACGTTTCAGGCCCGTTCCTCTTCCGGAAGGGGCGGCCGGAAACGCTTTCGGACCATCAGTCTATCGACAGAAAAGGGGAATGTTCAATGGGAATCACCTACACACTGGCAGTGGATATCGGCGCCTCCAGCGGCCGGCATATCCTCGGCTCCGTCCAGGACGGAAAGATCGTACTGGAGGAGGTTTACCGCTTTGAAAACGGCTATACGGAGAAAAACGGCCACTTCTGCTGGGATTTCGACCGGCTGTTCGCCGAAATCCTGAACGGCATGAAGCGCTGCGGGGAGCTGGGCAAGACGCCCGTTTCCATGGGCATTGATACCTGGGGCGTCGATTTCGTCCTGCTGGACGAAAACGGAAAGGTCCTGGGGGACACCGTCGCTTACCGCGACAGCCGCACCGCGGGGATGGATGAGGAAGTGGCCCGCCTGATCTCCCCGGAGGAGCTCTACGCCCGCACCGGCATCCAGAAGCAGAGCTACAACACCATCTATCAGCTCATGGCGGTCAAAAAGGAGCATCCGGACTATCTGGAGAAGGCGCAGCGCCTGCTGATGACGCCGGAGTATTTCCACTATCTCCTGACGGGCAAAGCGGTGAACGAATACACCATGGCCACCACCACCCAGCTGGTCAACGCCAAGGCCAGAACCTGGGACCTGGAGCTGCTGGAAAAGCTCGGGTATCCCGCCCGGATTTTCGGGGAGCTGAATCTGCCCGGCACCAAAGTGGGAAGCCTCAAGCCGGAGATTGCAAAACAGGTCGGGTATTCCTGCGACGTCGTCCTCCCCGGCACCCACGACACCGCCTCCGCCGTGCTGGCTGTGCCGAAAACCGAGGAAAACGCCATGTACATCAGCTCCGGCACCTGGTCTTTAATCGGGGTGGAGCGGATGGAGCCCGACTGCTCCGAAAAGAGCCGCAGGCTCAACTTCGCCAATGAGGGCGGCTACGGCTACCGCTTCCGCTACCTGAAAAATATCATGGGCCTTTGGATGATCCAGTCGGTCCGCCGCGAATTCAAAGCCCAGGGGACGCAGTACAGCTTCGACGACCTGTGCGACCTTGCCATCAAAGCGGACGATTTCCCCTCCCGCGTGGATGTGGCCGACGACTGCTTCCTGGCGCCGAAAAGCATGATTGAGGAAGTGAAGGATTTCTGCGCCCGCACCGGCCAGCGGGTCCCCGTGAACAATGAGGAGCTGATGGCCTGCATTTACCGGAGCCTTGCCGACGGGTACCGCAAGGCGGTCCGGGAAATGGAGGACGTGGTGGGAATTCCGGTGCCCTGCATCCACATTGTGGGCGGCGGCAGCAAGGACTGGTACTTAAACGAGCTGACCGCACGGGCCACCGGCAAGACCGTGTACGCCGGCCCGTCCGAAGCCACCGCGCTGGGCAATATCCTGGCCCAGATGATCGCCGCCGGGCAGTATAGCACGATTACGGAGGCCCGCCGGGCGGTTGCCGACTCCTTCGCCGTCAAAAAAATCAGCGCCGAAGCCAATTGACCCCCAGAATCAAGGAGGAATCTGCCATGTCCACCTGTTATGAATCCGCCAGAGAGCTGTACGCCGCTTTGGGCGTCGATACGGAAAAAGCCATGGAGCAGCTCTCCGGCGTCAAAATCTCCCTCCACTGCTGGCAGGGCGACGACGTCCTGGGCTTTGAGAACACCGGTTCCCTTTCCGGCGGCATCGCCACCACCGGGAATTATCCCGGGCGCGCCCGCAATTTCGACGAACTGACCGCCGACCTGGATGAAGCGCTGAAGCTGATCCCCGGCAGGCATAAAATCAATCTTCACGCCAGCTACTCCGTTGCAGACCGCCCCGTGGAGCGCAATTCCCTCATCCCCGCGGACTTCAGCGCCTGGGTGGACTACGCGAAGGACCGGGGACTGGGGCTGGATTTCAATCCCACCCTGTTCTCTCACCCCATGGCTGAGGACAGCCTCACCCTGTCGAGCCCCGACCCGGCGAAGCGCCGCTACTGGATTGACCACTGCAAATGCTCCCGGAAAATCGCCGAGAGCTTCGGAAAGGCGCTGGGGCAGCCGGCGCTTGACAACATCTGGATCCCCGACGGCTATAAGGAGGTCCCCGCCGACCGGCTGGGGCCCCGGATGCGGCTGAAAGAGTCCCTGGACGAAATTTTCTCCGAGAAGCTGGACGGCAGCGTCCTCTATGATTCGGTGGAATCCAAGGTGTTCGGGCTGGGGCTGGAAGCCTACACCGTGGGCTCCCACGAATTCTACATGAACTACGCCGCCAAAAACGGCCTGCTCTGCCTTCTGGACAACGGGCACTACCACCCCACCGAGATGGTCTCGGATAAAATCCCCGCCATGCTGCTGTTCTCCGAAAAGCTGGCCCTCCATGTCACCCGGCCCATGCGCTGGGACTCCGACCATGTGGTCCGCTTTGACGACGAGGTGCGGGAAATTGCGGCCGAGATCGTCCGCTGCGGCGCGCTGGACCGGGTGTTCATCGGCCTGGATTACTTTGACGCAAGCCTCAACCGGGTGGCGGCCTGGGTCATCGGGATGCGCAACATGCAGAAGGCCCTGCTCACCGCGCTGCTCACGCCCCATGCCCGGCTGAAATCTTACCAGGACGAGGGGGATTTCACCTCCATGCTGGCGATGCAGGAGGAGCTCAAATTCTACCCCTTCGCCGCCGTCTGGGACGAGTTCTGCGAGCGCCAGGGCGTCCCGGTGCGGGAAAGCTGGCTTGCCGAAGTGCGGCGGTACGAAAAGGACGTCCTTCTGAAACGCTGAGCCCGGCACGGGCCGGCAAACCGACGCGGCCGCCCGGCGGCGGCTGCACAATTTTCCATGAAAAAAGAACCGGAAAGAGGATTTATTCGCTATGGAAATTTTACGGGAACCATTTATGCAGGGCTTTATCCGCCTCACCGACGACGCCTTCCGCAAGGGCTGGCACGAAAGAAACGGCGGAAACTACTCCTACCGCATCAAGCCTGAGGAGGCGGAGGCGGTCAGGGCCGCGTTTTCCTGCGGCCGGGATTGGCAGGATATCGGCGTGGAGGTGAAAAACCTCGCCGGGGAATACTTCCTGGTGACCGGCTCCGGGAAATACATGCGCAACGTCATCCTGGACCCGCCCGCCAACATCTGCATCGTGGAGGTGGACGAAACCGGCACGAAATTCCGCATCGTATGGGGCCTCACCGAAGGGGGCCGCCCCACCAGCGAGCTTCCCACCCACCTGATGAACCATTCCATCAAGAAGGAGCTCACCGGCGGCAGACACCGGGTGATCCTCCACGCCCACACCACCAACGTCATCGCCCTGACCTTTGTCCTGCCCCTGAAGGACGAGGTGTTTACCCGGGAGCTGTGGGAGATGGCCACCGAGTGCCCCGTGGTGTTCCCCGAGGGCGTGGGCGTCGTTCCCTGGATGGTCCCCGGCGGGCGGGACATCGCCCTGGCCACTGCGGAGCTGATGAAAAAGTACAACGTCGCCATCTGGGCCCACCACGGCATCTTCTGCTCCGGCGCCGATTTCGACGAGACCTTCGGGCTGATGGATACGGTGGAGAAATCCGCCGAGATTCTGGTGAAGGTCCTCTCCATGGGAGGCAAGTGCCAGAGCATTACCGCCCAGAATTTCCGCGACCTGGCGGCAGATTTTCACGTCACCCTGCCGGAGCGCTTTCTTTACGAATAGGGATTGTGAATTTTTTGCCAATAGAAAGGAAAAAATCTGAAAATCCCCTTGAATTTTGGGCAAGAGTGCGGTATAATCGTTTTAGGTTCTGATTTTAGACCACAACAAAGGAAAGGAATGTTGTCCCATGAACAGAATGATTCTGAATGAAACTTCCTATTTCGGCGCAGGCTGCATCTCCGCCATCGTTGACGAGGCCAAAGGCCGCGGCTTCAAAAAGGCGCTGGTTGTAACCGACCCCGACCTGATTAAATTCGGCGTCTCCACCAAGGTGACCTCCCTGCTGGACAAAAACGGCATGGCTTACGAGGTTTACAGCGATGTGAAGGCCAACCCCACCATTAAAAACGTGCAGGACGGCGTCGCTGCGTTCAAAGCGGCGGGCGCGGACTACCTCATCGCCATCGGCGGCGGCTCCGCCATGGATACCTCCAAGGGCATCGGCATCATCATCGCCAACCCCGAGTTTGCGGATGTTGTTTCCCTGGAAGGCGCGGTTGCTACCCCCAATAAGTCCATCCCCATGTTCGCCGTTCCCACCACCGCCGGCACCGCTGCGGAAGTTACCATCAACTACGTCATCACCGACGTGGAGAAAAACCGCAAGTTTGTCTGCGTTGACCCCCACGACATCCCCGTGGTTGCTTTCATCGACGCGGATATGATGTCCTCTATGCCCAAGGGCCTCACCGCCGCCACCGGCATGGACGCCCTGACCCACGCCATCGAAGGCTATATCACCAAGGGCGCCTGGGAAATGACCGACATGATGCACCTCAAAGCCATTGAGATTATTTCCAGATCTCTCCGGGGCGCCGTTGCGGGCACTCCCGAAGGCCGGGAAGGCATGGCTCTGGGCCAGTATGTTGCCGGCATGGGCTTCTCCAACGTCGGCCTGGGCATCGTTCACTCCATGGCGCATCCTCTGGGCGCTGTGTATGACACCCCCCACGGCGTTGCCAACGCCATCATCCTCCCCACCGTTATGGAATACAACGCCGACGCTACCGGCGAGAAATACCGCGAGATCGCCCGCGCCATGGGCGTCGAGGGTGTGGATTCCATGACCCAGGAAGAGTACCGCAAAGCCGCTGTTGACGCGGTGAAGAAGCTCTCCAAAGATGTGGGCATTCCCGAAAACCTCACTGCTGTCGGCGTGAAGGAAGAGGACATCCCCTTCCTGGCCCAGTCCGCCATGGACGACGCCTGCCGCCCCGGCAACCCCAAGGATCCCACCCTGGAGGACATCAAAGCCCTTTACAAATCCATGCTGTAAGCATTGGCGCAGGCAGTCCCGGCGCAGACACCCCGTCTGTGCCGGGATTTTTGCTGCATTCGTTTTCTCGCAGGCGCCGCGGCGAGCTTTTTTTGAACGAAAACCGGCCTTGCGCCGGGGCGGCGGGTCTGGTATGATAAAGGTAAGCCGTACGGATACAATGCAGAAAGGGTGATTCGATGCAAACGACACCGCAGAAAATTTTGGATTGGACGATTCAGAAAATCAACCGGGATTATCCCGGCCAAATCTGCCTCCTGGTGGAAAACAGCAATCTCCGCATTCCCGGATACCCGGAAAACGGGGTGGACTACTTTATTCCGGAGGATGGGTTCCGGGACACGCTGTCCCGCACCTTTATCATCGGCGGCGTGGGCTACGATTTGTATCCCCGCTCCTGGGAACGGATGGAAACCATGGTGAATCTGGACGACTACAACACCACCTGCCTGGCGGACGCCCGAATCGCGTGGGCCCGCTCCGATGCGGACCGGGAACGCTTTGAGGATTTGCAGCGCCGTCTTGCGGAGAACCTGCGCAATGGCGAATTCATGTACCGCAAGGCGCTGGAAAAGCTGGACGCCGCCCAGCAGCTTTCCCAAAAGCTGTTTCTGGAGGAAAATCTGG
Organism: Candidatus Merdivicinus intestinavium; assembly: GCA_018713245.1. Taxonomy (GTDB): domain Bacteria; phylum Bacillota; class Clostridia; order Oscillospirales; family Ruminococcaceae; genus Merdivicinus; species Merdivicinus intestinavium. The sequence continues at coordinate 61,895 of DVFM01000034.1, forward strand.
GACAGGCGCGGCTGGCGGCAGGATATACGGCGGATTATCTTGCCCAGGCCGTCGCCTGCCTGAACCATACGTTTTTCCATTACAGCCAGTACCGCCAGCTGGAAGAGCTGGAGCGGATGGAGAAGCCGGCCGGCTTTTCCGAAACCTATGAAAAAATCCTCTTTGCCAAAACGGCGGAGGAGCTCTGCGGGCTGGCCCGGGAGCTGGTCCGGATGGTCCGGCGCTTTCTCGAGGAACGCCGCCCGCCCCGGCCGGAAGCGCCTGCGCCCGGCTTTCAGGGGCTGGCCGACTGGTATCAGGAGCTTTGCTACACCTGGCTGCGGATCTACACCTATGCCGGGGCGGGGGACGCCCGCCGCACATTCGGCGCCGCCGTTTATCTCCAGGAGGAGCTGAACATTGCAGCGGAGGAGCACCGCTTCCCGCCCATGGACCTGCTTTCCTGCTACGATCCCGAAAATCTTTCCGGGATTTCCTCCCGCGCCCGGGAGCTGGAAGGGGAGGTGCGGCGGATCATCGCGGAGCACGGAGCAAAGCTGGCCGAATATCGGGACTTTGCGGAGTTCGCGTCCTGCAACCCCTGAGAGCGGGGTGGATGGGATGAAATATCGGAACGCTTCGGACATTCTGCCCGACCGGCTGCTGCGGGAGCTCCAGCAATACGCCCCCGGCGAGACCCTCTATATCCCTTCCCCGGAAAAGCGCCGGCCCTGGGGCGAGCGCTCCGGCACCCGCACCTTTTACGCCCAGCGCAACGGGGACATCCGCCGGAAGTATTTCCAGGGCGCGCGGCTGGAGGAACTGGCGGAGGAATACGCCCTCTCGCCGGAAACCGTCCGGAAGATCGTGTATAAGAAATAAAAAAACAGAGCGGAAGCGGGGTGCTTTCGCTCTGTTTCTGCGCGGAGGATTTTACTCCCGGGTGACGTTCCGGATCCACTTGTCCCCCCGCAGCCGGAAAAAGGCGATGATCCATTTGAAGCACTGGTCGATGCGGGTGCACAGGTAAACCACCGGCAGCGGGAGCTTGAGGACAAATCCCGCCAGGAAGGTCAGCGGGATCACCACCAGCCACCCGCAGATCATGTCCACCTTCATGACGAATTTTCCGTCGCCTGCGCCGCGGTTGATGCCGGTGAAGCAGGCGGCGTGGTAGCAGGTCCCCAGGTGGGTGAACGCGCCGATGAGCAGGAAGGTGGAGGCGAGGCTCCGGGTTTCCTCCGTCACATTATAAATATACGGCACTGTGAAGCTCATCGCCACCACAACCCCGGCCACCAAGACCCCCAGGCAGGCAAAGAGCAGCTGGATGGTGTTGGAATACTGGCGGGTGCGGGCGTAGTCCTTCTGGCCCACGCTCTTGCCCACCACCACGCAGGCCCCGTTGGACAGGCCGTTGGTGAAAATCAGCGCCAGGGAAAGGAAGGTGTCGGCGATGGAATTGGCGGAAACCATGGTCACGCCCAGCCGTCCGATGAGCATCGCCTTGGCCGTCCCCACCAGGCCCCACTGGGAATCCCCGGCGATGACGGGCAGGGCGTGGCGGAAAAAGTCCTCCGACATTTCCCGGTCATGGGTAAAGAAGTCCCGCAGCCGGAACCGCACCCGCTTTTCCCGGACAAACAGGTAATACGCCGCGACGCAGAGCTCCACCGCCCGCGCAATCACGGTGGCGATGGCAGCGCCCCGGGCGCCCAGGGCCGGGAAGCCGAACTTGCCGAAAATCAGCAGATAGTTGAAGCAGAAATTGCACACCAGCGAGATGGAGGAGACAATCAGCCCGATGCGGACGATTTCCATCCACCGCAGCATGACCACCATGGTGTTGGATATGGCAAACAGCGGGTAGGAGAAGCAGACAATCCGCACGTATTTGGCTCCCTCCCGGATCATGTCCGCATCGCTGGTGAAAATCCGCATGACCTGCTCCGGGAACAGCGCCGCCAGGGCGCAGACAACCAGCGAGACCACCGCCGCAAACCGCAGGATCACCCCGAAGATGCGCCGGATGCGGACGTAGTCCTGTTTTCCCCAATACTGGGAGATGAGGACGGCTGCGCCCCCGCCGATGCCGTTGACGATGAAGGTGAACAGGTTGGTGGCCTGGTTCGCCAGGGAGACCGACGCCAGCGTCACATCCCCCAGGGAGCCCACCATCACATTGTCCAGCATGTTTACCCCCATGGAGATCAGCCCCTGGAAAGCCGCCGGCAGCGCCACAATAAAGAGCGACCGGTAAAATTCTTTGTCCTTGACCATGGAAAAACCGCCTTTCCTCGAAATATGCGCCGAGATTGTTGCTTTCTCCATTATAACACACCGTCTTGTGAAAAACTATCCTTTCGTCCAAAAACAGTGGAATTCTACAGGATTCCGGTAAAAAAGCAAAGCGGGCGGCACGGCTTTACAAACTGCGCGGATTATGATACACTGAAAGCAGAAAATGCCGCACGGAAAGGCCGGGATGAGATTGGAAAACCTGATAATCAGCGCCAACGCGGTGCTGCCGCTTATGATCTGCATGGCTGTGGGATATATCGCCCGGCTGATGAAGTGGGGGGACGATGCGTTTTACATAAAGTGCAACTCCTTCTGCTTCAAGGTATTTATGTCCATGATGATGTTCAACAATATCTACCACGCCGATCTGCGGACCGCCTTCCAGCCGAAACTCATCCTTTTTACCGTGGTTTCGGTGCTGGCGGTTGCTTTCGGCTCCTTTTTTGCAGTCCGGCTGCTGGTTCAGGACGGGAGCCGCCGCGCGGTCCTGACCCAGGGGATTTTCCGCAGCAACTATGTGATTTTCGGGCTGCCGGTTGCCATCAATATTTATGGGGAGGGGAACGTCGCCACGGCGGCCCTCCTTTCGGCGGTGGCGGTGCCGATGTTCAACGTCCTGGCGGTGTTTGCGCTGGAATACTATTCCGCCAAGAGGACCGGCATTCTGTCGGTGCTCAAGGGCGTGGCGACGAACCCCCTGATTCTCGGGGCCGCTGCGGCGGTGGTTTTCAAGCTCCTTTCCATCCCGCTGCCCTATGCGCTGGATGAGGCGGTGGCGGACCTGGGAAATGTGGCGACTCCGCTGTCGCTGGTGCTCCTGGGGGCCACCTTCCGCTTCGGCGAGGTGAGGAAGAATCTCCGCTATCTCGCCATCGGGCTTTTGGGAAGAATTGTGGTGGTGCCGGCTGTTATGATCCCCATTGCGGTGCTGCTGGGCTTCCGCGGCATCTCTCTGCTCTCCCTCACCATCCTGTTTGCCTCCCCGACGGCGGTTTCTTCCTTTACAATGGCGCAGGCGGCGGGGCATGACGGCGAGCTTGCCGCCCAGCAGGTGGTTTTTTCCAGCATCCTGTCCCTCTTCAGCGTGTTCCTCTGGATTTTTGCCCTGAAATCCCTGGCGCTGATCTGAGGAAAGGCGGCTTTTTGCAGGAAGCGCCCGGTTTAGCTTCATTTTGGAACGGAAAAACGCCGGTTTCGTTTTTGTGAAAAACGTGGAAAATCGCGAACCCTGTCGGATTTGTGAAAAAATCCGCCTGATTTCTGTTTGAAAAGGAAAATTGACGCGGCTGGCGGCTGAATCGGCGGTCAATATTGAATATTTGAGTAAAATAAAGAATAAACGCGAGTAATATTCATGAAAATGCCATAAAACATGCAAGAGTTTTGCGCTGTAAAGCAGTATCGGTGCAAATAGGCAGTTTACAAAAGCAGAAAAGAATGTTAATTTTTGAAAACGAAATAATAAACAAATGAAAGCGCCTTCAACTGTATAAAATATTCTAAACTTTTTTGAATCATTGATTTTTTGCACAAAACGCTGGGATGTAAGTAGAACTAACTGCCGAAGAAGATGTTGCAATTTTTACTTGTTTCGTGTATAATAAGTAAAACACTTGCAAGGAGGATTTTACAAGATGAAAAAAATGTTGGCTTTGCTGCTGGCATTGTCTGCAACCGCTTCGCTGACCCTTGCATCCTGCAACAGCGATTCCGGTGCGTCTTCTTCTGAAGACAGCAGCGCAGACGGCGCCAGCTCCGCTACCGAAAGCAGCGAGGAGGACGAGCCCACTGCAATTCAGGGCGGAGAGCTCGTTATCGGTTCCGTTTCCGACGTGGCCGCGGATATGTTCCCCGGCTGGACCGCTTCGGCAGAAAACCAGGCGATCTGGCGCCTGATTTACGGCTACAGCACCGTCGATCTGACTCAGGAGGCCACTTATGAATACGATCCTCAGGTCGTGGTCAACCACACTGAGACCGAAAACGAGGATGGCACCAAGACTTTCCAGATTGAGATCGCCGACGACCTGACCTGGACCGACGGCACCCCCATCACCGCGAAAGACTATGTGTTCGGCGCGATGCTCATCAGCTCCTATGAGTACGGCGAGATACAGGCGGACAACACCGCCGGTTCCGACTATGTGGGCTTTGAGGCGTGGAACTCCGGCGAAAGCGACACCTTTGCCGGCCTGAACCTCATCGATGAGCACACCTTCTCCGTCACCGTAAAAGCGGAGAGCCTGCCCTACCACTATGAGGTGACCTACGCTTCCTTCACTCCTTACCCCATGCATGTCATCGCCCCCGGCTGCGACATCACCGACGACGGCAGCGGCGCGACCATGTCCGCGGAGTTCACCACCGATCTGCTGAACGAAACCATCAATAACACCGAGACCGGCGTGCGCTACAACCCCACCGTCACCTCCGGCCAGTACAAATTCGTGAGCTTCGACAACTCCAACTATGAGGCGGTTCTGGAGCGCAATGAAAACTTCAAAGGCCAGTGGGCGGAAGCTTACAAGCCCAACATCGACCGCATCGTTATTAAGAAAGTAAACGCCGATACGGCAATGGACGAGCTGGAACAGGGCACCATCGACCTCTATGCCGGCGTTTCCGGCGGCACCGAAATCAACCGCGGCCTGGACCTCTATGAGGAAGGCAAAGTCTCCTTCGCCAACTGGAGCCGCGCGGGCTACGGCAAGATCGCGTTCCACTGCGACGTAGGCCCCACCGCTTCCACCGCTGTCCGCCAGGCTGTTTCCTACATCCTGGACAAGAACGAGTTCATGAACCAGTACACCCAGGGCTACGGCACGCTGGTGTACGGCGCTTACGGAATCGCGCAGGCTGAGTACAAGGCCAACCGCGAGGCTGTTGAGACCGAGCTCAACCATTATGATTACAACATCGAGACCGCGAAGGAAATCCTGATTGCCGACGGCTGGACCCTGAACGCCAACGGCGGCGAATTCGTGGAAGGCACCGACGACATCCGTTACAAACAGATGGAAGACGGCACCCTCCAGCCTCTGGTCATCAAATGGGCCTGCACCCCCGACAACCCCGTCGTGGACCTGCTGAACACCATGCTGGTTCCCAACGCGCCTCAGGTCGGCATGCGCATTGAGCCCACCGTGATGGACTTTAACCAGATGCTGACGGAGCTCCAGACCCCCGGTTCCGAGTACAACATGTTCAACCTGGCTGTCAGCTACTATCCCATCATTCAGCCCTGGTATACCTACTCCACGGACGACGCCTATATGGGCCTCATCAACAGCAACATCATCAAGGATGAGGAGCTTGCCACCGTCACCAACGACATGCGCTACATCCTGGATGAGGACGAGTGGAACGCCAAGTGGCTGGAATACCAGAAGCGCTTCAACGAGCTCTGCCTGGACATCCCGCTGTACTCCGACCTCTACCATGCTTTCTTCACTCCCACCCTGCAGAACTATCATCCCGACTCCATGCATCAGTGGGATCAGACCCTGCTGTACGCCTGGATCGACCCCGAAGCAACCGAGCCCACCTCCTATGAGGAAGCCGACGTGCAGGCCGCTGAGGAGGCTGCTGCCGCAGAAAGCTCTGAAGCAACTGAAAGCTCTGAAGCTGTTGAAAACTCTGAAGCTGCCGAAAGCTCTGAAGCTGTTGAAAACTCTGAAGTTGCCGAAAACTCTGAAGCTGTCGAAAGCTCTGAAGCTGCCGAGTAATTCCCCCTTTCCCTGCGCAGATTTTTGAGAAAAAGGGCATCGTGCATGCCCTTTTTCCTGATATTCCCGGTATGCGGCCGGGGCTGGCGGACCGGTCCCGGCTTTCCATACCCTGCATAAGGCGGCCGCGCCTTCCCAAAATGAGAAGGAGGCGTTCTGCTGTCTCCGCGCTTTATCGATTGAAATGGATAGCACAACTGAAACTTTGCAGAATATGCGGCGAGAGCCGTTTGAGATAGATGATAAATAAAAGGAAAAAGAGAGAAAGTTGAGGTGTCGTGTGGAATGGTAAAATATTTGCTGAAGCGGCTGCTGTATATGGTATTCGTATTTTTTATCGTTTCCATTCTGATGTTTGCCATCACCAAGGCTGTGCCCGGCGACCCGGCCCGCAATATGGTCAGCGAGCAGCTGGCCGCCACGGACCCGGAGCGTTATCAGATCGCTTATGAAAACGCCCGGGAGTCCCTGGGGCTGGACGATCCCATTCCCGTCCAGTATGTCAAATGGATGGGCAACACGCTGACCGGCAATTTCGGCTATTCCAGCCAGTACAAAAAGCCGGTTGTCGAAGTAGTGGCAACTCCCATGATTAACACAGTCGCCCTGAACCTGGCTTCCCTGGTTCTGGTGTTTGCCATTTCCATCCCGCTGGGGATTATTTCGGCGGTCCGCCAAAAGGGAGTGTTCGACCAGGCGGTGCAGGTTGGCTCCATCGTGGGTTACAGCCTTCCGACCTTCGTCATATCGCTGGTCTTTATCTTCCTTTTTGCCATCAAGCTGCCCATCTTTCCCATCAGCGGCACCTCCACGCCCGGCGCGGATTACACGGGACTCAGGGCCTTCGGAGACTATATGTACCATATGGGGCTTCCGCTGCTGGTAAGCACCTTCTGTTCCATCGGCGGCATCCTCCGCTATGTCCGCGCGGCGATGATTGACGCTCTGCGGGAGGACTATATCCGCACCGCCCGCGCCAAGGGCCTGCGGGAAAAGGTGGTCATCTATTCCCATGCCTTCCGCAACGCCCTCATTCCCATCGTCACCATTGTTACCAGCTGGTTCGTCAGCATTTTCGGCGGCTCGGTGGTAATCGAGAGCATCTTCCTCTGGAACGGCCTTGGAAACACCATCCTGACCGCCCTCCGGAACCTGGACAGCTCCCTTTACCTCGCCATGATGATGTTTTATGTGGTTATTACCCTGATCGGCAACCTGCTGATGGATATCGCTTACTGCATTGCCGACCCGCGGGTCAAGCTGCAGTAGGGAAGGAGGCACGGAAATGAGCAAACAAGAGAAAAAACGCGCCGGCTCCTTTACCCTGATGCTGAAGCGCCTGTTCGGCGTCAAGGAAAAGGAACGCGATCTGCTCAAGGAAGAGCAGATGCAGAGCCCATTCCGCACCATTGTCCGGAATTTTGTCAGCAATAAGGTGGCCATGTTCGGCCTGATCGTATTCCTTCTGATTTTCCTCACCGTCTTTATCGGTTCCGCCATCTACCCCCTGGACGTCAATTACCAGGACCTGACCCAGCAGAACGTTTCCCCCGGCTTTAACATGATGGACGTTCCCAGCGAGCTGAGAAACAACGCCAAGCAGATTTCCGCCGGCGCAACCTTCAGCGTCGGGGTGGACCAGGACGGCAAACTCTATCAGTGGGGCAAGCTCAGCGATAAGCTGAAGAACAACATGCCGGATGACAGCCAGAAATACGTCCAGGTTTCCGCGGGCTACAACCATGCCCTGGCCCTGACCGAAAACGGCCGGGTCGTCACCTGGGGATACGACCGCCTGGGACTCGACAACATTCCCTTTGATGTGCAGAATGCCACCGATATCAAGCAGATTTTCGCCGGTTATCAGGTCTCCTTCGCCGTTACGGAAAGCGGGAAGCTCTATTACTGGGGCAACCCCAACGGCGTCAGCGTGGCCCTTCCCAGCGAACTGCAGGGGAATATCGACAAGGTGGCCGTTAACCTGACCACCGCCTTTGCCCTGACAAAGGACGGGCAGGTTGTGATGTTAAGCAACGCCACCACCCCCTTCGCCAATATCCCGGAGGAGATTCAGGGGCAGGTCGTGGACATCGCCGTCAACGACCGCGCGTCCGCCGCTGTGACGGCGGACGGCAGAGTCTACGTCTGGGGCACCAACGACTACGGCCTCTTTGAGGTTCCGGAAGCCGTTCAGGGGAACGCCGCTTCCATCGCGGGCGGGCGCTTCCATTTCAGCGTCCTCACCGCGGACGGCAGCGTCTATTCCTGGGGCAACGATATCTACGGCCAGGCCAGCGCGCCGGAGCTCACCGGCATTGTGGAGCTGGATTCCGGCTATTTCCAGAACTACGCCATCGACGCGGACGGCCATGTTACCGGCTGGGGCCTGAAGGGCTACCTGTTCGGAACCGACCACTACGGCCGCGACGTCGCCATGCGGATGCTCTCCGGCGGCCGGATGACCATGACCATCGGCGCCATCGCGGTAATTATCTCCACCATCATCGGCGTGATTGTGGGCGGCATTTCCGGGTATTACGGCGGCTGGATTGACAACATCCTCATGCGCCTGACCGAAATCGTCATGTCCATTCCCTTCCTGCCGCTGGCCATCGTTCTGTCGGCCATCGTCGGGAACAATCTGTCGGAGCTGGGGCGCATCAGCATGATTATGGTGATCCTGGGGCTTCTCTCCTGGCCGGGGCTTGCGCGGCTGATCCGCGCCCAGATCCTCTCCGCCCGGGAGCAGGAGTATGTTACGGCGGCAAAGGCCATGGGCATCCGGGAATTCACCCTGATTTTCCGCCACATTCTGCCCAATGTCATCACCGTTGTTATCGTGAATACCACCCTGTCCTTTGCCACATGCCTGCTTACCGAGTCCAGCCTTTCCTTCCTGGGCTTCGGCGTGGTGGAACCCAGCCCGACCTGGGGCAACATGCTCAACAGCGCCCAGAGCTCGGACGTCATCGCCAACATGTGGTGGCGGTGGGTGTTCCCCTCCATCGCTTTGAGCCTGGCGGTAATCAGCATCAACCTCATCGGCGACGGCATGCGCGATGCCATCGACCCGAAATCCAACGAAAGATAGGAGGCGTTTTTTATGGCATTATTGGAACTGCGCGACCTGCACACCTTCTTTAAAACCAAGAAGGGCATCGTCAAAGCCGTAAACGGCGTTTCCTACCAGGTGGAGTCCGGCAGGACCCTGGGAATCGTGGGGGAAAGCGGCAGCGGCAAGAGCGTTTCCGCCATGAGCATTCTGCAGCTCCTGGACGGAAACGGCTATATCGACAGCGGCGAGATCCTCTTTGAAGGCCAGGACCTGACCAAGTGCACCAAAGAGGAAATGTACAAAATCCGCGGCAATAAGATTTCGGTGATTTTTCAGGAGCCGATGACCTCCCTGAACCCCGTTTTCACCGTGGAGCGGCAGCTCAATGAGGTTTTCCTCACCCACCAGAAGCTGAAAAGGAAGGAAGCGAGCCAGCGCTCCCTGGAAATGCTGGCGGCGGTTAAGATTCCGAACCCCGAACGGGTTTTGAAGCAGTATCCGCACCAGCTTTCCGGCGGCATGCGCCAGCGCGTCATGATCGCCATGGCGCTGGCCTGCCGTCCGCGGGTGCTGATTGCGGACGAGCCCACTACCGCTCTGGATGTGACCATTCAGGCCCAGATTCTGAAGCTGATGAACGACCTGAAGGAAGAAAACGGCACCTCCATCCTCTTTATCACCCATGACCTGGGGGTAATCAACGAGATGGCCGACGACGTCGCAGTGCTTTACTGCGGCCAGGTGGTCGAAAAGGCGCCCGTGGAGACCATCTTCGGGAAAAACCCCTTCTCCCACCCCTATACCGAGGGCCTGATGGAATCCATCCCCCGGCTGAACACCCCCGCTGGCGTCCGCCTGGAAGCGATTCCCGGCGCGGTGCCTCATCCGCTGGACCTGCCCAAGGGCTGCAAATTCGCGCCCCGCTGCAAGTACGCCACGGAGAAATGCCGGCAGGAAGAGCCGGGCCTTTACCAGGTGGAGGACGGACACCAGGTCCGCTGCTTCTACCCCTATAAGCAGAACCGCACAGAGGAGTTTTCGGCCGGAAAGGAGGAGCGGCATGGAGAATAATCAGAACGAACGCAAGGTGCTGCTCAGGATTTCCCACCTGAAGCAGTGGTTCCCCCTCAAAAAGACCAGCATCGGCGGCGAGCAGCTCTATGTCAAGGCGAACGACGACATTTCCCTGGACATTTACGAGGGCGAAACCCTGGGCCTGGTCGGGGAGTCCGGCTGCGGAAAGTCCACCCTGGGCCGGGTGCTGCTCCAGCTTTACCATCAGACCGAGGGCAAAACCATGTATTACGGCCGCTCGGTGGAGTCGCTGGCCCCCAGCTATGTGTCCAAAGCTCTGAAAAATCTGGAGTCCGGGCGCAGCAAGCTGCGGGACCTGGAAGCCAAGCGGGACCGGATTTCCAAGGAATATGACGCGCTGGACGAAAAGGGCCGCCGCGCAAAGCACCACGAGAAGCGGCAGGCGGAGAAGGAAGCGTATCATCAGATGCTCGACCTGGCGCAGCTGGTGGGCGGCCTGCTGGCCGCTCCGGACCTGAAGCCGGTTTCGGAGGCCTATCAGCTTCAGTACCAGTCGGCCATCGACCTGCATAAACTGAACGAATCCTGCAACGAATGCCAGATTCAGCAGAACGCCCTTCTGGCCCGCGCCAAGGCCAAAAAGGAAGCCGGAAAAAGCGGCGCTTCCGAGCAGGCAAAGGCGCTCAAGCTGGACGCTAAAATTCAGGAGTACCAGAAAAAGATTCTGGAGAAGGAAAAAGAGCTGGCCGAACGGCACGCGAAAGTGGACGCGCTGCGGGAGCAGCATAAAAACGACCCCGGCTTCGCAGAATATGAACAGTACCGGGACAACGGCATCGACCTGGCAAAGCTCGAATACAAGGAGATGCGCCAGCTCCGCCGGGACCTGCAGCTCATTTTCCAGGACCCCTACTCCTCCCTGAACCCCCGCATGACGGTGGGCCAGATTATCGGCGAGGGGCTGCTTGCCCACAATTTCTTCGCCAAAAACGACGACAGCATGATGGATTATATCATGAAAACCATGGAGGACTGCGGCCTCGCGTCCTATATGATCCACCGGTATCCCCACCAGTTCTCCGGCGGCCAGCGCCAGCGCATCGGCATCGCCCGTTCTCTGGCGGTGAAGCCGAAGTTCGTGGTCTGCGACGAAGCGGTTTCGGCTCTGGACGTGTCCATTCAGTCCCAGGTTATCAACCTCCTGCAGGACCTGAAGGAAAAAGAGCACCTGACCTACCTGTTTATCACCCATGACCTGAGCGTCGTCAAGTATATCAGCGACCGCATTGCCGTTATGTATCTGGGCAACGTGGTGGAGCTGGCGGATTCGGAGCAGCTGTTCTCCCATCCGCTGCACCCCTACACCGAGGCGCTGCTGCTGGCCATTCCCACCACCGACCTGGAACGCCGCAAGCAGATTGTGCCGCTGGAAGGGGATATCCCCAGCCCGGTGAAGCCCCCGAAGGGCTGCAAATTCCACACCCGCTGCAAATATGCCACAGACGTCTGCCGCGAGGTTGTTCCGGACTTTGTTGAGGCGGCTCCGGGCCATTTCGTGGCCTGCCATCATCCGCTGGACCACACCGTAATCAAGTAAAACCGCCGCTGTGCCGGGAGGGATATGATGCTGAATTTTTTTAAAAACCGCAGGCTTGAACGGAACCTGAAGGTTGAGGAAAAGGAAAAAGAGTTCCGCAGCCGCATCAAGGATACGCCTTTGGAGAAAAAGGATATTCCGGCCATGATTATCGCGGCCTTTCTGGTGCTGTTCCCGGCCGTCCTCCTGGCTTTCGGTGCAATTGTCCTGATTATGTTCCTGTTTTTCCGCGGGGCGTAAACGACAGCAAAAAAGAAGCGGTCTCCGAGGGGAGGCCGCTTCAGCCTGTCGAAAAAGAGAGAATGGTCTGGCAAATTGCACAAAGAGGTGTTGTTTGCTGACGCAAATGAGCCGCCGATAAAAGCTTGGAAAATTCTAACCCGTCGTTTTGCAAGCAAAATGACGG
>DVFM01000035.1 GCA_018713245.1 Candidatus Merdivicinus intestinavium
CGTGGCCGCCCGCTGGTTCACCGCCGGGGTGCGGACGCAGAGCAGATCGGTGCGGCCCACCAGCTCATCCACCGTGCGCACGCCCAGTTTTGCCATGATCCGGCGCAGTTCCTCGGCAATGAAGAGCATAAAATTCATCACATATTCCGGCTTGCCGGCAAAGCGCTTGCGCAGTTCCGGATTCTGGGTGGCGATGCCGAAGGGGCAGGTGTCCAGGTTGCAGACCCGCATCATCATGCAGCCCATGGCCACAAGCGGGGCGGTGGCAAAGCCGAATTCCTCGGCCCCCAGCATACAGGCGATGGCCACATCCCGGCCGCTCATCAGCTTGCCGTCGGTTTCCAGCCGCACCCGGGAGCGCAGCCCGTTCTCCATCAAGGTCTGATGGGCTTCCGCAAGCCCCAATTCCCATGGCATCCCGGCGCTGTGGATGGAGCTGCGGGGGGCGGCCCCGGTGCCGCCGTCGTAGCCGGAAATCAGCACCACGCTGGCCCCCGCCTTGGCCACGCCGGCCGCGATGGTGCCAACGCCCGCTTCCGAAACCAGCTTCACCGAAATATCCGCGCTGGGATTGGCGTTTTTCAAGTCGTAAATCAGCTGCGCCAGGTCCTCGATGGAGTAAATGTCGTGGTGAGGCGGCGGGGAAATCAGGGAAACGCCGGGGGTGGAGTACCGGGTCTTAGCAATCCACGGATAGACCTTCTTTCCGGGCAGATGTCCGCCCTCGCCGGGCTTCGCGCCCTGGGCCATTTTGATTTGGATTTCCTTGGCGGAAATCAGGTATTCGCTGGTGACGCCGAACCGGCCGGAGGCCACCTGCTTGATGGCGCTGCAATATTCCGATCCCAGCCGTTCCGGAAGCTCCCCGCCCTCGCCGGAATTGGATCTGCCGCCCAGCCGGTTCATGGCCAGGGCCAGGCATTTGTGGGCTTCCTCGGAAATGGAGCCGTAGGACATGGCCCCGGTTTTGAACCGCTTCACAATTTGGGAAGCAGGCTCCACCTCCTCCAGAGGAACGCCGCCTTCCGGGTCGAAGGCGAGATCCAGGAGGCCCCGCAGGGTGTGAGGACGGGTTTCATCATCCACCAGGGCGGTATACTGCTGGAATTTCTCGAAACTGCCCGAACGGACCGCCTGCTGTAACGCCACAATGACCTGGGGGGAATAAAGGTGGTCGTCCTTGTCCGGCCCGCTGCGCAGGTTGTGGCTGCCGGAGGAATCCAAAGCGGTGTCCACGCCCAGCCCCAGCGGGTCGAAAGCCCGGGAATGGCGGGCGTGGATGTCCTGGTCGATTTCCTCCAGACCGATGCCCTCCACCCGGCTGACGGTGTTGGTAAAGTATTCGTCTACCACCGATTTGCGGATGCCCACCGCCTCAAAAATCTGGGCGGACTGGTAGGATTGCAGGGTGGAGATGCCCATTTTGGAGGCGATTTTTACCACGCCGTTCAGGACAGCCCTGTTGTAATCCGCAATGGCCAGATAAAGGTCCTTGTCCAGCATGTGGTTTTCAATGAGCTCCCCGATGGCTTCATGGGCCAAATAGGGGTAAACGGCAATGGCCCCGTAGCCCAGCAGCGTGGCGAAATGGTGGACGTCCCGGGGCTCTCCGCTTTCCAGGATAATGGAAACGGCGGTGCGCTTTTTGGTGCGGATCAGGTACTGTTCCATGGCGGACACCGCCAGCAGCGAGGGAATGGCCACATGGGTTTCATCCACGCCCCGGTCGGAAAGGACGATAATGGAAGCGCCGTTTTTATAGGCCTTGTCTACCTGCACGAAAAGCCGGTCCAGGGCCTTTTTCACCGGGGTGTTCCGATAGTAAAGCAGGGAAACTACGGCGGTGCGCAGGCCGCCATGGCGGAGGTTTTTGATCTTCAGCATGTCGATCCCCGTGAGGATGGGACTGTCAATCTGCAATACGGCGCAGTTCTCCGGCTTTTCCTCCAGAAGGTTGCCCTCCGCGCCGGCATAGACTGTGGTGCTGGTGACCACCTTTTCCCGGATGGCGTCGATGGGGGGATTGGTCACCTGGGCAAAGCTCTGCTTGAAGTAGTTGAACAGGGGCTGATGCTTGTCGGAAAGGACCGCCAGGGGGATGTCGATGCCCATGGAGGCGGTCTGTTCGCCGCCGTCCCGGGCCATGGGGAGGATAGCGGTTTTGATATCCTCATAGGTGTAGCCGAAAGCCTTGTAGAGCTTGTCCCGAAGCTCCTGGGGAGCGGTTTCCACCTTCTGGTTGGGGGCTTTGAGGGAGGAAAGGTTCACCAGGTTCCGGTCCAGCCATTCCCCGTAGGGCTGACGCCGGGCGTAGGAGTTCTTCAGCTCCTCATCGGAGATCACCCGGCCCTGGCGCATATCCACCACCAGCATTTTTCCCGGCTCCAAACGGGTCTTTTGGACAATCTGCTCCGGCGGGATGTCCAGCACCCCCACCTCGGAAGCGAGAATCAGGAAACCATCATCAGTGATATAGCAGCGGGAGGGCCGCAGGCCGTTCCGGTCCAGGGTGGCCCCCACCAGGTCGCCGTCGGAAAACAGGATGGAGGCGGGGCCGTCCCATGGCTCCATCATGGTGGCGTAATAGTGGTAAAAGTCCCGCTTTTCCCGGCTGATGCCGTCCTCGTTCTCCCAAGGCTCCGGGATGGCCGCCATCATGGCCAAAGGCAGCTCCATGCCGTTCATCACCATAAACTCGACGGCGTTGTCCAGTATGGCGGAATCGGAGCCGCTGGGGTCCACCGCGGGGAGGATCTTGTCCATATCCGCCTGGAGGAAGGGGGAATGCATGGTTTCTTCCCTGGCAAGCATCCGGTCCACATTGCCGCGGATGGTGTTGATCTCCCCGTTGTGGAGCAGGAACCGGTTGGGATGGGCCCGCTGCCAGCTGGGGGTGGTGTTGGTGGAAAAGCGGGAGTGGACCAGAGCCATGGCAGAGACGTACCGCTCGTCCTGAAGGTCGTCGTAAAAGCCGCGGAGCTGGCGGACGAGGAACATTCCCTTATAGACGATGGTGCGGCTGGAAAGGGAAACCACATAGGTGCTGCTGCCGCTTTGCTCAAAGGCGCGGCGCACCACATAGAGCCGGCGGTCGAAGGCGATGCCGGCCGGGATGTCCTTGGGCTTGCGGATAAAGCACTGGTAAATCTCCGGCATGCACTCCCGGGCCTTCTGCCCCAGAATCTCCGGATGAACCGGAACCTTCCGCCAAAAGGCGAAATCCAGCCCCTCCTTTTTGACAATGACCTCCAAAAGCTTCTGGGCCTGGGCTCGCAGCACCATATCCTGGGGGAAGAAAAACATCCCCACGCCGTATTCCCGTTCCTTCCCCAGCTCCTGGCCGCGCTCTTTGGCGATGGCGCTGAAAAAGGGGTGGGAAACCTGGAGCATAATGCCGACGCCGTCGCCCACTTCCCCGGTGGCGTCCTTGCCGGCGCGGTGCTCCAGCTTTTCCACGATCTTCAGGGCGTCGTCCACCACCCGGCGGCTCTGGACGCCCCGGATATTGACCACCGCGCCGATGCCGCAGGCGTCATGCTCAAAGGACCGGCGGCGCAGTCCGTTGTGTACCTGTTCCAAACTGATTCCTCCCAATCGTTTATTTTCCGCTGTCCCCGTAGTTTGCTAAGACCCGCGCGGAAGGGTCGGAAACCCGGCAGCCCTCCCAGTCCGGGTTGGGCATCCAGAAGCCGGGGACCATCTCGGCCTGGCCGGGGTAAAAGGCTTCAAACAGTTCCCGGTAAAGAAGGGATTCCTTGGTAAAGGGCCGGGCGTATTCATACCTGCGGCGGCCCGCCTCAAATTCCGCGTCGGTGTACCGTTCCTCCGCGTAGGCCTTCAGGTCGTCCACCATGGAGTGGCCCACCGCGTCGGAAAAAGCGGCCTTCTCCCGCATCAGGATGGATTCGGGGAGATAATCCCCCTGGAAAGCCCTCCGCAGAAGGTACTTCCCTTTCCCGTAAACATTGCGCTTTTTCTCCGGGTCAATGCTCATGACATATTCCACAAAATCCAAATCCCCAAAGGGTACCCGGGCTTCCAGGGAGTTGACCGAAATGCAGCGGTCCGCCCGCAGCACGTCGTAAAGATAAAGCTCCCGCACCCGTTTTTGAGACTCCTCCTGGAACGCCCGGGCGCTGGGGGCAAAGTCGGTGTACTTGTAGCCGAAAAGCTCGTCGGAAACTTCGCCGGTAAGGAGCACCCGGATGTCCGTGTCCCGGTGAATGGCCCGGCAGACCAGGTACATCCCGATGCTGGCCCGGATGGTGGTAATGTCGTAGGTTCCCAGGGCCTGCACGACGGTGGGAAGGGCCTCCAATACGTCGTCCCGGGTGATGATGACCTCATGGTGGCGACAGCCCAGATAGTCCGCCACCTGCCTGGCGTATTTCAGGTCAATGGCGTCCGTATCCATTCCCACGGCGAAGGTGTCGATGGGCCTGCCGAGGAGCCTTGCCGAAACGGAACAGACCAGGGAGGAATCCAATCCCCCGCTCAGCAGGAACCCAAGGGGGACGTCCGAATCCAGGCGTTTTTCGATGCCGGCGGTGAGCTTTTCCCGGATATTCCGGCAGATTTCGTCTAAGCTGTCACGGCAGACGT
The DNA here is from genome assembly GCA_018713245.1 of Candidatus Merdivicinus intestinavium. Taxonomy (GTDB): domain Bacteria; phylum Bacillota; class Clostridia; order Oscillospirales; family Ruminococcaceae; genus Merdivicinus; species Merdivicinus intestinavium. The sequence continues at coordinate 4,603 of DVFM01000035.1, forward strand.
TTTCCACCTTCCCCATATCCCGGTAGCAGACGAATTTTTCCCCGTCAAAGTAATGCCCCGGGGGAAAAGGATAAATCTTCCCGCAAAGCCCCGCCAGGTTTTTGGCCTCGCTGGCAAAGAGCATGCCGCCGTCCTCCGTCCGGCCGTAAAACAGGGGCCGGATGCCGATGGGGTCCCGGGCGGCCAGGTATCTGCCAGTTTTTCCGTTATAGAGGATCAGGGCAAACTCCGCGTCCAGCATCCGGAACATCTCCGTGCCGTACTCCCGGTAAAGGGGGAGCAGAACCTCGCAGTCGGACTCGCTCAAAAAGGAATACCCCTTCTTTTCCAGCCCGGCCCGGATTTTCCGGAAGCCGTAAATTTCCCCGTTGCAGACCAGATAATCCCCGCCCAGGGAAAAGGGCTGCATGCCCTCCGGCTGGAGCCCCATGATGGCCAGGCGGTGAAAGCCCAGCCACCCTTTCCCTGTATCAATAACGCGGGTGTCGTCCGGGCCGCGGGATTTGGTTCGGTCAAACCCTTCCCGGAAGCGCGCAAGCGGGAGCCCGGCGCCGCAATATCCCATGATGGAACACATAATTGTCCTCTCCTTTTGGTCGTTTGGGCCGGCGCCGGCAATTCCTTACCGCACGCCGAAGAGCAGGTCGCCGTAGTTCGGATAGGGGTAGAATTTCCGGTCGGCGATGCTTTCGATTTCGTCCGCCGCAATGCGCAGCTCGTTCATGGCGCTGAACACGGTCTGCTGGTAATATCTGGCCCGGGCCAGCCCGTCGCATTCCGTCTGGTCCAGACGGAGCAGCGCGTCCTCCAGCACCTGCGTCTTTTGATACATACAGCCGCAGAGGGCGGAAACCTTTTTCAGCTGCTCCTCCTCATAGGTGCAGTCCACGCCGGGGAGCGCGGCTTTTTTGGCGCTGATGGTCTCCCCCAGCCGGCGGGTATAGGCGGAATAAGCAGGCAGCAGGTCCTTTTTGGCCATATCCAGCATGGTGACCGCCTCGATGTTGAGGATCTTGCTGTAATTGTCCAGCAGGATATCGTACCGGGCGCGGATCTCCGTTTCGCTGAATACCTTGTGGGCGGCAAAAAGGGCGACGTTCTTGGGGCTGGTGAAATACGGCAGGCAGTCCGGCACCGTTTTCAGGTTCAGCAGCCCGCGGCGCTGGGCTTCCTCCACCCAGGCGGCATCGTAGCCGTTGCCGTTGAAGATGATACGCTTATGGGACCTGATGGTATCGCGGATCAGGGCGTGGAGGGTTTCGTTAAAATCCTCCGCCTTCTCCAGCGCGTCGGCGTACTGCCGGAGGCTTTCGGCCACGGCGGTGTTCAAAACAATGTTGGCGCCGGAAATGGAGTCGTTGGACCCGAGCATCCGGAACTCGAATTTGTTGCCGGTGAAGGCAAAGGGGGAGGTGCGGTTGCGGTCGGTGGAATCCTTGGGGAACCGGGGCAGGATGTGGACGCCCACCTTATAGATCTCCTTCTCCCGGGAGCCGTATTCCTCGCCTTTTTCGATGGCGTCCAGGATCTCGGTGAGCTCGGTCCCCAGGAACATGGAAACGATGGCGGGGGGCGCTTCGTTGGCCCCCAGACGGTGGTCGTTGCCGGCCGACGCCACCGAGATGCGCAGCAGGTCCTGATAATCGTCCACCGCCTGAATGACGGCGCACAAAAACAGCAGGAACTGGGCGTTTTCATAAGGGGTGTCGCCGGGGTCCAGAAGGTTTTTGCCGGTGTCGGTGGAAATGGACCAGTTGTTATGCTTGCCGGAACCGTTGACGCCCGCGAAGGGCTTTTCGTGGAGCAGGCAGACCAGGCCGTGCTTTTTGGCGATGCGCTGCATCAGCTCCATGGTGAGCTGGTTGTGGTCGGCGGCGATGTTTGTGGTGGTAAAGACCGGCGCCAGCTCGTGCTGGGCGGGGGCCACCTCATTGTGCTCGGTTTTGGCCAGCACCCCCAGCTTCCAGAGCTCGGCGTTCAGGTCCTCCATAAACTCAGCCACCCGGGTCTTAATGGTGCCGAAATAATGGTCGTCCAGCTCCTGGCCCTTGGGCGCTTTGGCCCCGAAGAGGGTGCGGCCGGTGTAGATGAGGTCCGGGCGCTTGTCGAACATCTCCCGCTCCACCAGGAAATATTCCTGCTCCGGCCCCACCGTGGTGCGGACGGTGGTGGTTTCGGTATCGCCGAAGAGCTTCAGCACCCGCATGGCCTGACGGTTGATGGCCTCCATGGACCGGAGCAGGGGCGTCTTTTTGTCCAGCGCCTCGCCGCCGTAGGAGCAGAAGGCGGTGGGGATGCAGAGGGTTTTGCCCTTGATGAAGGCGTAGGAGGTGGGGTCCCAGGCGGTGTAGCCCCGGGCTTCAAAGGTGGCGCGGAGCCCGCCGGAGGGGAAGGAGGAGGCGTCCGGTTCGCCCTGGATCAGCTCCTTGCCGGAAAACTCCAGAATCACCCGCCCGTCGTCGGTGGGGGTGATGAAGCTGTCGTGCTTCTCGGCGGTGATGCCGGTCATGGGCTGGAACCAGTGGGTAAAATGGGTGGCGCCCTTTTCAATGGCCCAGTCCTTCATGGCGTTTGCCACCACATTCGCGACGGCGTTGTCCAGGTGCCTGCCCTGTTTGATGGTGCGCTGAAGCTGCTTGTAGGTCTCCCTCGGAAGCCGTTCCCGCATGACAGCATCGCTGAAAACGTTCGTGCCGAATACTGTGGTAATGGTGTTCATACAGACAACTCCTCTTTGAAAATAAAATAAGCGGCAAAGGCAGCGGGGATATTCCCGCGACGCCTTTGCCGCTTTTGGACAAATATGGAAAAGAGTATTCCGAAACGATAGCGGCCCGCGCTCCTGCCTCCGCCCCTTTTCCGTCAGCGGACCGCAGGAAAGGCAACAAACATGGGCAGGCCGTATTTTCGACATCCTTGCCGTCGTTTCCTCTGTGCAATATCATACACCATCTTTTGGCGGATGTCAAGCATCATTTTCAAGAAATCCAAATATTTTCTTTTGAATTATCAGCGTGTTGTCGAATATAATTTGGATAATTTGCAAAAATCCGGCCGTTTCCCTTTGACTTCCCGGAGCCTCCCACGATTTCCCGACGGCGGAAAAGGCGTTTTTTGTGGAGTATGAACGTTGACAGCTCCCCCTGTGGGGCGGTATAATAAAAGACAGAAAAGTGATACAATGACTGATTGGATATGAGCAATGGCGTTCATAATGTCCGAGGGGGTTCTGCACCCCAAACGGGCATGGTGAACGTTTTTTATTTTAGGCCGGTTTTGCCGGCTGTACCGCTTAAAGGAGAGAATGCCCATGTACTCTTATGAAGAAGTCATGACCTACTGTCGGGAAGAGGACGTCAAGTTCATCCGCCTGGCCTTCTGCGACCCCTCCGGCCGCCAGAAAAACATCGCCATCATGCCGGCTGAGCTGGAACGGGCTTTCCGCTACGGGATTTCCTTCGACGCCTCGGCCATCCCGGGGTTCGGGGATGAAGCGCGGTCCGACCTGTTCCTCTTCCCGGACCCGTCCACCCTGGCGGTGCTGCCCTGGCGGCCGGCCCAGGGGCGGGTGGTGCGGATGTTCTGCGACATCCGCCGTCCGGACGGCTCCCCCTTCCCAAAAGACAACCGCCGCCTGCTGAAGCTGGCGGCCGCGGCTGCGGAAAAGATGGGGGTTTCCTGCAGCTTCGGGGTGGAATTTGAGTTTTACCTCTTCCGGACCGACGAAAACGGCGACCCCACCCGCATCCCCTTCGACCAGGCGGGCTACATGGACATCGCGCCGGAGGACCGGGGGGAAAACATCCGGCGGGAAATCTGCCTGACCCTGGAGAGCATGGGCATCCAGCCGGAAAGCTCCCACCACGAGGAAGGACCGGGACAGAACGAAATCGACTTCCGCTACAGCGACCCCCTGACCGCCGCGGACGACGCCGTCACCTTCCAGTCGGTGGTGCGGACCATCGCCATGCAGAACGGCCTGGCGGCCTGCTTTTCCCCCAAGCCCCTCCCCGGTCAGAGCGGCAACGGGCTGCACATCAATATGTCCATCAAAAGCGCCGGGGGCCTGGCGGACCGCCACGCCTTTATGGCGGGGGTTCTGGAGCATGTGCGGGAGATCACCTATTTCCTGAATCCCACCGAGGAATCCTACCGCCGGCTGGGGGAACGGAAAGCGCCGGAATATGTCACCTGGTCCTCCGAAAACCGCTCCCAGCTCATTCGGATTCCCGCCGCCAAGGGGGAGTATGTGCGGTTTGAGCTGCGCTCCCCCGACCCTTCCGCCAACCCCTATATCGCCTACGCCCTGCTCATTTACGCGGGGCTGGACGGCATCCGGCGGCAGCTCCCCCTCCCGGACCCTGTAGACCTGAACCTCTTCACCGCAGACCGTTCGGTCACCCGGAATCTGGCGCTTCTTCCCGCCTCGCTGGAGGAAGCCCGGGGCCTTGCCCTGCAAAGCCCCTTTATCCGGCAGTACATGCCGGAGATTCTGGAAGGAAGGCCCGCCGCATCTGACTAGGAAGGGAGAGGCGCCAAGTGATTGCACAAAAAGACGCGGCCAGCGTCCTGGTCGTTTCCTCCGGCCGGAAGGCGGGGCAGCTTTTTGCGGAAATCCTGCCCCAGGGAAGATTCCAGCCGCCCCTGTCCGTCCCCTCTGCCGGGGAGGCCAGGCGGCTGCTGGTGGACCGGAGCTTCGACATCATCGCCGTCAACACCCCCCTGCCGGACGAATTCGGCGTCCAGTTCGCTCTGGAAGCCGCCCAGAACAGGAGCTGCGGCGTGCTTTTGTTTGTCAAGGCGGAAATGCAGGACGCCGTCAGCCTGAAGGTGGAGGACGCGGGCATTTTGACGCTGCCAAAGCCGGTGAACCGCCAGATGGTGTTCCAGTCGGTGAAGCTCCTCCTTGCCGCCCAGCAGAAAATCCGGGCTTTGGAGGAACAGACTTACACCCTCCAGATGAAAATGGAGGAGATCCGGCTGGTCAACCGCGCGAAACTCCTGCTGATGGAGCATCTGCGGATGAGCGAGGCGGAGGCCCACCGCTACATTGAAAAGCGGGCCATGGACGCCTGCGTCAAACGCAGGGAAATCGCGGCCAATATTATCAAAACCTATGAGAATTGAGGGATAACGGATGACAAAATACATTTTCGTGACCGGCGGGGTGGTTTCCGGGCTTGGGAAAGGGATCACGGCGGCTTCGCTTGGGCGGCTGCTCAAAGCCCGGGGGCTCAAGGTGGCAGCCCAGAAGCTGGACCCCTACATCAACGTGGACCCCGGCACCATGAGCCCCTACCAGCACGGGGAAGTGTTCGTCACCGAGGACGGCGCGGAAACGGACCTGGATCTGGGGCACTATGAACGCTTCATCGACGAGGACCTGAACCAGTTTTCCAACCTGACCACCGGAAAGGTCTACTGGAACGTCCTCAACAAGGAGCGGCGGGGGGAATATCTGGGCGAAACGGTGCAGGTCATCCCCCACATCACCAACGAAATCAAGTCCTTTATCTACAGCGTGGGCAAAAAGACCGGCGCCGACGTGGTCATCACCGAAATCGGCGGCACCACCGGCGACATCGAGAGCCAGCCCTTTCTGGAAGCCATCCGCCAGGTGGGCCTGGAAGCCGGGCGGGAAAACACCCTTTTCATCCATGTGACGCTGGTCCCCTTCCTGCGGGGTTCGGGCGAGCACAAGACCAAGCCCACCCAGCACTCGGTGAAGGAGCTCCAGGGGATGGGCATCAACCCCAACATCATCGTGCTGCGCTGCGACGAGCCGCTGGAGGCGAGCATTTTCCAGAAAATCGCCCTGTTCTGCAACGTAAAGCCCGACTGCGTCATCGAAAACCGGACCATCCCCATCCTTTACGAAGCGCCGGTGATGCTGGAGCAGAACCATTTCTCCGACATCGTCTGCCGGGAGCTGGGTATTTCCGCGCCGGCCCCCGATTTGGGAGAGTGGAGCCAGATGCTGGAGCGGATGAAGCGCGGCGGGACGCCGGTTTCCATCGGCCTGGTGGGAAAATATGTCCAGCTCCACGACGCCTACCTTTCGGTGGCGGAAGCCCTCCACCACGCGGGGTACGCCCTGGAGGCGGACGTCCGCATCCGGTGGATTGACTCGGAACCCATCACCGCCGCCAACGCCGCCGAAATCCTGAAGGGCTGCGACGGCATCGTGGTGCCGGGCGGTTTCGGGAACCGGGGCGTGGAAGGGATGATCGAAACGGCGCGGTACTGCCGGGAGCACAACCTCCCCTACCTGGGCATCTGCCTGGGGATGCAGATCGCGGCCATCGAGTTTGCCCGGAACGCCTGCGGCTTTGCCGACGCCAATTCCGGGGAATTTGACGAGCTTTCCAGGCACAAGGTTATCGACTTCCTGCCCGACCAGCACGCCGGCATCCAAAAGGGCGGCACCATGCGGCTGGGAGCCTACCCCTGCCGCATCCGGCCCGGCTCCCAGATGCACCGCGCCTACGGGCAGGAGCTGATTTCGGAACGCCACCGCCACCGTTACGAATTCAACAACGAATTCCGGGGAATCATGGAAGAACACGGCCTGCTGGTCAGCGGGACCTCCCCCGACGGCAGCATTGTGGAAACCATCGAGATCCCCGGCAGCGACTTTTTTGTGGGCGTCCAGTTCCACCCGGAATTCAAAAGCCGGCCCAACCGCGCCCATCCCCTGTTCCGGGGGCTGGTGGAAGCGGCCCTGCGCCTTTCCGAAGGCGGAAAAGGGGTGAACCCATGAGCGGACTGCATGAGGAATGCGGCGTGTTCGGCGCCATCCTCCCGGAAGGAGGGGACGCCGCCGCCATTACTTACTACGGCCTTTACGCCCTCCAGCACCGCGGCCAGGAAAGCTGCGGCATTGTGGTCAACGACTGCGGGCTGTTCCAGCATTACAAGGACGTGGGGCTGGTGGGGGATGTGTTCACCCACGGCGTGCTGGAGGGGCTGGGGCACGGGAATATGGCCATCGGGCATGTGCGCTACGGCACCACCGGCGGCAGCGGCCGGGTCAACGCCCAGCCCATTGTGGTGAACCATCGGAAGGGCCGCATGGCCCTGGCCCACAACGGCAACCTGGTGAATTCCCAGGAGCTGCGGAAACAGCTGGAAATGGAAGGCTCCATCTTCCACACCACCAGCGACACCGAGGTGATCTCCTACATCATCACCAGAGAACGCCTCCGCTCCTCGTCCATTGAGGAGGCGGTGAACCGGGCCATGGATACGATCCAGGGGGCCTATTCCCTGACAGTGCTCTCCCCCTCCAAGCTCATCGCCGTCCGGGACCCGAACGGCTTCCGCCCCCTCTGTTACGGCCGCAGAGAGGACGGCAGCTATGTGGTGGCGTCGGAAAGCTGCGCCCTGGACGCGGTGGGGGCAGCCCTCATCCGCGACCTGGAGCCGGGGGAAATCCTGGTGTTCGACGGGAAAACTGTCCGCTCCATCCGGGACCACTGCGGCAAAAAGGAGAAACGGACCTGCATCTTTGAATACATCTACTTTGCCCGGCCGGATTCCGTCATCGACGGGGTGGACGTCCATGCGGCACGGAAAACCGCCGGGGCCATTTTGGCAGAGACCTGCCCTGTCAGGGCGGACGTCGTGGTGGGTGTGCCCGATTCGGGGATCGACGCCGCCCTGGGCTTCTCCGAGGCTTCCGGCATCCCCTACGGCGTCGGATTTGTCAAAAACCGGTATGTGGCCCGGACCTTCATCGCGCCGGGCCAATCCTCCCGGGAGGACAAGGTCAAAATCAAGCTCAACCCCATCCGGGACACCGTCCGGGGAAAATCGGTGGTCATGATTGACGATTCCATCGTCCGGGGCACCACCAGCGCCCGGATTGTGCGGCTGCTGCGGGAAGCAGGGGCCCGGGAAATCCATGTACGGATCTCCGCCCCGCCCTTCTTAAACCCGTGCTATTACGGGACGGACATTGATTCCCGGGACTCCCTCATCGCCTGCGGCCGGACGGAGGAGGAAATTGCGAAGCTCATCGGCGCGGACAGCCTGGGGTACCTTCCCTTGAACCGGCTCCACGACCTGATTGGGACGGCGCCGGGGTGCGGCTATTGCAGCGCCTGCTTCGACGGGGTATATCCCACCGCCGTGCCGGAAAACACAAGGAAAAACCGGTTTGAATACAAAATCGGCTGCGCGCCGGCCGGAACCGAATAACAGAAAGCGGGGATGAAAATGAAATTCACCAAAATGCAGGGGCTGGGGAACGACTACATCTACCTGAACTGCATGGAACGCGCGCCGGAGGACCCCTCCGCCCTTTCCGTGCTGCTCTCCCGGCCCCATTTCGGGGTGGGGGCCGACGGGCTGGTGCTGATCCTCCCCTCCGATAAAGCGGACTTCCGCATGCGGATGTTCAACGCCGACGGCAGCGAAGGGAAAATGTGCGGCAACGCCTCCCGCTGCATCGGAAAATATGTGTATGAACGGGGGCTGACCGCCAAAACCGACCTGACGCTGGAAACCCTAAGCGGCATCCGCACCCTCCGTCTCGACGTCCGGGACGGGAAGGTGGAGCAGGTTTCGGTGGGCATGGGGGCGGCCCGGATAAAGGCTGTGGGAGCCGTCCTCACCGCCGGCGGGCAGGACTGGCGCTGCACCGACGTTTCGGTAGGGAATCCCCACTGCGTAATCTTCTGCCGGGGGGTGGAGGGGATGGACATTGAGACCCCCGGACGGCTCATCGAAGTCCATCCGAATTTTCCCGACCGCACCAACGTGGAATTTGCCGAGGTGCTGGACCGCTCCCATATCCGGATGCGGGTCTGGGAGCGCGGCAGCGGCGAAACCCTGGCCTGCGGGACCGGGGCCTGCGCCACGGCGGCGGCTGCGGCGGCCAACGGGCTATGCGGGGAGGATGTAACGGTGCTGCTCCGGGGCGGCCCCCTGCGGATTCAGCTGGGGGAGGAAATTGCCATGACCGGCCCCGCCGCCTTTGTGTTCGACGGGGAATTCCGGGAGGAGGATTTGTATGCTGAAAATCAATGAGAATTACCTGAAGCTCAAGGAAAGCTACCTGTTTTCCGAGATTGCCAAACGGGTCCGGGAATACGGCGCGGAGCATCCGGACCAGAAGATTATCCGCATGGGGATCGGGGACGTAACCCTCCCCCTCTGCGGCGCTGTGGTTTCCGAGATGGAGAAGGCCGCGGCGGAGATGGGGAAGGCGGAAACCTTCCATGGCTACGGCCCGGAGCAGGGGTACGGCTTCCTCCAAAAGGCGGTGGCGTCCTATTATGCGGAGCGCGGCGTTTCCCTGGAGGAACGGGAGATTTTCATTTCAGACGGGGCCAAAAGCGACCTGGGCAACATTCTGGACCTGTTTGCGAAGGACAACCGGGTGCTCATCCCCGACCCCGTTTACCCGGTCTATGTAGACACCAACATCATGGACGGCCGGGAGATCGCCTATCTCCCCGCCAACCGGGAAAACCACTTCCTGCCCCTGCCTCACCCCGGCCTGGAAGGGGACATCATTTACCTGTGCTCCCCCAACAACCCCACCGGCGCGGTTTACTCCAGGGAACAGCTGCAAATGTGGGTGGATTTTGCCCGGGAGCATGGGAGCGTCATCCTTTTTGACGCCGCCTACGAAGCCTTTGTGTCGGACGGCAGCCCCCGCAGCATCTACGAGATCGAAGGGGCCGGGGAGTGCGCCATTGAGTTCTGCTCCCTGTCCAAAACGGCGGGCTTTACCGGCACCCGGTGCGGCTACACAGTGGTGCCGCTGGCTTTAAACTTTGGCGGCGTCCCGCTAAACCGCCTCTGGCTCCGGCGGCAGACCACCAAATTCAACGGCGTTTCCTATGTGGTCCAGCGGGCCGCCATGGGCGTTTTTACCGAAGAAGGCCGAAAGCAGACCCGGCGGAACATTGAAATTTACAAGGAAAACGCCCGCCTGGTCACCGACACGCTGGACCGCCTGGGCATCTGGTACACCGGCGGGAAAAACTCCCCCTATATCTGGATGGAATGTCCGGGCGGCATGGGTTCCTGGGAATTTTTCGACTATCTCCTGAAAAACGCCCAGATTGTCGGCACCCCCGGCGAAGGCTTCGGCGAAAACGGGAAGGGCTACTTCCGCTTCTCCGCCTTTTCCAGCCCCGCCGACACGACCGAGGCTATGGAGCGCATCTCCCGCCTCTTTTCCTCCCGCTGAATGACAAAACGGCAAACACCCCGGTTTCGGCCGGGGTGTTTTTTGTTACGGCTGGAAATCAATCTGAATTTTGCCGTTGGAAGTAAAGGCGGACAAGCTCTTGGTCTGGTCGGGGTAGCACATATTCGGGATGTTGCAGGAGCCGTTGCTGGTCCCCGCCCTGGTGGCGTATTCCCGCATATCGCCCAGCACCGTGCCTGTGATGGAAGCGTTGCTGGTGCTGAGATCGATCTGCCCGGCGCATATGCCCTCCAGCGTCAGCCGCCCGTTGCTGCTGGCCATGGAGAGGTTTGCCGTCTCCACCTTTTCGGCGGATACGGAGCCGTTGCTGGAGGCCAGCGAAATTCTCTCTGCAATCCGGCAGCCGGCAGCATGAATGTTGGCGTTGCTGCTCTCTGCCTGGAGGGACCGCCCCTGTGCGCCGCTGACAGAAATGGCGCTGTTGGAGGTGTGGAAATTGGCGACGGCAAAGAGGAGATTCGCCGCCTGAATCTGCCCGTTGCTGCTGACCGCCTCCAGGTCGCCGTCCTGCGTTCCGGCGTCGGACAGGCGGACGGCGGCGTTGGTGGTTTTGACAAACAGCCTTGCGGCGCCGCATCGCTCCGCTTCAATCTGCGCATTGGAGGTGACCAGAGAGATTTTCGGCAGAATCTGGATGTCGTGCAGGCGGATTTTCGCGTTTCGGGTTTGGAGCAGCAGCGTCCCGGCGAAGGAAGCGGGGACCTGGATGGTCATCACCCGGTCCTTGGGCCGCCCGAAGCCCAGGAAAAACCGCATTCCCTTCTTTTTCAGACGGTGGCGGAAATACCACACGCCGCCCCGCTGCTCGCTTTCAATGACATCCCGCTCGGGGTCCGGGTCGAACACAATGCGGAAGTCCGCCTCCTGCCGGGACTCCACCTCCAGGCGGACGCAGTCGGCGCTGAGGTCCAGGGTGTGGAAATCCCCGTCGGGAACGTTCACGGGGGCAATGCTCCGCTGAGGCGCCGAACCGGACGGCTGGGCGCTGTATTCCTCCCGGAACTGGGCCGCGGCCTCCTCGGGGCTACCGAACCGCGCCACGCATTCCTCCTCGCTCAGGCCCTGCTCCAGGCCGTCGCAGAAAAGCTCCTCACAGTAGTCCAGTATCTGCTTCCGCTCGTCCTCCGACAGCGGCTCCAGCGCCGCCAGAAGTTTCTCCAGGAACTCATTCTTCTTCATATTCCGCATCCTCCTCACATTTTTCTCTGACAAACTGATAGATTCGCTCCATTTCCTCCCATTCGCTCAAAAAGGCCCGGATCCGCGCCCGGCCCTCCCCGGTCAGGCGGTAGTATTTCCGCGTCCGTCCGTTGTACTCCTGCCGGTAGGTGTCCAGGCAGCCGGCGTTTTCCAGCCGCTTGAGGATGGGGTACAGGGTGGATTCCGAAATTTCCATGCACTGCCCCACTTCGCGGATCAGCTGGTAGCCGTAAGATGGGCCGCCGTTCAATACCGCCAGCACGCAAACATCCAGCATTCCCTTTTTTCTTTGGGTGTCCATAACGTCCTCCTTTCATACTATGCGAAACATTGTATCTGCTATTATAATACATTGCTTTACACAGTATGTCAACCCTGAATTTCCGTGTTTTTATCAGTAAATATACTATACGTATAATTAGAAGCGCAAAAAAATCTCCCTTTCGGGAGATTTCCTTATTCGCGGGGTTTTGCGGCTTTGAAACCCACGCCCCAAATGGTGGAAATGTATTCCGTATTCGGGTCCAGCTTCTGGATTTTGGCGCGCAGGTTGCTGATGTGAACGTTGATGGTATTATCATCCCCCAGGTATGCGCCGCCCCAGACCGTCTCGAAAATATTCTGGCGGGTAAAAACCTTGTTGGGATAGCGCATCAGCAGCACCAGAATCTCATACTCCCGGGCTGTCAGGGACAGAAGCCCGCCGTTTACCCGAACCTCATGGCTTTCCAAATCAATGTCCATGTTTTTCAGGGAAAGGGTCTGCGGGTGCTCGGCGTTCTCCGAAAAATCCCGGCTGCGGCGCAGAAGGGAATAAACGCGCATCGCCACTTCCTTGACGTCAAAGGGCTTGGAAATGAAGTCGTCCGCTCCGATTTTCAGGACATGCAGCTTGTCCTCCTGCCCTTTGGCGGAAACCACCAGGATGGGGGTGGTGCTTGTGCGGCGGATCTCCTCCACCAGCTCCTCGCCCGTTACACCCGGAAGCATCAGGTCCAGCAAAATCAGGTCAAACCGGACGGTTTTCAGCAGAAGCCGCGCCTCGCTCCCGGAAAAAGCGGCGGTAACCTGATACCCTTCCTTTTCCAGGATCCGGGTCAGCAGCTTGTTGATGTCCGGATCATCTTCCGCAATTAAAATTTGGATTGCCATAGAATCCCTCCTCACCTTAGGAAACGAGACTGTCCCTTCATTTCCTTCAAATTCCAGCGAAAAAAGGCCGCCGCAAAAACGGCAGCCTCCTTTTTCAAAATCCTTCGTGCAAATTACTCGACTGTAACGCCTTCTACACCTTCCAGGTCGGCAGCATACTCGGATTTTTCCTCTTCCTTGTCTTCCGAAACGGGCTCCTCATCCAGAACCTCGCGGATGGACAGGCTGACTTTCTTCTTGTCAAAGTCGATATCGATAATCTTGGCGCGGACAACATCGCCCACCGCCAGCTTATCGGAAACCTTGGCAATCCGCTCGTTGGCGATCTGGGAAATATGAATCAGGCCGTCCACACCGGGGATAATCTGCGCAAACGCGCCGAAAGAGGTGATGGAAACGATTTTGACTTCCGCCACATCGCCGATCTGGTAATCCCGTTTGAAGATTTCCCACGGATTGTCCTCGGCTTTCTTGTAGCCCAGGGAGATTTTCTTCTTTTCGGTGTCGATGTCCTTGATGTAGACTTCCACCATGTCGCCCACTTTGACAACTTCTTCGGGGGATTTGATGCGGGTCCAGGAGAGCTCGGTGATGTGGATCATGCCGTCCACGCCGCCCAGGTCCACGAACGCGCCGTAGGAAGTGAGGGATTTCACTTCGCCGTGATACACCTTGCCGATTTCCACATTGGCCCAGAATTCCTCCTGTTTGGCCTTCTTCTCCTCAGCCAGCACAGCGCGGATGGAGCCGACTGCACGGCGGCGGCGGTCATTGATTTCAATCACCTTGAAGCGGACATCCTTTTTGAGCAGGGTATTGAGATCCTCCACCTTGCGGTCAGAGGTCATGGAAGCGGGGATAAACACCTTGATGCCGTTGACGGTAACCAGAACGCCGCCTTTGACAACCTCGGTGACAGTGCCTTCCAGAACAGTGCCGTTTTCGTACGCTTCGCGGATTGCGTCATATCCGGCTTCGGCGTCGCAGCGCTTTTTGGAAAGGGTGACAATGCCTTCCTGGTCGTTTACTTTCAGCACGATCAGGTCGATCTCGTCGTCTTTGTGGAACATCTCCATCAGGTTGGCGGAAGAATCATCGCTGATTTCCGAAGCGGGAACAATACCGGCCTGCTTGGCGCCAACATCCACATGCAGTTCGTTGGGAGCAACATTGGTGACGATGCCTTTTACCCTCTTACCTGTATATAATTTCTCGTTCAGAGATTGCTCCAGAAGCTCCGCAAAGTTGAGCTCTTCGTCATGGTTTTCCAGAATTTCAGTCATTGTTGTTTGAACCTCCTTGATTATATCAGCCGGGGTAGAAGCACCGGCAGTAACGCCTATTCTATTATGCCGGAAAATCCGCCGTTTGTCAAGTTCCGTTTTTGTTTCAACCAGGTCCGTTTCGCAAAAACGTGAACAGATTTCATACAATTTTAACGTATTGGAGCTGCTCCGGCCGCCGATCACGACCATATAATCCGACCGGGAGGCCAGCTCCATGGCTTCCTTTTGCCGCATTGTAGTCGCACTACATATTGTATCAAATATTTTCGCGTTTGTATAGTGGTTTTCGATAATTTGTTGGAATTTTTTCCACAAATCTACGTGGAAAGTTGTTTGGGCTACTAATGATACAGGTTTTTCGCCATCTTCCTTCAGTTTTTTGATAATTTCCAACAATTCTTCTTCGGTTTGAAAGCAGAATACCGGCCCGCTGCTGAAGCCCACAGTCGCCTCCACCTCCGGGTGGACGGCGTCCCCGGCTACAAGGATCACCCGCCCCGCCGCCGATTCCTCCTCGACAATGCGGTGGATTTTCGCAACGAAGGGGCAGGTGCAGTCCACAACCGGATTATTTTTGAGCAAATTGTAAACTTTTTTCGATACGCCGTGAGAACGGATGAGGACGGTCTGTCCGGGGGCCGCATCGGAAGGGGAAGCCACCGGCGGAATCCCCATGCGGGCAAGCCGCTCAACCACCTGGGGATTGTGAATAATATCCCCCAGGGTCACGGCGTCGGTCCCGGAGGAAGCCAGCTCGAAAGCGCGGTCCACCGCCCTCCGGACGCCGAAGCAGAAACCGGCGGTTTTTGCAAGCGTAATCTCAGCCATTTGCACCCTCCAGCAGTCCGGAGAGGGTGTCGCTCAGCAGCCGGTTGGCCCCGCGGACCTCCGCCGGAGAACGGGCCGATGTGACGCCCAGCGCGGCGTTGGGGATCATTTTCCCGTACCGGACGGTCATCACATACCGCAGCCCCTTCTTCTCCCCTTTTTTCATCACGCAGGGCAGAAGGTCCGCGCCGGTCATGGAAGCCACCACCACCGCGCCGGACTTGAGCTTCAAGAGCTTCCCGTCCTTGGAGCGGTGCCCCTCCGGGAAAATGGCCAGCACGCCGCCGCTTTCCACGATTTCCGCCGCCTTTTCAATGGCGCCGGTGTCCCCCTTTCCCCGGGACACGGGGAAAGCCCCCAGCGCGCGGATGAGAAAGCTCAGGGGCTTGAAGCGGAACAGCTCC
Organism: Candidatus Merdivicinus intestinavium; assembly: GCA_018713245.1. GTDB lineage: Bacteria > Bacillota > Clostridia > Oscillospirales > Ruminococcaceae > Merdivicinus > Merdivicinus intestinavium. The sequence goes on from DVFM01000035.1 coordinate 19,695, forward strand.
TCCTTGGCCATGAAAAAACATTGGGGCTTAACGCGGATGGCCACCAGAATGGGGTCGAACATGGAAATATGGTTGGAGCAGAGGATGAACCCGCCTTTTTCCGGAATATTCTCCAGCCCTTCGTACCGCAGATGGTAGCGCAGATGAGCCACCAGAATGGTCACCTGCCTGGCAAAATTGTAAAAGCTCATTGTTCTGCCTCCTCAAGCCCCGCCCTGATAATGCCCAGCATCAGCTCGATGGCCTCTTCCAGGGTTTTTCCGGTGGTATCGGCCAGCACCGCCCCTTCCGCCTGCCGCAGGGGGGATACGGCCCGGTGGGTGTCGTTGTAGTCGCGCTGCATCACGTCCTTGAGCACTTCCTCCGGCGCGGTGTCCTCCCCTTTTGCCCGGAGCTCCTCATACCGGCGGCGGGCCCGCTCTTCGGGGCTCGCGGTGAGAAAGATTTTAATCTGCGCGTTTGGCAGCACCACCGTGCCGATGTCCCGCCCGTCCATGACCACATTATTCTGCCGGGCGATTTCCCGCTGCCGCTCCAGCAGAAATTCCCGCACAGCCGGGACCGCGGAGACGGAGGAAGCATCCATGGAAGCCTCCGGCGTGCGGATGGCGGCGGAGACGTTCTCCCCGTTTAAGTAAACCTGCTGAACGCCGTCCTCGTACCCCAGCTCCAGCCGGATGGACGGCAGGCAGCCGCAGACCGCCTCCCCATCCGCGGGGTCCTTGCCGGACCGGCGCACCGCCAGCCCGATGGCGCGGTAAAGCGCGCCCGTATCCACATACAAAAAACCCAGCGCCTGGGCCGCAGCCCGGGCGATTGTGCTTTTGCCGGCCCCGGCCGGCCCGTCGATTGCAACAGAAATCATGTGACAGCTCCCCTTCGTTTCCCATTCCGCCTTTTCAGGCGCTGTTTTTATTATACCGGATTTCGCGCCGGTTCACAAGAGATTTCCGAAAGAAAAGCGAAAGGGATTTTCAGCGGCCCGGTTTTCCGATTTTATTTTCAAAAAAAGCAGACCTTTCTGTAGTATTCGCCGGAAAAAGCGGAGTATACAGGTGAAGGCGGAAAGGAGGGAATGGAAATGACCGAGGACCAAACCATCATCAAAATGTTTTTTGAACGCTCCGAACAGGCCATCTGGGAGCTGGACGCAAAGTACGGCGAAATCTGCCGCAGGCTCTCCCGCAACATTGTAAACAGCAGGGAGGACGCGGAAGAATGCGTCAGCGACGCCTATTTCGGCGCGTGGAACGCAATCCCGCCGGCGGCGCCCGACCCGCTTCCGGCCTATATCTGTAAGATTGTCCGGAACATCTCCCTGAAACGGTATTACAGAAATGAAGCGGCCAAGCGCGGCAGCGTTTACACGACGGCCATGGAGGAAATCGAAGCCTGCCTGGCCGGCCCCGACACGGTGGAAGCCGAAATGGACGCAAAGGAGCTCACGCGCATTCTGGAGCAGTTTCTGGACACGCTGTCCGTCCAAAACCGCGTAATTTTCATGCGCCGCTACTGGTTTTCCGACAGCTGCAGGGAGATTGCCGCATTTGCCGGGCTTTCGGAGAAAAATGTCAGCGTCCGGCTGACCCGCATCCGTAAAAAACTGAAAGATTATCTGACAGAAAGAGGGGTATCGGTATGAATACGAAAAAATTTTCCGAAGCAATGAACGAAGTTGACAGCCGGTATGTCGGCGAAGCCATCGCGTACGGCAAAAAGGGGACGCGGAGGCCCGCCTGGATAAAGCTGGGGGCTGCGGCGGCCTGTCTGTGCGCCGTGATTTCCGGCGGCGTCCTGCTTTATCAAAACGGGGGCGGCGCTGCGCCGAATCCCTCCTTTGTGGAAATTTCCAACCCCATCCTTTCCGTTGAATCCCCCGCGGAAATGGAGGAGTACCTGGATTTTAAAGTCCCCGTTCTGGACAAGGAAATAGAAGCCTGCTCCGTTCTGCTAACGGACGGCTACCCCACCCTGGGGCAGATCAACTACGCCGACGGTTCGGAATTCCGCATCCAGTACGGAAGCGGGGACATCAGCGGCATATATGGGGCCGCATTCGCTGCGGAAAAAAAGATCGGCGGCGTTCGGGTTGAATATTACGAGTACGACGGCGGCGCCTATGCCATTTGGGAGCAGGACGGCTTTTCGTTCAGCTATGTATCTTCCGGCAGCGATGATGCAGCGGTGGAAACGCTGATTCAGCGGTTCCGGTAAGGCCAGCCTCCGTATTCCAAAAAAGGAGCCGCGCGGAACGGCTCCTTTTTTACGTCTTTATCCCTCCGCGCCCTCTGTGCGGATAAAATTGGGCCGCTGGTCCCGGTATTCGGAAAAATCCGGCTGGATTTTGGGCAGCCCCAGCCGGAACAGCTCGGTGGCAAGGGCTTCAGGGGCGGCATAGGCGGGAAAATCCCGCTCCAGGCGGGCAAAGGAGTGGTAAACCGGCAGATTGGCCGTCTTTTTTGCCGCCCGAAGAATCTCCTGCCCCCGCTCGTTGAAGGCCAGCACCCGCAGGTAGGCCGGCGGGAGGGCCGCGCCCTCCCGGCTGATTCCCAGCATGGCATGGGCAACCGCCCGCTTGATGCGGCTCATGGGATAGCGCTTGCTCTTGGCCCCGGCCAGCAGTTCATCCAGCGTACCGGCCCGGCGGGCGGCCCGGCGGAGCTTCCGGTCCAGCCCCTCCCCCATGTCCGGCAGCCCGGCCAGCTTTTCCGGCGGGATGGCCTGGAGCAGGTACAGCACGGCGGGCGTGAGGTTATAAAAGGACGCCCCCGCCAGCCCCAGCGCGTAGTCCCGCCGGTAAAGGCGGTAAGCCTCCTCCGGCAGATACGCCCGCGCCTCCCGGGAAGCCCCGGCCTGGAGCATCTCCCGCAGGAGGGAAGCGCTGGCGATGTTTCCCGCTGTCCTGCGGCTGTCGTGCCCCACGCCGATCCTGCGGAAGGTCTGGGGCCGCAGAGGGGAATCGGTCCGTTCCAGGGCCCGCAGGTACTCCACCCCCAGAATGTTGTTGGGCTCCCGCAGGAGGGCGGCGGCTTCCTCTCCCGAGCGGTCCGCCAGCGCCAGCTCCCGGGCGCGGGGAAAGGCATAGCCCCTGGCTAGGTAGCCCTTGAGCTCCTCGGAGCCGTCCGCATCCTCCAGCGCGCCCACGCAGCGCCGGAGGGCTTCCGCATCCCCGCACTCGCTGCCGAAGGCCAGCGTCCCCGGAAGCCCCAGGCCGTTGAGCGTCCCCACGGCCCCCATGGCAAACCGCTCCGCCGTCGCGCAGGCATACAGCACCGGCAGCTCCAGCACCAGATCCACGCCCCCGGCCACCGCCGCAGCCGCCCGGGTCCATTTGGAGAAGCAGGCAGGCTCCGCCCGCTGGACCATATGGCCGCTCATCACCGCCGCAACATGGGTTGCGCCCGCCTCCCGCATCTGCCGGACCAGGTAGGCGTGACCGTTGTGGAATGGGTTGAATTCTGCAATTACTGCGGCAAAATTCATCAAATTCCCCTCCCTTTTCCATAATTCCCGTAAAAAATCCGGGGAAGCCCTTGCTTTTTTCCCCATCTCATCTTATACTAATATATATGGCAGATAAACGAAAGTCAAGCCTGGGGACGCCCGAAATCCAGAAGGAACCGCGTCCTCTGTTTTCTGTTGGTCATTTGTCCCCGGCTTGCGCAAAATCATAAGGAATGGTGATTCGCAAATGAAAATCCTGGTTATCAACGCAGGAAGCTCCTCCCTGAAGTATCAGCTCATCGACATGGACAACGAACATGTCATCGCAAAAGGCAACTGCGAGCGCATCGGCATCGAAGGCAGCCTTATCACCCACAAAACCGACGACGGCCGCAAGGTCCAGCTGGAGAGCAACTTCCCCACCCACACCGAGGCTTTTGAAAAGCTGCTGGAAGTCCTGACCACCGGCGAAGGCAAGGTTATCGACAGCATCGCGGAGATCTCCGCCGTGGGCCACCGGGTCCTCCATGGCAGCGAGGTTTACAAGGAATCCACCCTCATCACCGACAAGGTCATCGACGACATCGACTCCTTCCGGGAGCTGGGGCCCCTCCACAACCCGCCCCAGGCGGCCACCATGCGGGCCTGCCGCAAAGCCCTGGGCGAAAGCGTCCCCATGGTCGCGGTGTTCGACACCTCTTTCCACCAGACCATGCCGGAAAAAGCCTTTATGTACGGCATCCCCTACGAGTATTATGAGAAATATTCCCTGCGGAAATACGGCTTCCACGGCACCAGCCACCGGTATGTCAGCGGCCATTACCTGAAGATCACCGGCAAAAAGCCCGAAGGCACCAAGGTTGTCGTCTGCCACCTGGGCAACGGCTCCTCCATTACCGCTGTGAAAGACGGCAAGTGCGTGGACACCACCATGGGCTTTACCCCTCTGGACGGCCTGATTATGGGCACCCGTTCCGGCGCCGTAGACCCCTCCGTGGTCACCTTCATGATGAACAAAGAGGGCTTCACCCCGGATGAGATCAGCTCCCTGCTGAACAAGAAATCCGGTTTCCTGGGCATTTCCGGCCTGTCCTCCGACGCCCGCGACCTGGTGAACGCCTCCAAAGAGGGCAACAAGCGCGCCAAGCTGGCCTGCGATATGTTCCGTTACCAGATCAAGAAGTACATCGGCTCTTACGCCGCGGCCATGGGCGGCCTGGACGCCGTCCTCTTTACCGGCGGCATCGGCGAAAACTCCGACGAAGCCCGCGCCGAGGTCTGCGAGGGCCTGGAATTCCTGGGCATCGAGCTGGATGACGCGGAAAACAAGAACAAAACCGGCAAGGACCATCTGATCTCCAAGGGCAAAACCGAGGTTTGGGTCATCCCCACCGACGAGGAAATGACCATCGCCCGGGACACCAAGGAACTGGTGGAAAAAGCGGGGAAATAAATTTCCCGGATATTGTCAAGGACGCTCCCTGTGGGCGTCCTTTCGTTTTTTCGTTAACATTCCAACCTAGGTTGTAGGGGACGGGTTTCCCGTCCCGCATTTTTTTCGAAACGTC
>DVFM01000036.1 GCA_018713245.1 Candidatus Merdivicinus intestinavium
TTTTCGGCAATGGGGTCCAAAGCGGCGGTGGGTTCGTCCAGCACCATAATGGGCGCGCCCTTGTAAAGGGCCCGGGCCAGCATCAGCCGCTGGGTTTCGCCGCCGGAAAGGTCTATGCCGTCCTCGTAAACCGCCCGCCCCACATGGGTGTCCATTCCATCCTTCAGGCTGTCAATTTTTTCCGTCAGGCCGGCCTTTTCGACGCAGTCCTTCAGCCGGTCCCGGTCAATGTTTTCGGTGGCCTGAGTAATATTGTCCGCCAAAGTGGTTTCCAGGATGGAAAAATTCTGGAACACGGCCGTAAACAGTTTGTAATAATCCCGGCGGTTATACTGCCGGATATCTTCACCGTTTAGCAGCACCTCCCCTTCCGTCGGGTCGTAAAAGCCGCAGATGAGCTTCACCAGGGTGGTTTTGCCGGCGCCGTTTAAGCCCACCACCGCCAGCTTTTCCCCGGCCCGGATGGTCAGGTTCAGGCCGTGAATGGTGTCCTGCTCCGCGCCGGGATACCGGAAGCGGACGTTCCGCAGCTCGATTTCATAAGGGATTTTTTCCGCTTTCAAAGGCTTGCCGTCCTCAAACCGGAAAAGCTCCGGCACTTCCAGGAATTCCCGCACTGCGGACAAATCCAGGCTCTGTTTGTTCAGGGTGGAAAATCCCGCCAGAATCCCGGTGATCCAGGTGGTAAAGCCCCCAATGGCCGTAAAATACAGCAGGAACTGGGAGGCGGGCAGGCCCTGATTCAGCGCCATGGCAATCAGGTACACATAAGCGACGCCGTTGCGGAGCATGGAGAGCAGGACGTCCACCACATCCGCCCAAAGGTAAACCTTTTCCCGCCGGGCGATAAAATCGTTGTAAAGGCGCATGGTGCTGTCAAACACATCCCGGAGCCAGGGCCGCAGGCCGAAAACCCGGATATCCTTTCCCAAAGCACGCTGCGGGGCCTTATCGGCAATATAACCCAGTTTTGTCTGATATGCTGATTCTTCCTCCCGGTGGCGGTAGCCCCACTGGTTGATGCGCTGGCTGACAAAAAAGCCGACAACGGCGGTGGCCAGCACCACAGTCAGCAGGACCGGGTCCAGGGAGGACAGCAGAGCCAGGTAAATGACGAAACCCGCGATATTTTTCAGCAGATCGGTCAGGGTGTTCCAAACCGCTTCCGTTGCTTGAGAGTTGCCGTTTGTAGCCTCCTGGGCTTTTTCGTACTTTTTCAGCACAGCCGGGTCTTCCGTATTGGGAAAAGAAGTGGTGTCATATTTTCTGGTTATCATCTGGATAATGCTTAAGCGCACATCAACCCGCCCATACATCGTGTTTGCGCTCAGGTAGTTGTTTAAAGCCGAAAAAAGCATCAGCAGCAGGGCAAAGCCGATGACAGCCCCTAAAAGCTCCGGCAAAGGGGCGGCGGTTTCCACCTTTTTCAGGACCACTGGCGTCACAAAGAGCTCGGTTAAGCTCAAAGCCACCGCTCCGGCCGCCGCAGCCACGCACAGGAACAGGACGCTTTTCCGGGTTTTCCAGGCGTTGCCGATCATCCAGGCGGTGTTCTGCCACAGGTTGTAGAGGGGTTTTTCTTTTTTCTTTGATTGCGTCATCATTCTCACCTCGCTTTGTATTGTAGCACAAAACGAGGGCCTTGTGTCATTCTGGGGACGAATTGTCGTTTTCGGGGGACGAATTGCACGCCTGGGGCAGCAGCACCTCGGTGGTAAAAGCCCCGTCCTCGCTGCCCCGGCTGAGGTAGCCCCCCAAACGCTCCACCACCGTGTCAATCCGGCTGAGCCCCAGGCCGTGCCCCTCCCCCTTGGTGGTGGCGAACCGCCCGCCTGCCTTGGGGAGCTTTTTCCCGGCGGTGAAGTTGGTAAAGGACAGGTAGAGCTGGGAACCCTTGATGTCCATGTAAACCCGGATGAGCCGCTGGTCCTCCGGGAGCTTCAGGCTGGCCTCGATGGCGTTGTCAAAAAGGTTGCCGATGATGACGCAGAGGTCCAGCTCGGAAATATTCAGCTTTGTGGGGATGTGGGCGTCGGCCCGCACCGGGATGTTCCGGGATTTGGCCAGGGAAATTTTGCTGTTTAAAATGGCGTCGGCCATGGCGTTGCCGGTTTTCACCACCGTGTCCACCGTAGACAGGTCGGTGTCCAGCTTGTCCAGGTAGTCCCGGATGGCGTCCAGATTTCCTTCCGCGGCGTAGGCTTTCATCACCTGGATGTGGTTGCGGTAATCGTGCCGCCAGCCGCGGATCTGCCTGTACATGTTCTCCACTTCGGCAAAATGGGTCTGGATCAGCTCCCGCTGGTAGGCGGCAATCTGCTTGTCAATCTTTTTTGAGAATAAATCCATGATTTCCTCCTACATCCGGTCGATAATGGCCCGGTTCAGCGGCTCGTACATCCCCCGGGGCAGAGGGAGGACGGAGCCGTCGGTCAAATAGACATCGGTTCTGGTTACCCGCTGGATATAGGTCAGGTTCAGGATGCAGGAGCGCCCGATGCGGAAAAAGCGGTCGTCCAGCAGCGGTTCCAGCTCCCGCAGGGTTTTCTTCACCGTGTAATCCCGCTTCCCGTGGACCGTGGCGTAATTCTGGCGCACGTCCAGGAAGCGGATCTCATAAAGGGGAACCCGCACCGTTTCGTCGGGCAGGGCCAGGGTCAGCATCCGTTCGTTTTTCCGGAGCTTCTGGGCCGCCCGGTCCAGCACCCGGAAAAACTTGTCCCGGTCCACCGGCTTCATCAGGTAATGCAGGGCGCCGACGTCGTAACCGTCGGAAATATAGTCCGAATAGCCGGTGACAAAGATAATCTGCACCGTTTCGTTTCCGGCGCGGACGCGCTTTGCCAGCGCAACGCCGTCCATCTGTCCCATTTCGATATCCAAAATCAGGATATCAAGAGGGCGTCCGGCGCATTCAAACAGGAACGCTTCGGCGCTTTCAAAGGAAGCCAGGCCGGCGGAGCAGCCCGACTGCTCCGCCCAGGAACGCACCAGCGCGGAAAGAAAGGCGCGCTCGGAAGGCTGGTCCTCGCAGACAGCAATTTCGTAATGCATGGGAGTTCTCCTTTCCGGTGATTTCTTGAACCTTTTGGGGCCGTCATATGGATTGTACTCCAAACGCGGAAAATATGCAACCCTTTCTTCCGGCAGACGGGCGCGGCCCTTGATTTTGCCGCCGCTTTCTGGTATCCTGAAAATAAGGGCAGATTTGCCCAGCGTCTGTTTGAAAACCCCAGCTGTTTGGTAAAAGGGCGAAAAAAAACTGTTACAGCATTTTCTTCTGAAGCGGGCACTTTTCGGTCAAACCCGGCCGGAAAAGTTTCGTTTATGCTTTTCCGGCCGCCGGTTTGACGGTTTTCAAACACACGCTAAACAGAAAGAAGGGGAAACTGTGACGCCAAAAAATTATGACACATTGAATTCCTTTACCAAAGACGAGCTGATCGACCTGATCGGCATTTATTCCAAAAACTGGCTTGCCATGGATGGAGTCTGGTTTCAGTCGGTGGAGCGCAAATTCGGAATGGACGAAGCCATGTTCCACGACGCGGAAGCCTGGAAGCGCTTTACCGTCATAGAAGCGCGCAGGATCAAGGAATTTCTGGGCCTTCCGGAACAGGCGGGCTTGGAGGGGCTGGCCCGGGCGCTGCCGCTGCGGTTTTACGGAAACCTGAATCGGGATGAAATCATCCTGGAGGGAGGAACGCTGACCTACCGCGTCCTGGAGTGCCGGGTACAGGCCGCCCGGCAGCGCAAGCAGATGCCTCTCCATCCCTGCCGGCCCGTGGGACTGATTGAGTACGCCGGATTTGCGAAAACCATTGACAGCCGGATCACATGCGAATGCCTGAGCTGCTACCCGGAAATCCGCGACAATGCCTGCACCTGCTCCTGGCTGTTCCGCCTGGATGAATAGCCCGGCGCGGAGGCCCGCACGCCGAAAACCGGGGCCGCGCCTGCTTCCGGCCTAACCCGGCCAAAAGGTCCGTCTCCCCGGCGATTTCAGCATGGATAACTGCCGCGGTTTCCCAAAACAGGAGGCAGACATAGAATGGGGTACTACTTTATAAAAGGAGGTTATCCCTTTGAATATCTATCGTCCATGCTGCCAGCCCATCCCCTGCTGCCCCCGGCCGGGCGTCACCGGCCCCACCGGTCCCCAGGGGCCGCAGGGACCGCAGGGCCCCCAGGGAATTCAGGGGCCGGCAGGCCCGACCGGTCCGTCTATAAAAAGAAAACGCCGTCCCGCGGAAAAACCCGTGGGGCGGCGTTTTGGCCAATGTCATTTCACAGGATACGGCGCGCAGTCCCGGCCCCCCGCGCCGCCGGACGAGCGGCTCAGCGGATATTTTTGGACTGGGAGGGATTGACCCCGAAATATTTCTTGTAAGCCCGCCGGAAGGTGTTGGAGTTTTCATAGCCGCAGCGGCGGGAAATCTCCTCCAGCCGCAGATCGCTCTCCAAAATCAGCTGATTCGCCAGGCGCATCCGCTTTTCATCCAGGTAAGTGGAAAGGTTCATGTTCATGTATTCCTTAAACAAAGCGGAAAAATAAGTGGGCGCGAAACCAAAGCGGTCGGCAAGGTATTTCAAAGACAGCTCCGAATTGCCCAGGTCCTGGTCGATATAGGTGACGACGTTTTCCCGGAACTTGCGGACCTGGCTGGATTCCCGGAGCTCGGGCTCCTGCGCGCCGGACGCCTGGCAGGCCACGCGGATCCGCCGGATCAGCAGGCTTTCCAACGTGATCCCCATGGACAGCAGCTCCATCCAGCGGGCAGTATCCTCGCTGTCCGGCAGCGCTTCCCGGAACAGCCCGCGCAGCTTCTCCAGAAAATCCTCCTGGGCGCGCATACCGGCCCGGGAGGCAGTTTCCTGGTACTGCCTCTGGAAAACCGCCTCCGCCATCGCCTCGTTCCCGGCCCTCAGGGCGGCGGCCAGCTCCGCCATTCTCTCGGCGGAAAGTCCGCATTCGTCGTCCGCAGCCGGGATTTGGCCGCGCAGGGACCAGAGCAGACGGTCCCGGCCGGACTCGCTCAGGGTCTGGGCGTTGAGCAGGCGGTGGAGGGCCTCCTCCTCTTCCCGCAGGCGGGAAAGGGGCGCCGCTTCCTCAAACGCGCGGCCGCTGGCGCAGAACCCGCCTTCGGACGCCGCCTGCTTCACGCGGAGGAATATTTCCTCAATCAGAAGCCGGGCATTCCCGTCCCCTTCGCGCACCAGCACGCGGATGCGCTCGGCGCCCTGCGGGATTGCCTCCCCGTATTCGCCCAAAAGCTCTCGCGCCTCTTCGCAGCAGCGGTTGCGCGCCTGCCAAAGCGCTTCCATCCCGTCGCCGCCCGCCGGCGGTTCCGGCTGGTCCAGCGAAAAAGCCGCCGCATAGTAGACGCTCTCCCTGGGGATGCCAGCCGCGTTGGCGTAAAGCTCCATTTCCTCATCGGTGCGGTACTGGTTCTCCAGGAGTTTTTGGAAAAAATCGCGCCGCAGCATAAAGCGGCTTTCCTGGACGGAATGTTGCAGTTCCTCGTTGTTCATTTTCAATTCGGAGACAATTTCGTCCAGCGTGCGGTAGATGTTCTCGCCCGTCGTTTTCTGGCCGGAGGTCCGGAAAATATTGCTCAGGAACCGGCTGTTCCGCAGGCAGATGTACAGCGCAATCAGCAGCGCCCCGCTGACGGAAAGGCAGATCAGCACAATGGAAACAATAATCAGAAGCTGGACGCGCCCATAAGCCGTATCTTTAGGCAGCATGGTCCGATAGGAAAAGCCGTAGGGCGACTTGGTGGAAAACCAGAGGTAATCCTCCTCCCGAATCGAGCCGTCCTCCAGCGCCGCCGCGTCCCCATAGGTATAAACCACCTCTCCCCCGTCGCCAACCAGGGAGGGCGAAGCGTCGTAGGCGTCCAGGGGCGCGAACAGGTCGTCCAGGTAACTCTTCTCCACAAACAGGTACGCGGTAACGCTGCACCGGTTGTAGAGCCGGAATTTGTATTGGAAAAACACGCCTTCATACACGGTATTGCCTATGGTCATCCGGTTAAACTCCAGAAGCTGGATTTTGCTGCCGCCGGCCTCCAGGCTCGCCTGAAATTTCTCCCGGTCCCAGTCGCCGAACCGAAACATTGTCCCATAATATGCATATGCGTCGGTGCAAACCCAATTTTCGCTCAGAAGCACGCCGCTGCTGTCGAAATACAGCAGGACGGAACCGTGCTGCATCAGATTGGCATAGTCAGAAAACAGGCTCTTGATCTTCCAGAGCTTCCCATAAAATTCAGACGAACGGTTATCCTGAAGGACCGCAAATTTCCCTACCTCCGTGCGGCCGGTCATTTGAACGGAAAGGTCCCACAGGCTTTCCAGGACGCTGTCCACATTTTCCTGGGAGTATTCCACGGAATGCTGAATATTTGCTGTCATTTCCTTCTGCAGCAGGCCGGCGCTCCAGAATGTAACCGAAGTAATCAGCACCGTGGGGAAGATAATCAATATCGCGTAGTATTTCCACAGGGACAGAGTGAGCCTTCCCCGCTTCAGAAGTCGCTGCTTTTTTCCTTTGTTATTGTTTCCCATAATTCTCCGTTTTCTTAACCCAGAAAATCCGCCGTCCTGCCAGACAGAACGGCGGATAACCTGTTATTTAATGCGCTTTGTGCAGACGGTTAGTTGGCGCTGCCATACTGACGGTCATACGCGGTCTGCATCAGTTCCAGATAACGGTCGAGCTGCAGGTTGTCGAACTCGGCAACGTAAGCATCCCAGTCAGCGTCGAGGTCGAGGTTGCCGGCCAGGAAGTTGACGGACTGCTCCAGAACGTAGTCCTGAATCTGGGTTTCGATCAGGCTGCGTTCGCTGGACTCTTCAGCGGTCATCAGCAGGCTGGGAACCTGCGCGTCGGAGCGGTAAGGCTCGAAGTACTTGCTGGTTTCGTTGTAGAGGCGCAGCTCAGAGTTGGTGAACTCCACATCCGGGTCGCTCATGTCAACAGCGTCGCCCAGACGGAACTCGTTGGTACGGTTGGAGAGGGCGATATTGGACATGCTCCAGTTCTGCACGGTGGTGGTATCTTCCCAAGTCACAGAGTCATAGAGGGCGGGTTCGCCGTTGATGCCGAGCGCGCCTTCCTCAGGCTGGTTCCAGCCGGTGCCTTCCAGGCCGTAGGAGGAAACCAGGGTGGCGTCGTAGCTGAAGCAGCCGTCAGCCCACCGGAAGAGGACTTCGGGGTTCTCGCACTGGTTGGTGATGGCGAACTGGCCGGTGGTCAGGCCGCCTTCAGAGGTGAGCACATTGCGCACACCGTCGGGGCCTTCCAGGGGGCTCAGGCCGACATACTGGCGGGAACGCTGCAGCGGGTCAGCCAGGTCGGCGCCCAGCTCGCTCCACCAGGTAGCGCCGGTGACAACGCCGACGTCGATGCTGTCAGGATTGCCGGCGATGGTCTGTGCCTGTGCGTCAGTCTGGGTCAGGGAGACGGGGTCGATGAGGCCTTCCTCGATCAGCTGGCGGATGTAGCGCAGGCCGTCGCGCCAGGCTTCGGTGTTGGCGACAAAGTTGATCTGGCCGTTTTCATCCAGCGCGATTCTCGAGCTGTAGTCGTTGTAAACGAAGGACTGCATCAGGAAGTCCCAAACCTTGCCGTTCCATCCGGTGTCGTCGCCGATCATGGGAATTTCATCGTTGGGGTCGCCGTTGCCGTTGGCATCCTGTTCTTTAAAGGCCTTCAGCACGTTGTAAAGGTCCTCAGTCGTTTCGGGATACTCGAGGCCCAGGTTGTCCAGCCAGGTCTGGTTGATCCAGGCGCGGCCGGAATACATGCAGTGATAGCACTCGTTGATGTTGGCCAGGCAGTAAAGGCCGCCGTCCGGAGCCGTCATGGAAGCCATCATTTCTTCGTCAAACGCTTCCGGGATGTAATAGCCGTATTCGTCGATCATGGGAGCCAAGTCGAGGAACACGCCCTGCGCGCCGTAGTTGACAATGTCGCTGGCAGTCAGAGAGCAGTACAGGAACGCATCCGGCAGCTCATTGGAAGCAAGGATCAGGCTGACTTTTTCGGAAATAGCGGAATCGGGGATCTGCTCGTAGTTGATGTGGATATTGGTCAGGTCTTCATACCAGGTGGTAAAGTCGTTGGTGTTGGCATCCAGAACGTAGTTGGTCTGTACAGTCGTGATGTTGAATTCCATGGTCTCTTCCACGATGGGGAATTCGCCGGGAGCGGACATGGTAACGCCGGTTTCCTCGGTGCTGCTGCTGGTGGAGGAAGAAGTAGAGGCATCACCGGAGGTCGTGCCGGAGGAGGAGGAGCCGCCGTCGCCGCCGCATCCTGCGAGGGCGGAGGCAGAAAGCATCGCACAAATCAAAAGGGCTAATGTCTTTTTCATACTGGTACTCCTTTTCAATACATAGTTTTATGCTGCGGCATTCTGAAAAGCATCAGCCCTTCAGAGCACCGATCATAACGCCTTTTACAAAATGCTTCTGAATAAAGGGATAGAGGATGAGCATCGGCACGCTGGAAACCACGATCAGGGAGTATTTCAGCAGTTCCGAAAGTCCCTGTTTCTGCAGCATCTGGTCGACGTCGACCATAGTGCTGGGGTCGATCTGGTTCTGGAGGATAATGTTGCGCAGAACGACCTGCAAAGGCATCTTGTCGGCATTCGCCAGATAGATCATCGCGTTGAAATACTGGTTCCAGTATCCGACGCCGTAGTACATGACCAGAACGGCCAGGATGGGCTTTGCAAGCGGAATCACAATGCTGAGCAGATACCGCACGTCGCTGCATCCGTCCAGAGAAGCCGACTCGTACAGGTCGTAGGGGATGGAGGTCTGGAAGAAGGTTCGGGCGATAATCATGTTGTAGACGCCCACCGCGCCGGGAAGGATCAGCGCCCAGTAAGTATCGTAAAGGTGGAGCTTCTGAATCCACAGGAACATGGGAATCAAGCCGCCGCTGAACATCATCGTGAAGGTGAACAGGCCCATGAAGAGGTTGCGCCCCTTGAAGTCGCGGACCGACAGCGGATAAGCCGCCATAACCGTTACCACCAGGCTGACGAGCGTACCGGCGACAGTAATGATAATAGAGTTAATGTAGCCGGACACGATGCTGTCGTTGCGGAATACCGTTTCATATCCTACCAGGGAGAAATCCACGGGGTACAGCCATACCTGGCCGGATGTAACCGCATAAGGGGTGCTGAACGAGGCGCTCAGAACATAAACCAGCGGATACAGGACAATAATCATAATCAGGGTGAGCAAGGAATAGTTTACGATACTGAAGATAGCGTCGCTCCTGCTCTGGCGTACACGCTTCTTCACTCTTTTTTCCGTTTTGGCTGCCATGCCGCTACCCCCTTACCACAAAGATGTTTCACTGAATTTGCGGGCAATCTGGTTTACCACTACCAGCAGAATACAGTTGATGACAGAGTTAAACAGGTTGACTGCGGTGGAAAGACTGTACTGCCGGTCCTCCAAACCGATTCGGTATACATAGGTCGCGATAATATCCGACTTCGACATGTTCAGCGAGTTCTGCATCAGCAGCACCTTTTCGTAGCCGATGCTCATGATGGAACCGGTATTGAGGATCAGGTTGATGATGATGGTCGGCGCGATGCCGGGGAGGTCGATGTGCCAGATGCGTTTGATTTTGGATGCGCCGTCGATGACCGCCGCTTCGTGGAGGGTGGGGTCGATGCCGGCCAGCGCCGCGATGTAGATAACGGAGCTGAAGCCCATGCTCTGCCAGACGCCTGACCAGACATACAGATGACGGAACAGGGTCGGTTCGCCCATGAAGTTGATTTCCGTGCCGCCCAAAGCGGTAATCAGGTGGTTGACCAGACCGGTTCTCGGGGCCAGCATCAGGCTCATGATGGAAACCAGAACAACGGTAGAAATAAAGTAAGGCGCGTAGGTGACCATCTGGACCGCCTTTTTAAAGCGGACATTTTTGCATTCATTTAAAGAAAGGGCGAGAAGGATCGGAATGGGGAAGCCGGCGATCAGGCCGTAAACGCTAAGAATCAGCGTGTTGCTCAGCAGACGCACAAACTGGTAGGAATTGAAAAACTGATTGAAGTATTTCATTCCTGCCCAGGGGCTTCCGAAAATTCCCTGTGTTGCCGTAAAGTCCTTGAATGCGATGATAATTCCGTACATCGGAATATAGGAAAAGCAAATCAGGAAGGCCAACGGGACTGCAAATACGATGTAGAGCTGCCAGTGTTTCTTTACCTGCTTCCAAAAGGGACTTGGTTTCTTCGTCTCTTTCTTTGGAAGACTGCTGATTTGAGCTTGCGTCTGCACACAATCATTCCCTTCTTTAATGTTTTGGCATTTTATTTGATTTTGCTATGCCGTTAACATTTTGTTATAATTATTATAGTCATTTTGACCATCAAAAATCAACTATCGTTTGTTATGATTACCCTACGTTTCTTACTATCATGCGCAAATTTTTCGGATATGCGGATTTTCCCTTGAAAAATCGTGGCAAATTGACTCACTTTTTTGAAGTAAAGTGAAAAAATTTTCGCCTTTTCCGCCAATATCGTCCAAAAAATCCACAGATTCGCCAAAAGAAACCCTGCCAATTAATTTTTAAAACAATCAGCTGCCGGATTCGCACAGAAAACCCTTTCCTTTCTCGTTCAGCCTGCTTATTTTCATTGTTTTCGTTTCATAATCCTTCAAAATGGATTCACAAACCTCCCGATTCTCCGGAATAGGACAGCCGCTTTGCGTCATATCCTCCAAATGAAGGAGGCGCATCATCTTGCGGTACAATTGCACAAAACAGTCGGCGGAAACCGGCGCCGCTGCATTCGACCTTTCCATTCCCCGGGAAAATCGCGCGGCGTTTCTTTCGGAAACGCTCGGGGATTTGCACTGCTTCCAGGCGGGCGGGCTGGAGGTCCGGCTGGAATTTACCGAAAACGGCCCGCCCCTTCAGGAGCTTTTGGAGGCTCTGCTTCTGCGCAGGGCGGACAGAATCAACTGAGGCGGCCCGGAAAGGGGGCAGAATATTGGCAAGAAAAAGTCGCGCCCAGCCCGTGCCGGAAAAACCGGACGCGGACCGGGCGCTTTTGTGGCGGATTGGCATCTATATCCGAATTTCGCGGGAGGACGCCCGCTCCGGCGGGGAATCGGAAAGCGTAACCAACCAGCGCAAGACAAATCTGGCATTTATTGAGGAGAATTTTCAGAAGGGAACCTTCCTCCTTGCCGGGGATTATGTGGATGACGGCCGCTCCGGCACGACCGAGGATGCGCGTCCCGGCTTCCAAAAACTCTGTGAGGACATTGCGTCCGGGAAAGTAAACTGCATAATCTGCAAAACGCTCTCCCGGGCCTTCCGCAATTACGCCGACCAGGGGAAATTTTTGGAGCAGTTCCTGCCCGCCTACGGCTGCCGCTTTATCGCGGTCAGCAACCCCTTTGTCGACACCCTTTCCAATCCCGAATGCACGCAGAACATGGAAATTCCCATCAACGGCTTGATGAACGACCGTTATGCGGCCAAAACTTCGGAGGATGTGCGCCGCATTTTCCGAACCAAGCGGATGCGCGGGGAGTTTATCGGGGCTTTTGCGCCTTACGGCTATCTGAAAAACCCGGAAAACAGCAGCGTTCTGCAAATTGACCCGGAAGCCGCGGAAATTGTCCGGAATATTTACGCCCTTTTTCTGGACGGAATGGGCATCAGCGCCATCGTGCGCTTCTTAAATGATCGCGGCATCCCCTGCCCCTCCCTGGACAAACGGGAACGGCTGGGGGCAAACTACCGAAACCCCAACTGCGGACCGAAGCCGCTGTGGAGCAGCAGCACGGTGCGGAACATCCTGAAAAACCGCGTCTACTGCGGGGATATGGTGCAGGGACGGTTCCGCATCAAGAGCTACAAAGTCCACATACAGGAAAAAGTGCCGGAAAGGGAGTGGTTTGTGGTTGAAAACACCCACGACCCCATCGTCAGCCGGGAAACCTTTGCCAAAGCGCAGCGCCTGCTTGAAAAGGACACCCGAATCGCCCCCGGAGAGGACGCGCCGCACCTGTTCAGCGGCTTTCTCCGCTGCGCCGACTGCGGAAAGGCGATGGTGCGCAGCGAGGTCAAGGGGAACGTCTATTACTACTGCGGCGCCTATAAGCGGCAGTCCAAACAAGCCTGCACCAAACATACCCTCCGGCACCGCAGCCTGGAAGCGGCTGTGCTGTATGCCATCCGGCTGCAGCTCTACCTTTTTGCAGATGCCGCGGAAGCCCGGGAAAAAGCCGGCGCCCTCCCGGCGGAGAAATTCCGAAGCCGGGAGCTGTCGGCCGCCGCTGCCCGGAAGGAACGGGAGCTGGAAAAGCTGTCCGGATACCTGCGGGCAGCTTACCAGGACTGGAAGGACGGGGCCATCGGACCGGAAGAATACGCCACCCTGCGGGAAAGCTACCGGCGTGAGGAAGCCGCGCTGACCGAATCCATCCGCAGGCTGCGGGCGGAAGCGGAAAGCCGGGACGCCGGCAGCCCCTTCCCCGCCTTTTTTGACGGCACCGGGACCCTTTCGGGGCTGTCGCGGGAGATCCTGGCTGAGCTGGTGGACCGGATTCTGGTATCGGAGGGCGGAAAAATCCGGATTGTTTTCCGCTTTTCCGACGGCCTGAAGGGAAAAGACGCCGGCAGCCGGTGCTGACCCTTTTTCCGGGCGCTGCGTTTTCTTATTATGGAAGGCTCCACCGGGCCTACCGGCCCAACCGGGGCAACCGGGGCCACCGGCGGAACCGGTGCGACAGGCGCAACAGGCGCGACCGGCCCCATCGGCCTCCAGGGCTTGGCAGGAGCGCGCGGCGCAACCGGAGCCACCGGACCGACCGGCCTCCAGGGTTCCGCGGGGGAACGGGGTGCAACCGGGGCAACCGGTCCCACAGGACCCGCCGGTTCCCCCGGTGAGGCGGGACAGAGCGTCTCCTTCCGGGTCGGCGAGGTGCAGACCGGCGAGCCGGGTTCCTTTGCCTCTGTTGTCAACAAAGGAAGCGAACGGGACATTGTGCTCGATTTCATCATCCCCAAAGGCGAGCCCGGCCTGGGGACGGCTCCGGAGGTTCTGGCTGCCTCCGATGCGCCTTCCCAGCCCGGCGTGCGGGACCGTCCCCTGATTTTCCACGGGAATACCCTGATTTCCGGCGATGTCATTTCCCACCGGACGGATTCTTCCGAAATTGCTCTGAGCATGCCCGGCATCTACCTTGCCCACTTCACCTGCACCGCAATAGCGGCGGCCGGCGCGCCGATTCCGGCGGTTCTCTCTTTGAATCTCCAGCTCAATGGAGCCGCCGTTTCCGGCGGAACCGTGCGGCACACCTTCTTAGCCAGCAACGAATATGCGACCATCTCCTTCAGCGTGCCGTTCCTGGTCGCATCCGCCCCCGCCGCCCTCCGGATTGTGCCCGGCCAGAATCAGTTTATCTTCAGCGACATGACCCTGACCGTAATCCGCCTGGGCTACGCTGACGACAAATCATAACCACTAGTAAACTAGTGGTTTGCTCAGACCCCAGAGGGGTCAGTACTTGCTGACCCCTGAAAGGGGTACTGAAAAATA
>DVFM01000037.1 GCA_018713245.1 Candidatus Merdivicinus intestinavium
TTTGTGCACGTTTTCTTTCAAATGAGGTTTTTCGACACTCTGAAGCGGTCTCCGAGGGGAGGCCGCTTCTTTGTCTTTCTCTGCTTTACATACGGCGCCGGTTCTGCTATAATATGGGGACAAGGGGGAGAAAAAATGGAACAGATTCAGGCAAAAGGGAAAAAATTTACAGACAGCCGGGGCGGGGAAGTTCTCCTGCACGGGCTGAACCTTGTTTCCAAAAGCAGGGACGAGGGGTATCTTCCGCAGTGCGGCGAGGAGGATTTCCGCTGGATGGCACAGCAGGGCTTCAACCTGCTGCGGCTGGGCGTCCAGTGGGATGGGGCGGAGCCGGAACCGGGCCGCTTTGACCGGGCGTACCTTGCGCGGCTGCGCAGCCTTGCGGAAACGGCGGGGAAATACGGCCTTTCTGTTATGCTGGACATGCATCAGGACCTGTACAGCGTCCGTTTTGCGGACGGGGCGCCCGAGTGGGCCACGATGACGGACGGCCTGCCCCACGTCACGGGGGAGGTTTGGAGCGACGCCTATTTGTACAGTCCCGCCGTCTCCCGGGCTCTGGACCATTTCTGGGCGGATGACCCTGCGCCGGACGGGAAGGGGCTTCAGGAGCATTTTGCCGCCATGTGGCGGGAAACGGCGGACGCATTCCGCGGCTGCGAAAACCTGCTGGGCTTTGACTTCTTCAACGAGCCTTTTCCCGGCGGCAGCGGGCAGCAGGCGCTTGCCTGCATGCTGGAAACGGCGGCACGGGAGACGGGATACAGCGAGGAAACGCTGATGGAAATCCTGTCGAAGCGGGAGGAGCTGCTCCGGCTTTTGTCCGACCGGACGCTGTTTGAGAAAATTGTCGCTGCGGCGCGGGGGGTATGCGCGGCGTTTGAGCGCGAAAAGCTGCAGCCGATGTATCAGCGCGTGTACGACAATCTCCCGGAGTGGGCCCACGGAAAAATTGCCATGATGGAGAGCTGCTACTTTTCCAACATGGGAGTGGAATCGGCGGTGGAAAGGCTGGAGAACGCCCCGCTGCAGGGATACGCCCCCCACGGTTATGATCTGACCGTGGACACCAGCATGGACAATGCCTACAGTCCGGAGCGGGTCCGGGCGATTTTTGCCGCCCACCGGCGGGTGCAGGAGCGGCTGAACCTTCCCGTCCTGGTCGGGGAGTGGGGCGCATTCTACGGGAATCCATCCGATGAACCCGCCGCCCGGCAGACGGCGCGCATTTTTGAACAGTACGGCTGGAGCGACGCCTATTGGGCGTGGGTGCCGTCAATGCGCGGGCAGGACTGCATGGAGGGCCTGCGCCGCGGTTATCCGCAGCGGGTGGGCGGCAGCCTTCGGGAATACCGCTGGACCCGGGAGGACGGGTTTTGGATGCGGTACCAGTCGGACGGGACGCCGTGCCGCATCTATCTGCCCGGGAAAGGCGTTTTGGAAATCGCACGTCCGGCCGGCGAAGCGGAAATCCGGATTGCGGACTGAAAAAAATATCCCCTGTCGTCAGACAGGGGATATTTCTCTACCACATTGGAAAGGTTAGATCGCTCTGGTCACCTTGTTGGAACGCAGGCAGCGGGTGCAGGCGTAGACGCGGCAGGGTTTGCCATCGACAATTGCCTTGACACGCACGACGTTGGGCTTCCAAGTTCGGTTGGAACGTCTATGAGAGTGGGAAACCTTAATTCCGAACGATACACCTTTTCCGCAGAAATCACATTTGGCCATAATTCTGCACCTCCTTTAGGCTTACATAACAGTAATATTTTAGCAGACTTCCGAAAAAAATGCAAGCCTTTTTTCAAAGAAAATCGGAAAGTCATGAATTTTCTCGAAATTCAGCGGCAATCCCTTGTATTTTCCCGGTAAAAACGATATAATGATACTGCACGCCGCGATACAGGACGCGGTCTATTTTGAAGGAAGAAAGGGAATCGCCGATATGCCCAACCAAGTCATTTATCTGATGTACAGCACGGTGGTCAAACTCATCGTTTTGCTGACTGCGCTGCCGCTGCACGAGTGCGCTCACGCCTGGGTCGCCGACAAGCTGGGAGACCACACCGCCCGCTATCAGGGCCGCCTGACCCTGAACCCCCTGCGCCATCTGGACCCCATGGGGGCGATTCTGATGCTGGTGGCCGGGTTCGGCTGGGCGAAGCCGGTGCCCATCAACGCCCGCAATTTCCGCAACCCCAAGCAGGGGATGGCGCTGTCCGCCGCCGCGGGCCCGCTGTCCAACCTGCTGCTGGCATACGTCTGCGCCATACTCTACAAAGTGACGGCCTACGCGGGGCTGGGGCTTGGGGACAGCTGGATGCTTTCCAGCCTGTCAGACGTTTTTTACCTGATGATGAGCCTCAATGTGGGTCTGGCGGTTTTTAACCTGCTGCCCATTCCGCCGCTGGACGGCTCCCGGCTGTTTACGGTGTTCCTCCCCCCGCGGCAGTATTTCCAGCTGATGCGGTATGAGCGGTACATCCAGATTGCGCTGTTTGCGGCGATTTTCCTGGGACTTCTCAACCGTCCGCTCGCCATCATCGAAAGCTGGGTTTACCAGGGCTTTGATTTCCTGACCGGGTTTGTCGATATCATTGCCCGGGCGCTGCTCCTGTAATGGCGGGGGAGAAGGCGGAGCTGCAGTTCCATCTGGGGGAGTTTGAAGGGCCTTTGGAGCTGCTGCTCTTTTTGATTTCCAAGCATAAGCTGGATATTTACGACATCGAGATTTCGGCGCTGCTGGAGCAGTATCTGGACTATATCGAGCAGATGCAGTCCGCCGACCTGGAAGTTGCCTCCGAATTCCTGGAAATGGCGGCGCGGCTGGTGTACATCAAGACGGTCTCCCTCCTGCCCAAACCGGAGGAAGGGGAGAAGCTCAAGGCCGAACTCCAGGGGCAGCTTCTGGAGTACAGCCTCTGCCGCAGGGTTGCGGGGGAAATGGCGGAAATGTACCTGGGCTCCCGGGTGCTGGTGCGCCGGCCCATGGAGCTGAAGGTTTCCGCCGCCTACCGGGGAACCCACTCCCCGGCGGAGCTGCTCGCGTCCTACCGCCTTGCGGCGGGGAAGGCGATGCGCCGGATGCCGCCGCCTGCTGCGGCCTTTTCCGGCATTGTCAGCCGGAAATTTGTGTCGGTGACGTCCAAAATCGTCTATATTCTCAAGAAATTATACCGCACCGGCGAGGTGGATTACGAGGAATTTTTCCGGGCGGCCGACCGGAGTGAATTAGTGGCGACATTTCTGGCTATGCTGGAATTGATGAAATCCAAGCGGATCACCGTCAGCGATGACAACACCAAGGTGTATTTCAACAGACGGGAACCCGCTTCCGGAGGGGAGGTTTGAATATGGCGCAGAAGGAGAGCATTGCAGGGCTGCTGGAGGCGGCCCTTTTCGCCTGCGGCGACCCCATCGAAATTTCCCGGCTGGCGGCCGGGCTTTCGCTGGAAACGGCGGCGGTGCGGGAGCAGCTGGAGCTGTACGCCGCCCGGCTTCAGAAAAGCGACCGGGGCCTGGAGCTCCTGATGCTGGGCGATTCGGTCCAGCTTTGCAGCAAGCGCTGTTACGAAGAACGGATCGCCGCCGTGCTGAATTCCCGGAAAAACGCCCCCCTTTCGGGGGCGGCTATGGAGGTTCTGGCCATCATCGCCTACAACCAGCCCGTGACCAAGAGCTTTGTCGAGCAGGTCCGGGGGGTGGAAAGCGGCCAGGTGGTCAACAACCTGGTGGAGAAGGAACTGGTGGAGGAAGCGGGAAGGCTGGACGTGCCCGGCCGGCCCATCACCTATCGCACCACTCCCAACTTTCTCCGGTGCTTCGGAATTTCCAGCCTGGCCGAGCTCCCGCCGCTTCCGGGGAATACGGCGTCCGCCGACGGGGACGAAAGTCCGGACGGGGAGTGAGGTGGCGGCGAAATGGGATGGATCATCGCGGGGGGGATTCTCCTCCTGCTGGCGCTGATTCTCAGCCTGAGCGCGGCTGCGGACGTCCGTTACGACGGGGAGTTTTACCTGAGCGTCGGAATCCTCGGCTGGCGGTATCCGATTCTGCCGGCAAAAGAGGAGCCGGAGCAGAAAAAACCTGCAAAGAAGAAGCAAAGCGCGCCCAAAAAGGGAAAGACCGGCCCCGCGCCGCCCCCCAAGCCGAAGGAAAAGCCGGAAAAAGGGGACCTGGGCGGGCTGTTCCGGATTGTTTCGGACCTGCTGAAGGCGGTATTCCCGCCGCTCGGGAAGCTGCTTTGCAAACTCCGCCTGACCCGGCTGGAGGCGGACATTCTGGTGGGCGGGGAGGACGCCGCCCAGATTGCCATCAACTACGGCAGGATCTGCGGCGTTTTTTACGGCAGCTATGCCGCGCTGCAGAATTTCATCCGGGTGAAGAAAGCGCGGCGGGTGGACATCTCCTGCGACTTCCTGCTTCCGGAAACCCGGGAGGATATTTCCTTCCGGCTGAAGCTGCGGCTGGGGAGCATCCTTTGGGCAGCCCTTTGTATGGGCTGGCGCTTTTTGGCGTATACTATCCGCAGAAGCAATGCAGAACAGCGGCCTCCGGAGGTCCCGGAGCGCGCAGAACGATAAATCAAGGAGGAATTTCAAATGGCGGAACAGCATCCTATTGAAGGGCTCATGGGGACGACCATGCAGAAAATCAAGGAAATGGTGGACGTCAACACCATTATCGGCGACCCGGTGACAACGCCGGACGGGACCACCATTATCCCGGTTTCCAAGGTGTCCTTCGGCTTTGCGTCGGGCGGCTCCGACCTGCCCACTCAAAACCCCAAGCAGACATTCGGCGGCGGCGGCGGCGCGGGCATTACCATCCAGCCCCTGGCCTTCCTGGTGGTGCATGAAGGGGAAGTGAAGCTCTTACAGCTTGCAACCTCCTCCAATACGGCGGAAAAGATTGTCAACACCGTTCCCGACGTCATTGACAAAATTTCCGACGCCATCGCCAAGAACAAAGCCGAGAAGGCGGCGCCCAGGGAGCACCGGGCCCCCGCTTCGGAAAAACAGGCATGATTTTTCAGCCGCCTGCATAGCCTTTTGGTGGACGCCCCGCGGGGCGTATCCCAAGGGGATGCAGGTGGTTTGGCATGAAAACACGGATTTTTTCCCTGGCGGCGGCCATTTTGACGGGGCTTTCGGCGCTGTTTTCCCGGCCCGTTCTGGCGGCGGATGCGCCGCAGATGCCGGAGGTGTCCGCCAGGGCGGCGGTGGTGCTGGACGCCCTTACCGGGCGGGTAATTTTTGAGAAAAACGGCGAAGAACGCCTCGCCATGGCCAGCACCAGCAAAATCATGACCGCCCTCATCACCCTGGAGCAGCCGGGGCTGGACGAGACGTTTGAGGCGGACCCGGCCGCCATCCGGGTGGAGGGGACCTCCATGGGCCTGCGGGAAGGGGACCGGGTCTCCCTTCGGACGCTGGCGGCGGGGATGCTGCTCCCTTCGGGCAACGACGCCGCCAACGCCGCAGCGGTGCGCATCGCCGGCAGCATCCCGGAATTTGTCATCATGATGAACCGCCGGGCGGCCCAGCTGGGCCTTGCCGGCACCAATTTTGAAACGCCCTCCGGCCTGGACGGCCAAAATCACTACACCACCGCCAAGGACCTGGCACGCCTGGCCCGAGCGGCCCTTCAGAACGAGGATTTCCGGGAAATCTGCTCCCAAAGCGCCTTAAAGGTTTCCTTCGGCAATCCTCCGGCGGACCGCTGGCTGCAAAACCACAACCGGCTTTTGGAGGAATATGAAGGCTGCATCGGGGTGAAAACCGGCTTTACCAAAAAAGCCGGGCGCTGTCTCGTCTCGGCGGCGGAGCGGGAGGGGCTTACCCTGATCTGCGTCACGCTGAACGCCCCCGACGACTGGGCCGACCACAAAGCCCTGCTGGACGCCGCCTTCGCCGCCCTGTCCCCGGCCAGGGAACCGACGCTGCCGGAAACGGCGGCGGTGACGGGCGGGAAAGCGGATTCCGTCCGGCTGGAGCCGGGCGGGGAGGGGACGCTCTTTCTGACGGCGGAGGAGGCCTCCCGGCTGGAAACGGAAATTGATCTGCCGCGGTTTCTCTATGCGCCGGTGGCGGCGGGACAGGAGGCCGGCGAGGTGCGGTATCTCCTGGACGGGGAAACCATTTACATCCGGCCCCTTCTGACGGCGGAGGATGTGGAAGCGCGGGAAAAAGAACCGGGCTTTTGGGAGCGCTTTCTGCGCTGGTGGAAAGGGCTTTTTGACGGAAAGGACGATTAAAATGACACATCACAGCAAGTTCTGGCTGCACCTTGTGATTGCCCTGCTTTGGACGGCAATCGCCATCATCCGCATCATCCAGGGGACAAATTGGGTTGTCCCGGCCTTTTCCTTTGCCGCGGCGGCGGTTTTCCTGGTCATAGCCCTTTATTATTTGGCGAAAAGCCGGAAATAGCGGAAAAACCTGTTTCATAAATTTTAGCGGGGAGGAACTCCTATGGAACTTGCCAACAACGTTTTGAGATATTACCTGCGAAACTGTTACTTCATCAACGGCACGGCGTATGCCGGAAAATCCACCATGTGCAGGATGCTGGCGGAAAAATACAGGATGATTCATTGCGAAGAAAATTACAACATGGACGTCATTCTCTCAACAGCGACGCCGGAACAGCAGCCCTGCCTCAGTTATTTCCGCACCAAAAAGAGCTGGCAGGAGTATGTGAGCCGCACGCCGGAAGAATATGAACGCTGGTATTTGGGCAACCAGCGGGAGGTAACGGATTTCGAAATTGCGGAATTGATCCGGCTTTCCGCCCATCAAAAGGTGATTGTAGACACGAATATCCCCTGCGATATTCTGCGGGAAATTTCCGATTATCACCGGGTGGCCATTATGCTGTCCCCCCAGTCTCTTTCGGTAGAACGCTTTTTTGACCGGGACGACCCGGAAAAGCAGTTTTTGCTGGGGGAAATCCAAAAGTGCCCGGACCCGGAACAAGCCCTGCGGAATTTCTTAGGCGGGATTGCCCGGGTAAACAGCCCGGAGCATTACCGGGAGTTCGCGGAAAGCGGCTTTTTTACCATTATCCGGGAGAATCCGGACCAGGATACCCGGCAGGAAACACTGGACAGGCTCGCCCGGCATTTCGGGCTGGACGCCGGCCAATAAAATTCAGAATACATCGAGGCGCCCGCCTGACGCGCGCCGGAAGGAGACAATTATGGAAATCCGTTTGCAGAAAATTATCGCCGAAAGCGGCTTCTGTTCCCGCCGCAAGGCGGAAGCCCTCATCGAGGAACGCCGCGTCAAGGTCAACGGCCGGCCTGCTTCCATCGGCCAGAAGGCCGACCCCGCCCGGGACATCATCACCGTCGACGGGGAGCGCCTGAACACCCGCCAGCGGGACAAGCAGGTTTACTACATGCTTTACAAGCCCCGGGGATACCTGACCGCCATGTCCGACGACCGGGGGCGGAAATGCGTGTCCGACCTGGTGGCGGACATCCCGGAGCGGGTGTTCCCGGTGGGGCGGCTGGACATGAACTCCGAAGGGCTCCTGCTCTTTACCAACGACGGAGATTTCGCCAACGCCATGACCCACCCCTCCCACCAGGTGCCCAAAACCTACCGGGTCACCGTCCACAGCGAGGTGGGGCCGGAGCAGCTGGTGCGCCTGGCCGAAGGCGTGGAGCTGGACGGCGTGCTGACCAATCCCGCGGAAGTCCGGATTGCCGTGGAGGAGCCGGGGAGGACGGTGCTGCTCATCACCATCACCGAGGGCCGCAACCGGGAGATCCGCCGGATGTGCGAAGCGGTGGGGCTGGAGGTAGCCCGGTTAAAGCGGCTGTCCGTCGGGCCGGTGCGGCTGGGGATGCTCAAGCCCGGCGCTTACCGGGAGCTCACCGGCGAGGAACTGGACGCCTTAAAGCGCCTGGCCGCAAAAGGCGCCGCAAGAAACCGCGGCCGCCGCGGATAAGGGGGGATTTTTCATGCTGTATATCAAACCGTTTACTTCGGAGGACGATCTACCCCGTTTTGCGGAGGCTTTCCGGGAGGGGAAGCTCTCTTACATCGCCTTTTCCGGGAAAGAGATCATTGGGGCTATTTTTTACCGTGCCCGGCCGGACAGGCTGGTCGTTGAGGAGGTGGATTCCGGCGGGGACCTGGGGCTTTTCGACGGGCTCATCCGTGCGGTGGCGGATGCCGCCGTGACGGCGGGGCTGCCGGTGCTGGAGTTCGGCCCCCTTGTGGACCGGGCGAGCCTGAAGGCGCTGGAGGTTCCGGTGGATGAAGCGGGCTGCCTGGGGTCTCTTCCCGCATTTCTGCACAATTGCAAACACTGCAATTTAGCCTGATTTTTTTTGAATTGCGTATTGTTATTTTTTTCACGCTGTAGTATAATAGAATGGGTGAATTTGATGATGGCGCGCCTGCGCCTTTGATCGGATTCCAAACGAAATTGTTTGCACCAATTACATAGAATGGGGGCTGTACAATGACTTATCAATCCAAGCTGGACAAGCTTGCGCAGAAGAGAGCTGCCGTCCAAAAATCCTCCCCTGCCAGGGACCGCATCACCGCGCTGTTCGACGAGGGAACCTTCGTGGAACTGGATGCGTTCGTGGCAAACGGTGAGGACGGAGTCGGCGTAGTTACCGGCTACGGCAGCGTGGAGGGGGACGTGGTTTACGCCTTCTCCCAGGACATTACCACGATGGGCGGCGCTGTTTCCAAGGCGCACGCGGAAAAAATCGCGAAAATTTACGACCTCGCCGTGAAAAACGGCGCGCCGGTTGTGGCAATTTATGATTCCAACGGCGCGAAGCTCGGCGAAGGCCCGGAAATTCTCGCGTCCTACGGGAAAATCCTTTCCGCTTCCGCCAACCTTTCCGGCGTTGTGCCGCAGATTGCGGTAGTGGCCGGCAGCTGCGTCGGCATCAGTTCCATGATGGCCGCCGGCGCCGATGTGGTGCTGATGACCAAGGGCGCGGAGCTCTATCTGGCCGACGCCGAGGGCGACGCTTCCGCTGAAGCCGCCATGGAGGCGGGAATTGCCGACATCATCTGCGGCGACGACGCCGAAGCCATGGCCAAGGCCCGCGAGCTGGTGACCATGCTCCCCCTGAACAATATTTCCGAGGCCCCCGTGCTGGAGGGAGCTGCCGCTGCCCCCGTGGCAATGAGCGAAAACATGGAGGCTGCCGAGCTGTTCGCCGCCGTCTGCGATGCGGATACGGTGGTGGAGCTGAAAGCCGGCTACGCCGACGCGGTCAGCACCGCGCTGGCTTCCCTGGGCGGCAGCACCGTGGGCGTCCTGTACGCCAACGGCCGCATCGGACGGAAAGCCAACGCCAAGGCGGCGGATTTCGTCCGCTTCTGCGACTGCTTTAATCTCCCGATTGTGACCTTTGTCAACGTCCCCGGCTTCTGCACCTGCGGCGGCACCAGGACGGAGAACGCGAAGCTCTGCGCCCGCCTGGCCCACGCCTATGCCGACGCCACCTGCCCGAAGATCACGGTTTACACCGGTTCCGCCATCGGCGGCGCCGCCGTGGCGTTTGCCAACGCCGACATCCGTCTGGCCTGGCCCGGCGCGGTGATTTCCGCCCTGGAGCCTGAAACCGCCGTTGAATTCTTCTGGCACGACAAGCTCAAAGGGGCGGAAAACCTGGAGAAGCGCCGCGCCGAGCTGGCGGAGGAATATGCGGAGACCGAGGCGAGCCCCTATGCGGCCGCCAACGCTTCCATGGTGGAGGATATCGTGGACCCCGCCAACATCCGCAGCGTCCTGATTGCTTCCCTGGAGATGCTCGCTTCCAAGAGAGTTTCCAGACTGCCCAAAAAGCACACCAACTGAATGTGGAATCTGCCTGAATAACGGAAAGGAATGACATACCATGAGAAGATTCAATATCACTGTTAACGGAAAAGCGTATGACGTCGCCGTAGAAGAAGTGGGCGGCGCGACCCCCGCTGCCGCTCCTGTTGTATCCGCCCCTGCCGCCGCTCCCGCTGCGGCTCCCGCCCAGGCTGCTCCCGCCGCCGCGCCGGCAGCTGCTCCGGCTCCTGCCGCTGCCCCTGCCGCTCCCGCAGGCCCCGTGGAGGGCACTGAGGTGAAGGCTCCCATGCCCGGCACCGTGATGGACGTGAAGGTTTCCGTCGGCGACAGCGTGGAGAAGGCCCAGGTGGTCGTGGTCCTGGAGGCCATGAAGATGGAAAACGACATTGTCGCTCCCGTTGCCGGCAAGGTTGTGGACATCCGGGTGAAGAAGGGCGATTCTGTCAACGCCGGCGACGTTATGGTGGTTGTCGGCTGAGGATTTTGACCATCAATTTGGGAAACCGGAAAGGCGTGAATATTTGAAATGGCTAAGGTAAAAATTACCGAAACTGTACTGCGCGACGCGCATCAGTCCCTGATTGCGACGCGCATGCCTACCTCGGACATGCTTCCCATCCTGGGGGAGATGGACAAGGTCGGCTATTATTCCATCGAATGCTGGGGCGGCGCCACCTTTGACGCATGCCTGCGCTTTCTGAACGAGGACCCCTGGGAGCGGCTGCGCACCCTCCGCAGGGAACTGCCCAACACCAAGCTGCAGATGCTCTTCCGCGGGCAGAATATGCTGGGCTACCGTCACTATGCCGACGACGTGCTGGAATATTTTGTCCAGAAATCCGTTGCCAACGGCATTGACATCATCCGCATTTTCGACGCTTTGAACGACATCCGCAACCTGGAATCCACCATCAAGGCTGTCAACGCGGTCAAGAAGGAAAACCCCAACGCCCACGCGCAGATTGCCATCTCCTACACCCTGGGCGAGACCTTCACCACCGAATATTTTGTGAACTACGCCAAGCAGATCGAGGCCGCCGGCGCGGATTCCATCTGCATCAAGGATATGGCCGCCCTCCTCACCCCTTACCGCACCTATGAGCTGGTCAAGGCCATCAAGGAAGCGGTGAAGATCCCTGTGGACCTCCACACCCACTACACCTCCGGCCTGGCCTCCATGTGCTTGCTGAAGGCCATCGAAGCCGGCGTGGATATCATCGACACCGCCATGTCCCCCCTGGCGCTGGGCACCTCCCACGCCCCCACGGAGTCCATGGTGGCGGCGCTCCAGGGCACCGAGTACGACACCGGCCTGGACCTCAAGCGGCTGACCGTGATCCGCGACTACTTCATGGGCCTGCGGAAGAAATATATCGACTCCGGCCTGCTGGACCCCAAGATGCTGGCGACCGACGCAAACGCGCTGATCTACCAGGTCCCCGGCGGCATGCTGTCCAACCTCCTGTCCCAGCTGAAGCAGGCCGGCAAGGAGGACCAGCTGGAGGACGTGCTGAAGGAAGTTCCGAGAGTGCGCCGGGATTCCGGTATGCCCCCTCTGGTTACCCCCACTTCCCAGATCGTCGGCACCCAGGCGGTGTTCAACGTCATCACCGGCGAGCGGTATAAGATGGTCACCAAGGAGTTCAAGGGCCTGGTCCGCGGCGAATACGGCAAGACCCCGGAACCCATCGACCCCGAGTTCCAGAAGAAGATCTGCAAGGACGAGGAGATCATCACCTGCCGTCCCGCAGACCTGCTGAAGCCCGAGCTGGAAACCCTCCGCAAGGAGTGCGCCGAGTGGGCGGAGCAGGACGAGGATGTCCTCAGCTACGCCATGTTCGGCCAGGTTGCGGTGAAGTTCTTTGAGAAGCGCCGCAACGCCAGATACGGCATCGACGGCAAGCGCGCCGATTTTGAAAACGGCGTCCATCCCGTCTGATTGAAAGCAAATAGAAGCGGCCGGAGGTTTTTCCTCCGGCCGTTTTTGCATCTCTGCCCGATAAAATGAAATATGCAGCGCGAAAATGAAAGAAATCCTGCAAAACCGTTGACAAAATGTTCAAAATATGGTATACCAGAAGAGGCTTTTGAAAGCTGAAATTAGAATAGCGGGGGAGAACTTAATGAAGATCACCAGGCAGCAGGTGACGGACTTCCTTATTTTGAACCTTGGGACGGTCCTGATTACCATCGGCATTTACTTTTTCAAATTCCCGAATAATTTTTCCATCGGCGGCGTATCCGGCATCGCGGTGGTGGCGGGGCATTACACCACGGTCCTGTCCACCACGATGCTCAACAACATCATCAACATTGCGCTGCTGGCGGTGGGGTTTGTCGTGCTGGGCAGGGGATTCGGGTTTATGACAGCTTATTCCACCATCCTGATGTCCGTCCTGCTCCAGGTTTTGGAGATTGTATGGCCCATGACGGAGCCGTTTACCGACCAGCCCTTTCTGGAGCTGATGTTTGCGGTGATGCTCCCTTCCATCGGGTCGGCCATGATCTTCAATATCGGCGGTTCCAACGGCGGCACCGAAATTATCGCCATGATTTTCAAAAAATACACCAGCGTCAATATCGGCACGGCGCTGATGGCGTGCGACCTTGTGATTTCCCTGGCGGCCTGCGTTGCCTTTGGGATGGAAACGGGGCTGTTCTCCCTTCTGGGCCTGATTTTGAAGGCGTTCCTCATTGATTACGTGATTGAAAGCATCAACCTGTGCAAATATTTCACCATTGTCTGCCAGGACCCGGTGGGCATCTGCCGGTATATCAACACGGAGCTGGGGCACAGCGCCACCGTCGTCCAGGCCAAGGGCGCTTACAGCGGCCTGCAGAAGTATCTGGTGCTGGTCATCGTCCGGAAATTCGAGGCGGTCCAGCTGCGCAGGACGGTGAAACAGCTGGACCCGACGGCCTTCATGATGATTACCAACACCAGCGAGATTATCGGAAAGGGTTTCCGGGGCAACGAATAGCGTCCGCATCGGTATCCCGGCGGATATGGAAAAAGCTCCAGGGCGGAAAAGCCGCTCTGGAGCTTGCTGTTTATTCAACGGGGAATCAGTTGCCGTAAACCTCGGAAACATAGCGCCGCAGGTTCGCAAGGCCGATGGAAATGCCCTGGATGCAGTCCTCGATGCCCTCAAACTCTACGCCGATATAGCCGTCGTAGCCGTTTTTCTTGAGGATGCTCAGGCACTGCTTGACCGGGACAACGCCGTGGCCGATGATGGTGCCGCGCAGGTAGTTGCCGGAACGGGACTGGAAGAACCCTTCGCCGGGATCAGGCTCGTTGCCGCTCTTGACGATGAAGTCCTTGGCGTGGGCGTAGAACGCATAGGGGGCCGCTTTGCCGTAGGCTTTGGCGGGGTCCTCGTCTGCGCAGAGGAAGTTGCCCATGTCGCACAGCCAGCCGAAATTGGGATTGTCCACCGTGTTGATGAGGGTTTCCACCCGGTCGGCGTCCTGCAGGAAGGTGCCGTGGTTTTCCACCATGGTGCGGATGCCCTTGGTGGCAGCGTAGTCGCTGACCTCCCGGATGCCGGCGGCCAGGTCGT
Source organism: Candidatus Merdivicinus intestinavium (assembly GCA_018713245.1). Taxonomy (GTDB): domain Bacteria; phylum Bacillota; class Clostridia; order Oscillospirales; family Ruminococcaceae; genus Merdivicinus; species Merdivicinus intestinavium. Next base: position 13,383 of record DVFM01000037.1, read on the forward strand.
CTACAATGTTTTTGAGACCGCGGGACTTGGTGGGGGTGGTCCAGGTGGCGTCATGACGCATGCTGGTGGTGCCCAGGATAGCCGCGACGTCCACTTTCTTTTTCAGACGCTCCGCCTCTTCCTTCACCGTGGTTCTCAGGAAATCGGCGCCGATGGTGTAGTTGGACACCGGCAGGCCGACGCGGTCGCATTCCGCCTTGATCTGGCGGGCGTACTCTTCTTCCGTAACGCCGTCGGGAGGGGTCAGGTCGGTGAATTCGATGGCGTCAAAACCCATTTCCTTAGCCTTGGCGATGCAGGACATCTGGTCCAGCAGGCCTTTCTGGAAATACTGGGAGAAGCTGTAGGAGCTGACAGCAATTTTCATGATGATTCTCCTTTACTGGCCGATGACAACTTCGTGGCCGGTGCGGGCGGACTCGTAGATGGCGTCCAGAATCTCCATCAGGGTGACGCCGTCCTCTGCGGGGGATTTGCAGGGAGTGCCGTTCATGACGCAGTCCACATAGTGGTCGATTTCGTTTTCAAACAGGCCGTCGAAGCTCAGGGCGGTGGGAGCGCAGAGGTTGACGTCCGCCATGTAGCCGTTCATTTCGGTGTACATTTCCAGTTCGGGGTCCAGCTTGGCGCCGGCTTTGGTGCCGAACAGCTCGATCTTGCCTTCGTCCTTTTTGATGTTCAGGGAGAAGGAAGCCTCGATGGAAACCACAGAGCCGTTGTCGTAGCGGATCATGGCGGTGGCCAGGTCCTCTACGTTAAAGACGTCCTTGTCGGCGCCCTTGGAGGAAGACGCGACATAGCCCTTCTTGTCCTTCAGCTCGCGGCGGTCGCCCAGCTTGTGGAAGGTGGCGCCGTAAACGGAAACGGGTTTCGGGTTGCCCAGCAGGTAGCGGGTCAGGTCGGTCACATGGACGCCCAGGTCGATGAGGGGGCCGCCGGCGGAGAAATTCTTATCGCCGAACCAGCCTCCGGGAGAGCCGTTGCGGCGCAGATAGGTAGCTTTGGCGTAGTAGATGTCGCCGAAGAAGCCGTTGTCGATGTAATCCTTCACGATGGCGCAGTCGTTGCCGTAGCGGCGGACAAAGCCGATCATCAGGAGCTTGCCGGCCTCTTTGGCGGCAGCCAGCATTTCCTTCGCTTCCTTGGCGGAGGTGGCCATGGGCTTCTCACACAGGACGTTCTTGCCGGCCTTCAGGGCGGCGATGGTGCAGGGAGCGTGAGCGGAGTTCCAGGTGCAGACGCTGACGGCGTCAATCTCGGGGAGCTCTTTCAGCATGGTTTCCTCGTCGGTGTACAGGCGGGTGACGCCGTACTTTTTGCCCATCTCGTTGAGGCGCTCTTCGCGGATGTCGCAGAACGCGTACAGGTCCACGTTGGGGTTGTTCAGGTAGCCGTGAATGTGGCTCTCCGCAATGTTGCCGACGCCGACAACTGCGACTTTGATTTTGTCTGCCATGATAAAATTCCTTCTTTCTTTTCACTACAAAGGCCGGTTGGCCGGTTTGATAAAGTTTAGCCGATGAGTCCCTTCAGGAAGTCCGCCGCTTTGCGGATGTCCGCTTCGGGGTTGTCGCCGACTTCGCGCTCAATGGTGAGGAAGCCGTGATAGCCGATGTCGTCCAGCGCTTTGAGGTAAGCGGGGAAGGGAACGTTGCCTTCGCCCAGGGGCAGCTCGATGAAGGAGGGGCTAGCCAGCATTTCCGCTTCCACCAGGCCGTAAACCGCCTCAGGGTCGCGGTAGTAGTTGCGCTTGCCGTCCTTGGCGTGGGTGTGGACAATGTAATCCTTCAGGGTGTAAACCGCCTGGACGGGGTCGTCTCCGGTCACCATGACGAAGTTCGCGGGGTCCAGATTGACGGCGACGCCGGTGGAATGGAGGCTGTCCAGGAAGCCCTTCAGGGTTTCCGCGGTCTCCGGGCCGGTCTCGATGGCAAAATGCGCGTCCAGAGAGTCGGCGTACTGAGCCAGCTGGAAGCAGGCGTCCTGCATCACCTTATAACGGTCGTGAGAAGGATCGGCGGGCACTACGCCGATGTGGGTGGTGACAATGTTGGTTTCCAGCTCCTTGGCCATATCCAGGATAAGCTTGGAACGCTCGATGAGTTCCGGATTTTTCTCCGCGTTGCCGAAGCCGTGGCCCAGGTCGCCGCAGAGGGCGGAGATGACCAGGCCGTTGTCCTTGACCATTTTCAGGAAGTCTTTCCGCTTCTGGCCTACCAGAACCTCGGGGGCCATATCGCCGTGGGTGGCATACACCTGAATGCCCTTAGCGCCCAGCGACGCCGCCTTTTTCAGCGCGGTTTCCGTATCGGTGCGGAAGGATTCCAGCATGACGCCGATGGAAAAGTTATACATATTGTCCAACTCCTTTTCTGGAATTTCTTGACGTGCTGTACTTTTTATTATATAATATACAGGAAAAAAGTAAAGGCCCGAAATTGCCGTAATTTGACACAATCTTGCTTTTTATACGGGCCGGGAGGCGCTATGGACGATTTTCAGCAGACCATTTATGAGAATGTGGTTTTTCCGGACCCGGACTTTCCGGTGATTTTTCACTGCGACACCCTCGATCGGGAGGACCGCTTTGTGATGCACTGGCAGGACAGCGTGGAGCTGCTGTACTTTTTAAGCGGCAGCGCCAGGGTCATGTCCGATTCCCAGCTGGAGGAATGCCGGGCGGGGGATGTGGCGGTCATCAACAGCACCTGCCTCCATCTGGTCCAGGCGGGTTCCGACTCCTGCCAGTATTACTGCCTGATTGTGGACCGGGACTTTCTGGAGAGCCAGGGGCTGCCGGTGGGGGAAATCAGGCTCAGGCTCCGGGTTTCCGACGGGATGGTCCGGGAGTATTTCGACCAGATTGTGCGGGAAATGCTGGAGCGGGAGCCTTTTTACCGGACCATGGCCAAGGCGCACATCCTGGGGCTGGCCGCCTGCCTGTGCCGCCGTTTCGCGGAAAGCCGCTCCCTTTCCACGCCGGCCCAGGACAAGCGGCTCACCATGGTCAAAACCGCCATGCGCTACATTCAGGAACATCTGACCGAGGACCTGGACATCGGGAAGGTCAGCGCCGCCGCCGGTTTCAGCAAATACTATTTCTGCCGGGGGTTCAAGGAGGTCACCGGCCGGACGGTGGTGGATTATCTGAACTTCATCCGGTGCAGCCACGCCCGGCGGCTGCTGGCAACGGGGCGCTACAACGTCAGTGAGGCGGCGGAGCGCAGCGGCTTCAGCAATCTTTCCTATTTTACCCGGACCTATAAGCGGTATATGGGGACGCTGCCCTCCCGGGAGGAGCGGGAGCCGTAGGGCCGGTCTCTACATCATGACCTGGCCGTTGATGACGATGCCGAACCGCAGGTCAAAGAAGGCCGCGGCCTTCCGGCAGAGGAGCATCCGGGTCATGAAAATCTCGAAATACTCGAGAATCGGGCAGATGGCGGAATCGATTTCCAATTCCAGGGTGATGGTTTTGGCTTCGCAGTTTAAATTCAGCGCGCTGCGTTCCACGGCGTAATTGACGCGGTCGTGGATGTCGAAGGCGATGGTATCCTTGCTGCGGACACGGGTGCGGCGGACGTCGGACTTGTCGGCCAAAATCAGGGCGGCGGCCAGCTCGTTGACCGGGTACGCCGTTTCCTCATCGTGGTTGCCGATGGCGGTGACGACGGCGGCGACCTCTTCCGGAGGCATGCCGCGCTTATCCAGAAGCCGGAAGGCCATGATGGCGCCGCTCTGGGCGTGGTCCACCCGGTTGACCACATTGCCGATGTCGTGGAGGTATCCGGCAATCCGGGCGAGCTCCGCCGTCCGGGCGGGGTAGCCCAGCGCCTGCAGGAGCCAGGACGCCTGCTGGGCGCATTTGGTCACGTGGGCAAAGCTGTGTTCGGTGAACCCCAGCGCCTCCAGGGAGGCGTCGGCCTGGCGGATATAGGTGTTGACTTCGTCGCTTCGGCGAAGAAGGTCGTAGGTAATTTCCATTTCTGATTCTCCTTTCCTGCTTGCATTTTCAGTATAGCACAACCGGCGGCGGAAAAAAAGAATCTTCAAATAAAATGCGAAAAATCCAACGATTTTTATAGCGGTTTTTCCGCCGCCATGGTATAATAAAAGGGAAATTGCGGGCGTCATCGGCCCGGACATCCATGAAGAAAACGGAGTGATACAGAAATGACACACAAGGAACGGTTTATCAAGACGCTGAAGGGGGAAAAAATCGGCGGACAGGTCCCCACCTTTGAGCTGGTGTTCTTCCTGACCATGGAGGCTTTCGGCAAAATCCATCCTTCCCACCGGGCCTACTACCAGTGGAATCAGATGAGCCAGAGCGAGCGGAATCTCCATATGAACGAGATGGCGGACCTCTACATTGATACCGCCAAGCGGTACGGCCACAGCGCCATTTTCCTCCATCCCAACCCCGGCGATTTTGAAAACGCCCTCTGGCTTCTGCAGCTCATCCGGGAAAAAAGCGGCGACGAGTATTACCTGATGATGCACGGCGACCCCACCTGGGCCATCCCGGACGGGGACAGCATGTTCGAGTTCTCCGCACGGATGTATGAGGAGCCGGAGAAGCTCAACGAGGAATCCGAGCGCCGGCTGGAGGACGCGCTGGAGTTTGCCCGGAAGCTGAATGACAACGGCCACCTGCTGGACGGCTTCACCCTCTGCTCCGACTACTGCTTCAACACCAACCCCTTCTTCAGCCCGGACAAGTTCGATGAGCTCATCGCGCCCTACCTGAAGCGGGTCATTGACGAATACCGCAAGATGGGCTATTACACCATCAAGCACACCGACGGCAACATCATGCCCATCGCCAAGCAGATGGCTGACTGCGGCCCGGATGCGATCCATTCTCTGGACCCGCAGGGCGGCGTCAGCATCCCCGAGCTGCGCAAACTCATCGGCGACAAGATCACGCTGGTGGGCAACGTCAACTGCGGCCTTCTGCAGACCGGCACCGACGAGGAGTGCCGCGAGGACGTCAAACGCTCCCTGCGCGAGGGCATGGACCGCGGCTACGGCTATATTTTCTCCACCTCCAACTGCGCCTACACCGGAATGCCGCTGGAGCGTTACGAGATGATGATTGACCTTTGGCGCGAGTACGGCAACTATGACCGCTACCCCAACGGAAAAGGCTTTTAATCTGCCGCTTTACAAACGAACACCCCGCGGGACACCGTTCCTGCGGGGTGTTTTTGCAGCGTTTCAGTGATGTCCTGATTTTCCAAACAGTCAATATCTTCGATCCAGTCATCGACCAGCGGACACTTCACCTTTTGTGCAGTGCCGCTGTCGTCTGGGATATCTTCAACGCCGTTATACCAAGCCATATTTGTGCACCGCCTTCTGTTTTCTGACACGCTTTTTCGTTGACTTCCAATCAGGGAAAGCGGGATTGGAAATGACGAAAACGAAAAAACGGCGGCGCGTTTTACGGGGCATAAAGAGCCCTAGACCCCTGAAAGAGTGGGAAAAAGGCGGGGACTTTGCCTTCCAGGATTTCTCTGCCAAATCAGTACAGCGCATTTCCGCGGGAGCAGCCTGCCGCGTGATGCCTATTTCTGCCGGCTGCGGCGCATAAACGCGAAATACGGCTGCTCAAACCGCACATAGTACGCGAGGTAGGTCATCATGCTGGCCGGCGACGGCATTTCCTTCAGTTCCGCGCCGATGATCTCCATCATCTGCCCGCCGTCTTTCT
>DVFM01000038.1 GCA_018713245.1 Candidatus Merdivicinus intestinavium
CTCATAACCGGTTGGTCCCGGGTTCGAGTCCCTGATGGCCCACCAGTTGCAATAGGGGTATAGTTCAGCTGGTAGAGCAGCAGTCTCCAAAACTGCGTGTCGGGAGTTCGAATCTCTCTGCCCCTGCCAAAAAGCACAACGGTTTCCGTTGTGCTTTTTTTGTATACTGATATATTTTCAGAGCCAGGCTGCAACAATAAACGCTTCATTTGTTTGAGTGATATAACTTTAATTTTCCTACATTCATTCAACGGGATTTATGGAGGTAAAGATATGAAAGATTTTATTACGGGAGCAAGTGGTATAGGTAAAACTACTTTAGCTAACGGACTGCTTGAGCACTATAAAACGACATGTATAGAACAGCATATGGTACCTAAATTTATTTCACGGGATGGCAACGAGCCAATGACTGGAGAACTTGAAGAACTTACTTGTTGGGAAAATCAGGTGGCAATGCTTATGTGCTTTCATAGGCTTCTCACAAAAATATAATTGCTTCTGATATTGATGATTTAAGAACTGCTGATATCCCTCTACTGAGACTACTCCTTCCTGTTTTGATTATGAATACACAAAACCTCCAAAAGAAAAGTTTTATTCATGGGTTTTTGCGAATGGATTCAGATAAATATAGGACGCTTTTTTATCTATATAATCAATAAAAATCCCCCCCCTACAGCCGAACAAGTATGTTCTGACCGTAGGGGGGATTTTCTCAATGGGGGCTACCCTTTCAGAATGTAGATGACCAGCGGGAAGAAATAGACCATCAAAGCGACACCGATGGACGCGCCCGTAAACAGGACGACCGCTGTCTTTTTGAGCCCGTTCCAGGCGGTCAGCCGCTTTTTTCCGTACAGCAGGAACAGAACCACTGCAAGGAGCCCAACGGCGCTGATTCCTGCCCCCAGCTGAAATCCGGGCGGGGTGTAACGAAGCTCCACGAGATTATCTCCCTCCTCCAGGGGAAGGGAAAGGTAATTTCCGGCTGCTCGGGAAAGGGAAACTTCCTTTCCGTTGACGGCAGCCGTCCAGCCTTCATCCCAGGAGATGGGGAGAAACAGGCTTTCTCCCTCCGAGGCTGTGCAGCGGACAGTGTAACGGCTGCCAGTCTCTTCGATTTCCGCGCCTTTGGCCGATGTGCAAAGCTCCTCCAGCATCCCGGTATTCAATCCGAATACCTCCAAAGATTCCGGCTGGATGTCTTTGGAAACCTCTGCCACGATTTCCACCGTTTCACCGGCGGAAAAGTTCCCCAGTTCCAAAATGCCGTTTTCCGACTGGGAGGGATACTCCTGCCGGAGCAGCTGCCCATTTACATAAATGGTGCAGCTCTTGTTGACAGCTTCGCTTAAAGCATTGGACGGCGCTGCTGCACAATCAAAATAAAGAATCATGTCCGTCTCCGGACGGAGAAGCCAGCGGAGGACACCCGGTTTTGTACTGTCCAGGTAATACCCTCCGTCGGAGATGGTAAGACCTTCCGTCTCATCCGGCTGGAAAATGGTGAACAGATTTTCATTGCCGGGAAACAGGGCATCCGCCAGCGCCTGCTGTATCTCGGCACGGGAGGCCGCGGGCAGTTCTTCCAGAAATCCCGGCTCTGCGCTGGTGATGATCGCATCCGGCATGGAATAGGGCAGCCGCACAATGGCCAGGCTGTCGCCCACATAAACCGTGTCCGCTGAGGAAAGTTCATCCGGCCCCAACTCCGAAACAGGGACAACTTCATAGCGGTTCGCCAGCAGCGCGTCCGAGAAGGCGGTTCCTCCGTTGGAATTGACCTCCATCCAATAGCCGGAATATCCCAGCCGGCGCTGAGAAACCAGCGTAGTTTCCGGGGTCAGGGAGGTATAATGGGAGAGGCTGTCGTAGCCGGCGGCAGAAAAAAGGTTGACGTCGAAATATTTCCCCTGGGTTTTCAGCCGGAAAAAGCCGTCCTCCGGGACCTGTCCGGTCAGCTGCACGGCGGCCAGGTAAGAATTCTGGCTGCGGTCCACGGTCCCCATATAGACGCCGCCGTTCCAAAAACTCTCCGCGCCGATGAGCAGGGCCAGCGCCGCCAGGAAAAACCGGCGGGTTAAGAATCCGCTCCGGTATGCCCACAGCAGGACGCAGAAGGCGGCCGCAGCCGCTGCAAAGGCAAGAAGCAGAAGGAGCGCGGCGTCCCAATCCCACCAGAGCGTGCGGGTGTAGGTGCCGAGCTGTTCAAAATATCCGGCCAGCAGAGAGAGCACCAGCCCCAGGTACGCCCCTGCCGCCACCAGAACCACAGCGGCGGGCAGCAGCGCGGAACGGCGGGGGAGCTCCGGCGGCCGGATGGAACGGATAATCCGCCATCCGAGAAAAAGCAGCAGCAGGGTCAGCATGTACCCGTATCGCACAGGAAAGCCCTGGTAACTGCCGGTATGCCACATTTTATTGATGGGACGCACCAGCATGGCGATGAGAAACAGCAGGCACATCCAGGATACGGCGGTGAAAACCCCGGTGCGCGCCTCCCGCCTCCGCAGAAAACAGAGGGCCCCGAAGGGCAGAGCGGTAGTAAAGAGCAGCGGGAGGGTGGTGTCCGTTTCCGCGGCCAGGGAACCCGCCGACAGGCTGTCCAGCAGCCCTTCCCCGCGGGCGGAGGTGAGAACCTCCAAAAGGGAGGGAAGCCAGACCACCGCCGTCAGCAGCAGAGCCAGCACTGCCCCGCAGCCCAGCAGCAGGATGCTCTCCCCCCGCCGCTCCCGGGAGCTGCAAAAGAACTGATACAGCCCGAACCCCAGCAGAAGAAACAGCACCACCATGTAGCTCAGGTAATAATTGACCGCCAGCATCGCCGCAAACGCCGCGATAAAAGGCAGCACCCGCCGCTTCTTTTCCAGGGCAATCAGGGACAGCGCCAGCAGCGGAAAAAGCGCCATCATGTCCAGCCAGACCACGTTCTGAAAGTACAGCATTGCGTAGCCGGAAAAGGCGTAAGCCACGCCCAGAAGGGCGGGGACCGCCTTTTCGCCGTCCCCGGACACCCGCCGGAAGAACAGCGCAGCCGTCCCCGCACACACCATCATTTTCCACAGAACCATCCAGTTCATGAACCAGGGCAGCCCTTCCAGGCTGGAAAAAACCGACAGGAAGGAAAAGGGGCTGGACAGGAAGAAGAAAAAAACGCCCCAGAAATTGATCCCGCCTGCAGCGCCGCTGAGGAACATGTTCCCGTCCCCCAGCAGAATCGAGCGGAACTGGGCCAGAAGGGGGATTACCTGCTGGTTCATATCGCACCAGGCGACGCTTTGGCCGCCAAAGGGGTAAAGCCCGAAGCAGGCATACACCACAAGCAGCAGCCCTCCGGCAAGCAGCGGCGGGACCAGCCCCGTTATGGCAGCGCGCAGCGGGCGCGCGGAAGTTTTCATGCCAGCGCCCCTTCCGCCGTGTGGCAGAGCAGATACTGGAGCCACTCCTCATAGACGGTGGTGCCGAAGTGCATTCCGTCGGCGCTCAAATCGGTGGGGAGGAAGCCCTCCTCGTCCGCGATGGCCTCGTTGACGCTGAGGTAAAAGACCCCCTTGTCGGCCGCCATCTCCTGAAGAAGGCCGTTCAGCTCGGTAATCCGCGCATTGTTGAGGGTGTCGTCCTCCCGTTCCCGGGTCACGGGGAGGACGGACTGGACGTAAATCTCGCTGTCCGGGTGTTCCTCCCGCAGGCCGTCGATGAGCTGGCCGTACCAGTCCACGATGTCCTCAAAATTCAGGAACGCCACGCCGTTGGCCCCCAGCATGATGTAGATTTTTGCGGGGGAAAGAGCTGCCGCGGCGTCCAGCACCGTCTTGTCCGTGCCGTCCTGGGAGATGCACTCCCGGGTCAGGATGGTCTGGGGATTGATGCCGGTGTCGGCAAGCACCTGTTCCTCCGGCAGAAGGCCGTAAAGGCTCAGGCCGGTGGTCAGGGAATCGCCGATAAAGACGGCGTCGTCAAAATAGCTTTCCGGCTGGGCGGCGCTTTCGGGAATGGGCGCGCCGATGAGGGATTCTGTGCCGGCTTCCGAGGATTCCGGCTGCGGGGAGGAGGAGTCCTCCTCCGGCGTTCCCGCCCGGTCCGGAGCAGTCTCGGCCTGGGAGGACTGCGCGGAGGATTCCGCGCCGATTTCGGTAAAGGGTCCGCAGGCGGAAAGCGAAGCCGTCAAAAGGCCCGCCAGCAGCAGAAGTGTAAAGCGTTTCATAGGTTCCATCCTTTCCGGGTCAGAGGACCAGCCCGCCGTTGGGGGCAAGCACCTGACCGGTGATAAAATCTGACTGAGGGGAGGCCAGGAACCAGACCGCTTCGGCGACGTCCGACGGCTGGCCCAGCACTCCCAGCGGGGTTTCCTCCCGGAGGGCATCCATTGCGTCCGGAGGGAGCGCGCCGTTCATCTCCGTGTCGATGACGCCGGGCGCCACACAGTTGACCTGGATGCGGGAAGGCCCCACCTCCTGCGCCAGCGCCTTGGTAAAGGCGATAACCGCCCCCTTGGCCGCGGAGTAATGCACCTCGCAGGATGCGCCAACCTGGCCCCACATGGAGGAGATGTTGACGATTTTTCCCCGCTTGCGCCGGATCATTCCGGGCAGCGCCGCCTGGCAGCAGAGGAACATGCCCTTGACGTCCACCGTGAACATCCGGTCCCAGTCCTCCTCGGTCAGGTCGGTGAAGAGCTTCTGCTGGGCGATGCCGGCGTTGTTGACCAGCACCTCCACCGGCCCCAGCTCCTCTTCCGTCCGGCGGAACATTTCAGCCACCTGCCCCTTTTGGGAGACATCGGCCCCAACTGCCAGCGCGGAGCCGGGGCGCAGCCGGTTCAGTTCTCGGACGAACTCCCCGGCGGGCCCCTCCGAGCGGCAGTAGTTGACCGCCACCCGGAAGCCTTCCCGCCAGAATTTCAGCGCCGTTTCCCGGCCGATGCCCCGGGACGCGCCGGTTATCAGCGCGGTTTTTTCCATACGCATCCCTCCGTTCCTTATAACGACTTATCAGTATAGCATATTTGCGCGCATAAAAAAAGAGGGGTTTCTGAACATTGCGTAAAATCCGCAAATATCCGTCAAAACGCACAAACCCTTCTATTCAGAGCCCGGCAGCGCCCGATTATGCTTCGGCCAGCGCCCGAATCAGCGGCGCGTCTGCCGGGCAGAAGCTGTATTTCTCCAGCTCCCCGGGGAGCGCCCAGCAGAGTTCCTCGTGGACCAGGGGGGAGGGCTCCCCTTCCGGGATGGAGGCAAAGTAAAAGCGCAGGCAGACCTCCCGGTCCGGGTAAGCGTGGGTGATTTCGGTCCAGAACTCCTCCACCTTCAGAAGGACGCCCAATTCTTCCCGGCATTCCCGGACAAGGCATTCCTCCGGCGTTTCGCCGGGTTCTGTTTTCCCGCCGGGAAATTCCCACAGCCCGCCGCAGCTGCCGCCCGGCTTCCGTTTCCCGATCAAAATTTTTCCGTCCCGCCGGATGACGGCGGCTGTGACTGAAATTGGCATAAAAAATTCCTTTCTGCGGCTTGCAATGCCGCCGGTGAACGTGATATGATGGAAGAAAGGGGGAATTTCCAATGAGAAGGATTGCTGTTTCCGACGGTTCTGTTCTGCTGGACACCGTCGTTCTGGGGACCGCCGGTTTCGGAACCGATCTTCCGGAGGAGAAGGCGTTTGCCCAGATGGATTGTTATTATGCCTGCGGCGGCCGCACGCTGGACACTGCCGCGGTTTACGGCGACTGGGAGGACAAGGGGGAACCCAAAAGCGAACGGACCATCGCCCGCTGGGTCCGGTCCCGGGGCGTTGAGGATATAACCGTCATCACCAAGGGCTGCCATTACCGGCTGAAAACGCCGGAGATTTCCCGGGTGACGCCGGAAGCCATCCGCGCCGACGCGGCGCAGAGCCTGGAAGCGCTGGAGCGAGATGCCATCGACGTCTATCTGCTCCACCGGGACAACCCGGCGGTGCCGGTGGGGGAGCTGGTGGACGCCCTGGACGAATTCGCCGCCAAAGGCGCGCTGCGTTCCGTCGGGGTTTCCAACTGGACCTTTGCGCGGATTGCCGCCGCCAATGAATACGCCCGGAAAAACGGGCGGACGCCGTTCACTTCCTCGGAACTCCAGTGGAGCCTCGCCCAGATCAACCCCGCCCGGGACAACTTCCCGAATCTTCCCCACATGACTCCGGCGGAGTTTGAAAACTACCGCGGCTCGGACCTGGCGGTGCTGGCCTGGTCGGCCCAGGCGGGGGGCGTTATCTCCAAGATGCTGGCCCGCCCCGGCTTTTCCCTGGAGGGGAACAAGTTCGATACGCCGGAGACCCGGCTCCGCGCGCAGCGGGTGGAAGCCCTCTCCCGCCGGACGGGGCTTGCCCCCGGCGTGCTGACGCTGGCTTACCTGCTGAACAGCGGCGTTCAAAGCGCGGCGGTGGTGGGAGCGTCCTCCCCAGAGCAGATTCGGGAGAGCGTTTCGGCGGGGGATGTTTCCCTGACGCCGGAGCAGGTTTCCTTCCTGGAAGGCGCTTAATTCCAGCAGGCCGCCTCCCAGATGTCCGCCCGGGCCTTCTCCGGGAGGGCGGACAGGAGCGCGCAGCCCGGCGCGGGACGGACGGGGTCGGGAAGCGCCGACCCGCCGTAAACCTGAAGGAAGATGCAGCAGGCGGCCAGGAAGGACCCCAGCGCGCTGGCATGGGCGCCGTCCTGAAAATACAGCTCCCATTCCGGATGGAGCCGGCGGAAAGCCTGCCACACATCCCCTGCGGGGGCTAGCCCTGTCCGCTGTTCCGCAGCGACGCGGCGGTAAGCTGCGGACATTTCCGCCTGATTCTCCGGATGCGCTTTTTCCGCCCAGGTCATATACAGCACAAACCGGGCGGGTAGCCCTTCCGCCAGCCCGCGGATGGCCGCAACGCCGTCCGAAAGGGGCTGATACCCGTCGAAAGGATGGGCAACCTGTTGTAAAACGATAGAATCATACTCTCCGTATAAGATGTTGAAGCGGGTCTGCTCCTGATGGAAGTGCCAATCCAGGCTCATGCCTCCGTGGGTGAGCATGGCAATCTCCGCTTTTTCCCCGGCGCAGAGGAACAGTTCCTGCACCATGCGGGGCATGTCGTTGAAATATGTGTGGCTGTTGCCGATAAACAGTATTTTGTTCATAAACACCCTTCTTTGCAAAATTTAAGTGATAAGGAGACTGCGTCATGAAAACGCTGATCATCAACGGCTCCCCCCGGAAAAACGGGGATACCGCCGCTCTGGTTCGGATGCTCCGGCAGGAGCTGGGCGGGGAGATCACCGAAATCCGCGCGGACGGCTCCATCGCCCCCTGCCGGGACTGCCGTTATTGTTATACCCGCCCCCGCTGCGTCATCCGCGACGGCATGGAAAAGGTGTGGAAGGCGCTGGAGGAATCGGAGCTGGTGGTGCTGGCCTTCCCGGTTTATTTTAATCAGCCCTGCGGCCAGCTTCTCACCCTGGCCACCCGGCTCCAGTACGCCTATATTTCCCAATATGTGCGGAAGGACCCCGCCTTCTCCCTGGGGCGGCGGATGGGGGCGGTGCTGATGGCCGCCGGCGGCAGCACCAAAGACCCGGAGCCGGCCCTGGATACCGCCCGGGAGGTTCTCACCCTCTGCGGCGCCCGGTTTGTGGGCGCGGCCCTGTCCATGCACACCGACCGCATCCCGGCGGCAGAGGATCTGGACGCCCGGGACCAGGTCCGGCGGCTGGCAGCGCTTCTCCGGGAGGGCGGTCATCCCCCGATAAAGTAAGCCACCAGCAGGTCGACGCAGGCGCCGTAGCTTTTCATCCCCAGCTCCTGGCCGTTGCTTTGGAGAAAGCTGCTGTAGACGCTCTGGACGGCGTCCGATACGGGGGATTCAAACTGGGCCCAGTAGGCATTGTTGGCGGAAAGGTCGGCGCGGGCTTCGGCGCAGAGGAGCTCTGACACCGCCTCCCACCGGGTCCGGTCCGCTTCATACAGCGCGTTGGCCAGATGGACGTACCCCAGCAGCGCCCCGGAATAGACGTAGGCCGGCTTTCCGCTTCTGATACAGGTCACAACCGCCACAAAGTTCGCCTCCTGTTCGGGGGCGATATTTTTTTGATGGGCCATTTCGTGGGCCAGGGTGGAGGGGAAAAAGGCGGCCGGGCTGTCGGCGTTCAGGTTCGCTTCGCCGGTAAACGGGAAGAAAAATCCGGTGAAGTCCAGGATGCTCATCAGCCGGGAAAAGAACATCAGCTTCGGCTGGGGGAGATTTCTCCCTAAAAAGGGATATTCTTCCGCAATTTTGTCGTACAGATCGTAATAATCTTCCAAAATCGACTCTCTGGATACACAAAACAGGCCGTTTTCATCCCGTTCCACGCTGCCGGCGGATTCGTTGACCAGACCTGCAAACAAAACTGCCGCCTGCTCCAGCTGGTCCGCGCTGACCGGCGCTGCCGCCAATCCGCTCTGGTCGGAAAAATTCTTCCCGTAATAATTGACGCCCCAGAGCAGGCACACCCCCGCGTAAATGCTGACGGCTGCCGCCGCCAGCAGGGAAAGCCGCCGGAACAGGAGAACCAGCCGCCCGCCCTTCCGGCGGACAATCTGAACGGCGGTCAGCGTGATGAAAACCGGCACGCCCAGAATGAGGAGGGCCCAGCAAAGCTCCGCCGCCGAGAAGGGGAGGAGGGAGCAGGCCCAGGACATCCCCCGCTTCCAGGGCGTTGTGACATAGCGGATGAGGAAGTCCATCCCCGCCGTCCAGGGGCGCAGCAGGAAGTAAAGCAGGACAATCCCCGCCGCGGCCGCCAGCCAGATGAGCCGCCCGCGGCAGGAACGGGCGAAGCTGCGCGCGGATTCTGCAAAATGGGCCATAAAAGCCCCCCTTTCCCGATGTTCTGATTTTAGTATAATGCATTTCGTGACGCGCTGCAAGGGGGGCGGCCATCTTTACAGGGGGCTTTTTTCCAGGAGAAGGAAAGTGCAGGTGACGGTTTTCCCTTCATACTGATAGTCGAAGGAGTCCCGCTTGATTTCCTTTGTAAAGCCCCATTTTTTGTACATGGGCTGGAGCTTGGGGTCGTAATCATCCGCGCCGATGGTGGCTTTTGTAAAGCCGCGCTCCCGGATGCGGTCCAGGACGCGGTTCACGAGCATGGTCCCGTACCCCTTCCCCTGGTATTCCTCGTGGATGCGGAAGGCCATGAGATAGGCTTTGTCCTTCCCGTCGGCATAATCCGGGTCCTCCGGCTTGTCCCAGAGGATATGCAGTTCTCCCATGAGCTTCCCGTTCAGTTCGTCCCGCATGAGCCAGCATTCCTGGACGCCGCTGTCCACGGCGGAAACGTGGCTCTCCACAAAGTCCTCGAAACGCCCGTTCCAGATTTCCAGCATCTGAGCGCTGGTGCCGCGAAAAATTTCCATTGCAAAACCCTCCTTATGAAGAATCCCCCGCCCAAACGGACGGGGGATCGCTGGTTTGACAGAAATTTTATTGTTCTGCTGCGTTGTGATAAAGCGTCATGTAAAAATCCAGCAGCTTTTGGTTGGTTGCTTCCCGGCATTTGACAACTTCCGCTACCGCCATCGCCTTGGCGCTTCCTGCAACGTCCTCCGGACTGCCGGGGGCGTCGGAATGGTTGGACGGGATTTTTTCCAGTGTGGCAAGCGCCTGATAAATATGGCCGTTGTCATGCTGGATTTCTTCAATCCGCTTGAGAATTTCCGCCGGATTTACATCAAAGTTCTCTTTATATTCTTCGCTCATTTTCGTTTCCTCCAAAAATTTATCTGGCGGACACGTTAAGCAAATGGTCTGTTCCTCCACGAAGCGTGCCCTGCCATGTTTCACCAGGCCTTTGGCCCGTTTGGGATAGGTCGCTTCCAACAGGTTTCCCTGCTCGTCCAATACGCGCACTGTTTTTTCCAATGGGTGTCCTCCCCTCCGCGCCAGGTTAGACCTGGAGCATCCCGCGCTCCGGAGTCGTCCCTTTTTTCAGTCTGCATCCCGCGCTGGCAGATGATGCCAGTGACAAGGAGCTGAATCGCTGTTTTTTGTAATGGGTGCCGTCCCCAGATTCTATTTTCAGTATATCATTTGGCTAAATTGCTGTCAATTATGAAAGGAAACGAAAATCATACCGCTTTTCCGTGATTTTAACGGTTATGCAAACCGGCTCCCGTCCTTGCAGAGGACGGCGTTCCGGCGGATGAGGCGGTAATCCAGGGCAATGCCTTTTCCCGCCGCGAAAGCATCGGTCAGCAGGGTGGGATTGATGTTCTGGAAAATTCCGGCGGGGAGGGTGATTTCCAAAGCTACCGCGTCCCCGGACAGACCAGTTTTGCTGGCAAAGATGCCGGGCTTTAAGTCGATTTCCTTGGGGCCTTTTTTGGTGCGCTTTTCCGTCAGGATGGCGTCCTGGGCCAAAAAGGCGTCAAAATCCGCCAAAAGTTTTCCCGCGGGGATATCTTTTGCGGAAAACAACAGGGAGTATTCCGCTTTTTCGATTTCTTCCGCCTTTTTCTGCGGGGCGGCAATCCGGGAAATGACAATCCCTTCGGGAAGAGCGGCGTTTAACCGGCTGAGGATTTCCTCTTCCGGCAGGTTCTCCCGGAGGCGGAAATCGAAGCTTTCCTCCACCCCTTCATAGCCCAGGGCAATGGGCAGAGCAAAGGTCAGGTAAATGTGAGGGTTGAACCCCTGGGTGAACCAGATGGGCAGTTTGGACCGCTGGAAGGAACGCTGGATGGTGCGGTACAAATCCAGGTGGGAAATGTATTTGGCCCGGCCTTCCTTCCGGTAAAAAGCCCGGATGTCGTAAACGGGAGTTCCCTCCACCACGATGATTTTTGGATTATCCAATGCAGCGGCCTCCTCCGATGAGCTTATTTGCGCCGCATCCGGCGCAGTTTTCCTTGCAGTTGGGGGTGATTTCCGCCCGTTTCGCCTTCTCATATTCCCGCAGGAAGAAGGACTTGGTGACGCCCACGTCGATGTGGTCCCAGGGAAGGATCTCCTCCGGGGAACGCTCCCGGTTGGCGTAAAACTCCATGGTCAGGCCGTTTTCCGCCATGGCTTCCTTCCACTTGTCAAAGTCGAAAAACTCCTCCCAGCTGTCGAATTTGCATCCTTTTTTCCAGGCAGTATAAATCACCTTTCCCAGCCGCCGGTCGCCCCGGGCCAGGACGCCCTCCAAAACGGAGGTTTTCACCTCGTGGTAATTGAGAGAGATTTTCCGGGTGGTGAGGCTGTGGCGGAGCAGGTCGTGCTTGGCCACGATTTGGTCGTAGGTGTCCTGGGCGCACCACTGGAAGGGGGTGAAGGGCTTGGGCACAAAGGTGGAAACAGAAATGGTCACATTCACCGCCTTACCCTTGGGCTTGGTGGGCAGGGAGTAGTAAAGGTCTACGATCTTCTGACCCAGCTGGGTGATGCCCAGCAGGTCCTCCTCCGTCTCGGTGGGCAGGCCCATCATAAAGTAGAGCTTGACGCCGGTGTAGCCGCCTTCAAAGGCGATACGGGAGGTGCGCATGATTTCTTCTTCCGTGACGCCCTTGTTGATGACGTCCCGCAGGCGCTGGGTGCCGGCTTCCGGGGCAAAGGTCAGGCCGGTTTTGCGGACCTTGTTCACCTTGTCCAGCAGCTCCTTGGAAAAATTGTCCACCCGGAGGGAGGGCAGAGAAAGGTTGATTTTTTCCTCCAAGGTGTAGTCGATGATTTTGTCCAGCATTTCCTCCACCTGGGGATGGTCGGAGGTGGAAAGGGAAGCCAAGGACATTTCCTCATAGCCGGTGGTTTCGCAAAGGCTCTTGCCCTGGGAGCAGAGGACGTCCGGGGATTTGGCCCGGATGGGGCGGTAGATGAATCCCGCCTGGCAGAACCGGCAGCCCCG
>DVFM01000039.1 GCA_018713245.1 Candidatus Merdivicinus intestinavium
ACGGTTGCCCCCAGCAGATAGGCCATTACCGCGTTGGACAGCCCGGAGGTGTAGGAATTTACCGCTACAAAGAGCGGCTTTTCCGATAAGACCTCCGTACAAAGCGCCAGCAGATCATAAATGCAGTCCTCCAGCTTCCAAACCTCCCCGCCGGGGCCGCGCCCGTATGACGGAGGGTCCATAATGATGGCGTCGTAACGGCGGCCGCGGCGGATTTCCCGGGAGACAAACTTTTCGCAGTCGTCCACAATCCAGCGCACCGGCTTTTCCGCCAGCCCGGACAGCCCGGCATTCTCCTTCGCCCAGGCCACCATCCCCTTGGAAGCGTCCACATGGCAGACAGACGCCCCCGCCGCGGCGCAGGCCAGGGTAGCGCCGCCGGTGTAAGCAAACAGATTCAGCACCGAAACCGGCCTCCCCGCCTCCCGGATCAGCCGCCCAAACAGGTCCCAGTTGACCGCCTGCTCCGGAAAAAGTCCCGTATGCTTGAAGCCGGTAGGCGAAATCTTAAATCGAAGCTCCCCGTAGGACAGCGTCCAGCTTGCCGGCACCGTCCGGTAGGTTTCCCAATGTCCGCCTCCCTTTTCCGAGCGGAAATAGCGGGCGTGGGGGCTTTTCCATCGGGGGTGTTCCTTTGGGGTTTTCCACACCACCTGCGGGTCCGGGCGGACCAGGAATACATCCCCCCACCGCTCCAGCTTTTCGCCGCAGGAAGTGTCGAGAATCTCATACCCCTCCCAGTTGGAAGCAACTCTCATGAATGGCAACGCTCCTTTAATCAATGTCATCATCATTCCGTCTAAATAACTGCCAGAAATCTGCGGATATCCCGGTCCTTTGCAGCGGGGTTCAGCTCCAGAATCCGGCCGGCAATCCGCGCCGCCGCCTCACGCGGAGAGATTTCCCCTCCCAAACCGCAGATATCTTCCCCAAAAACCCGCTCCGGAAGATCGTAAACCGTGACCGGCCAGCCGTAAGGCGTCCCGTTTTTGGAAAGCTTTCGGCTTTCCCCCCGGGGGATGAGGAAAAACCGCCCCTGAAGGCGGACAAGCGCCCGGCTGAAAGCGGATGCGTCCGCTTTGCCGCAGCCGCTTTCCTGTTTCAGAAGGTGCAGCGGAAGCGGGCCGGCAGCGGAAAGCACTTCATAAATGCGCTTTTCCCAGCGGCCTGCCTCGCCAGCGGCGTAAAAATCGGCAAAGTCCCGCCCGTTTTGGCGGACGGCAAGAAAATCCGGCAGCCAATCCCGGGCAATCCAGCCGCCTTTCTGCAAAAAGAATTTTCCGTACAGCAGGTCCCCGCATTCCTGCGGAGCCCGGACCCGCCAGACCCACGGGTCCGTTTCCGCGTCGCCGGTATGGGAACGGATCTCCGGGCCGAATCGGGAAGCGAGCGAAAAGACGCCCTCGTCCGCGCTGCCTCCCATGGAAAAGCCCGCCCCGCGCAAAGCATGGCAGAAATCCGCATAGCCGTGAATCTCCGGTATCTCCATCTGTTCCTCCTACAGCATCTGCTGTCCGTCCGGCCGGTCGATGCCCAAATGCCGGTAAGCGAGGGGGGTGACGCAGCGTCCCCGGGGCGTGCGCGCAAGGAAGCCCAGCTGCATCAGGTATGGTTCATACACATCCTCAATGGTTACGGATTCTTCTCCCAGCACCGCCGCAATGGTTTCCAGCCCCACCGGTCCCCCGTTGTAATTGCGGATCATCATAGTCAGAAGCCGGCGGTCGATATTGTCCAGACCCAGCTCGTCCACCTCCAAACGCTCCAGCGCGGTGGACACGATTTCTTTGGTGATGGTTCCGTCCCCGATTACCTGCGCAAAATCCCGCACCCGCTTCAGAAGCCGGTTGGCAATGCGCGGCGTCCCGCGGGAACGGCGGGCAAGCTCCATGGCGCCGTCCTTGCTGCACGGGATTTCCAGAATCCCGGCGCTGCGCAGGATGATGCTGCAAAGCTGCTCCGGCGTGTAAAGCTCCAGCCGCAGCAGCACGCCGAACCGGTCCCGAAGGGGGGCCGTCAGCTGCCCCGCCCGGGTGGTTGCGCCCACCAGGGTGAATTTTTTCAAATCCAGCCGGATGGAACGCGCCGACGGGCCTTTGCCGATAATAATATCCAGGGCAAAGTCCTCCATGGCGGGGTACAGGACCTCTTCCACAGCCCGGGACATCCGGTGAATCTCATCAATAAACAGAACGTCTCCTTCGCCCAGGTTGGTCAGCAGCGCCGCCAGATCGCCGGGCTTTTCAATTGCCGGGCCGGAGGTCACCTTGATATTGACATGCATTTCGTTGGCAATAATCTGGGAAAGCGTGGTTTTTCCCAGCCCGGGAGGGCCGTAGAGAAGGACATGGTCCAGCGCCTCCCCTCGCTTTTTGGCCGCTTCTATATACACGGCCAGATTTTCCTTGGCCTTGTCCTGGCCGATATATTCCGCCAAAGACTGGGGGCGAAGGGAAAACTCCACATCCGAATCACTCTCCGAAAAATCCGGAGAGGTGATTCGGTTTTCCAGGTCCATTTCTTCCCGGTCAATCTGCGATTCAAACATAGCGCCCTATTCCTGCCCCCTTACTGCATGGCCAGGGCACGCAGCCCGGCTTTAATCATATCTTCCACGGACATGGCAGGGTCCAGCTTTGTAATCACCGACGCCGCCTCGCTCTGGGCATACCCCAGCACCACCAGGGCTGCAATGGCCTCCCCGGCATTGGAGGAATCCTCCACCATCGGAAGGGCCGCATCCGAAAAGCCGGAAGCCGCCGCTTCCTTGGACATCTTGTCCTTAAGCTCCAGAATGATGCGCTGAGCTGTTTTGGCGCCGATGCCCGGGGCTTTTGCAATGGTTTTGGCGTCTCCGGAAGCAACGCAGAGCGCAAACCGCTCCGGCGTCACGTTGGACAGAATGGAAAGCGCCGCCTTCGGCCCCACCCGCGTCACAGAAATGAGCATTTTGAAGCAGTTCAGCTCATTTTGATCGCGGAAGCCGAAAAGCTCCGCCGCGTTTTCCGAAATGTGCAGATAGGTATACAGCATGGCCTCCTCTCCGATGGATGGAAGCCGGGAAACGGTGACGGAGGAGGTCCGTACCGCGTACCCGACGCCGGCACACTCCACCACCGCCATATTGGGCTCAACCGCGGCAAGCCTGCCGCGCACGCTGTAAATCATGAGTTTCATCCTTTCTATATCGTCAGCGCCCTGCGGCGCCTTTTCCGAGAATTCCCCCAAGCTGCGAACAGGCGGAATGGGCGTGGCAGATTGCAATTGCGAGGGCGTCCGCCACATCGTCCGGCTTGGGGGCCCTTTTCAAATTGAGAATCCGGGTCGTCATCTCAATGATTTGCTGCTTAACGGCGCGGCCATAGCCCACAACCGACTGTTTTACCTGAAGCGGCGTATATTCGTAAATCGAAACGCCGTGCTTTTTTGCCGCCAGCAGAATGACGCCCCTCGCCTGGGCTACATCTATGGCGGTTTTCTGGTTGGTGTTAAAGTACAGCTTTTCTATGGCCATGGCGTCGGGATGATACTGCTCCAGAAGCTCGCACAGCCCATCGTAGATGGCAGCCAGCCGCTCGGTAAACTCCATGCCCGCCGGCGTTGTAATGGCGCCGTAGTCCAGGGTTACAAAGCGGCTGCCGTCGTATTCTACAATGCCGCAGCCGACAATGGCATAGCCCGGGTCGATTCCCAAAATTTTTGTCCGCAAACTGAAAATTCCTTTCTCAAAATGGCAGAAAGCCGCCCTTTTCACGATTACACTTTATTATACCACAAGAATGCACGCTTGACAAATATTTTTTCGCCTCCCGCATCCCTTTCCCCGTCTCCATGTATTTCTTAAAACGAAAACTTCAAATATCTTTTGGAAATTAAAAAATGCTCGGCGGGCTATTGACAAGCAGGCGTTTTTGGTCTATGATAGTGATACAACATACAGGATGAATTGAGGCAACACATACAAGATATAGTTTGTTAATTGCCGGATTCCCCATTTCTTCCGGCTTTCTTTTGTGCCTTCTGCTTGTTGCACAGATGCTGCAGAAGGTATTTTTATCTTAATAGACAAGGGAGTATCGACGACAATGATTACACAAATTCGAAAGCGAAACGGCGGCATTGTGGCCTTTGACCCGCAGAAAATTGAAGATGCGATTCACAAGGCCTGCATTGCCGTGGCGGACGAAAAAATATCTTCCGCTCAGCTGAAGGAGCTTACCGGCCGCGTGGTTGCCGCCCTGCCGGAGGACGAAGTCCCCACTGTGGAGCAGGTGCAGGACCGCGTTGAAGAAGTGTTGATCGCCGCAGACCTTGCCAAAACCGCCAAGGCCTATATCCTCTACCGCGCGGAACATGCAAAAATCCGGCAGAGCGAAGCGGATCTGATGGATATTTACAAAGAGTTGACCTTTGCCTACGCCAAAGACGCGGACATTAAAAGGGAAAACGCCAATATCGACGCCGATACCGCCATGGGCACCATGCTCAAGTACGGTTCCGAGGGTTCCAAGTACTTCATGGACAATTATATCCTGCCCAAGGACATTGCTGCGGCCCATATCAACGGGGATATTCACATCCACGATAAAGATTTCTATATGCTCACCGAAACCTGCTGCCAGATTGACCTGCTGAAGCTCTTCCACAACGGCTTTTTCACCGGCCACGGCTGCCTGCGGGAGCCCAAATCCATTATCAGCTACTCCGCCCTGGCCTGCATCGCCATCCAGGCCAACCAGAACGAGATGCACGGCGGACAGAGCATCCCCAACTTTGATTATTCCATGGCGCCCGGCGTCGCCAAAACCTACCGCAAGGAATATGTCAAAGCGCTGAGCCAGTTTATTCAGATCCGCACCGGCATGAGCTGGCAGGACGCCGACGCCCTCTGCGCGGAGATGCAGAGGCAGATTCCCGTGGAGCTCTCCCTTGCGTCTGCGGAAGAATTCGGCAGACAGCTGGAAAAGCTGCTCCCCGCCCATCAGCGCGCCCACGGCTTCCAGGAGATTTCGGAGGAAACGGCGGCGGAGGGGCACCGCTACGCCGCCGCTGAGGCCTATCGGGAGACGGACAAATGCACCTATCAGGCGATGGAAGCGTTCGTACACAACCTGAACACCATGAATTCCCGGGCCGGCGCGCAGGTTCCTTTCAGCTCGGTCAACTACGGCACCGACACTTCCCCGGAAGCGCGGATGGTAATCCGCAACCTTCTGCTTGCCACCGACGCAGGCCTGGGCGACGGAGAAACCCCTATTTTCCCCGTACAGATCTTCAAAGTGAAGGAAGGCGTCAACTACAATCCCGGCGACCCGAACTATGATTTGTTCCAGCTGGCGATCCGCACTTCGGCCAAGCGCCTGTTCCCCAATTTCAGCTTTATTGACGCCCCCTTCAATCTGCAGTATTACAAGCCCGGCGACTACAACAGCGAGGTTGCCTATATGGGCTGCCGCACGCGGGTCATGGGCAACCATTACGACCCCACCAAGGAAGTTACCTGCGGCCGCGGGAATCTGAGCTTTACCTCCATCAACCTCCCCCGCCTGGGGCTGGAGGCCAAGGGGGATCTCAAACGGTTCTATCAGCTGCTGGACGATCGCATTGACCTGGTGATCCGCCAGCTCCTGCACCGGTTTAAAATTCAGTGCTCCAAAAAGGTGCGGAATTATCCCTTCCTGATGGGCCAGGGAATCTGGCTGGATTCCGACAATCTGACCATGGACGACAGCGTCGCAGAAGTGCTCAAGCACGGGACGCTGAGCGTCGGGTTCATCGGTCTGGCGGAAACGCTGAAGGCGCTGACCGGAAAGCATCACGGGGAAAGCGAGGAAAGCCAGAAACTCGGATTGGAAATCATTGGGCACATGCGCAAGCGCATGGACGATGAATCCGAAAAGACGGGGCTGAATTTCACATTGCTTGCCACCCCTGCCGAAGGGCTGTCCGGGCGCTTCGTCCGCATTGACCAGAAAATCTACGGCAAAATTCCCGGCATTACCGACCGCGAATACTACACCAACTCGTTCCATATTCCGGTCTACTACCCCATCAAGGCTTACCGGAAAATCCAGCTGGAGGCCCCCTATCATGCGCTGACCAACGCGGGGCACATCAGCTACGTGGAACTGGACGGCGATACCTGCAAAAACATCAAGGCTTTTGAAGCCGTTATCCGCTGCATGAAGGAAGCGGGCGTGGGCTACGGTTCGGTCAACCATCCGGTGGACCGCGACCCTGTCTGCGGCTACACCGGCGTTATTAACGACGTCTGCCCCCGCTGCGGCCGTCGGGAAGGCGAGCCGGTCAGCATTGAACGTCTGAACGAGCTCCGGAAGAAATATCCCGATGTTCCCCTGCACTATGACTGCACCCACTGATTCTGCCAATCTATATCCAAAGGAGAGACCAAATATGATGAACAAGGAAAACAATTTCAGCACTGCAAAGGCCATTGGCGAGGGCGTCAAATTTGAGCGCATCCGCCGCATCACCGGCTATCTGGTGGGAACCACGGACCGCTTCAACAACGCCAAGCGCGCCGAGGAAAAAGACCGTGTCAAACACTGCATCTAAGCTGCGGCTGAGCGGCGTCGTCTCCGAATCCATTGTGGACGGACCGGGCATCCGTTATGTAATCTTTACCCAGGGGTGCCCGCACCACTGCCCGGGCTGCCACAATCCGCAGACGCACGACTTTTCCGGCGGATATGATGCGGACATTCCGAAAATGCTGTCGGAAATTCAGGAGGATCCCCTTTTGGACGGGATTACCCTTTCGGGGGGCGAACCCTTCTGCCAGCCGGAGGCTCTGATTCCGATTGCAGAGGCTGTTAAAAAGATGGGCAAAACGGTTTTTGCCTACACGGGCTATACTCTGGAGCAGCTGTTGGAGCTGGGGCGGGAACGCCCCGCCATTCTCCAGCTGCTGAGGCTGTGCGATACGCTGGTGGACGGGCCGTATATCGAAAGCCTGCGGGACCTGGACCTCCAATTCCGCGGCAGCAGCAACCAGAGGATTTTAGACCTTCATCAGATTTCCCTGTAAAAAATCATGTGCATAAAACCGGACGGCACAGCCTCAATCGGGCCATGCCGTCCGGTTTCTTTTCCCCCTTCTGGGGAGCAGTTCAGATGGAATAAGGGTGAGCAGCTTCCGGCTCGCGGTGGATCCACTTGCCGTTGGTGAAATCCGGGAAGGGAACCGGCTGGCTTCCCAGGGCAATGGAGTCCTCCGAGAGAACCGTGACCGCCATCCACGCCGCGGAATCATAAATATCGATGGGGAAAGGCTGGTTGTTCATGACACAGTAGGCAAACGCCTCCATCTCCAGATAATCCATCCCGTCATGGCTCCCGTGGACGCCGCTTTCCTGAAAGTGCTTCCACATGGGATGTTCGTATTTTTCCAGGTAAGGCGTGATGTCCTCCCATTTGTGGTCGGGGCTCTGTCCCTCAATGTGGATGGATTTGTTGATTTCCATCCAGATGCCCTTGGTACCGTGGACAACGTTGCCGCGGGAGTACGGACGGGGCAGCGTTGTGTCATGCGCCAGCATAATGGTTTCGCCGTTGGCGCATTTAATCATGGTGGTAATGAAGTCCCCTTCCATGAACTTCTGGGTGCCGTCGCCGTAGGATTTGCCTGCCAGGGTGTTCAGCGACACAGCCTTGGAGGCGAATGCGGACAATGTCAGGAATCGATTGCCGCGGTTAATGTTCAGATATTTGGCAATGGGACCGATCTCGTGGGTCGGATACAGCTCCGCATTCCGGTGAAGGTTGTGGAAGCAGCGCTGATGATAGGTGTCCGGGTCGCTGATTCCCTCAGCAAATCCTTTGCCCAGGAAATGCTGGTAGCCGCCCTCGCAGTGGGCAATCTCGCCGAAAAGCCCCTCCCGGATCATCCGAAGCACTCCCAGCTCATACCGGCCAAAGCAGCAGTTTTCCAGCATGAAGCAGGGGGTTTTGGTCTTTTCATAGGTTTTGACCAGCTCCCAGCACTGGTCGATGGAACTGGCGCCGCCGACCTCAAAGCCGGAAGGAATGCCGGCCTTCATGCAGTCAATGGCAATTTCCACATGCTCATTCCAGCAGGTCGTAATCAGAACCGCATCCACCTTGTTCTTGTCCAGCATCTCATGATAATTTGTGGTGGTCCAGGGGGTGAAGGGGTACTCCTTCTCCCGGAGGATTTCCATGGTTTTGTCCATTTTTGCGGGGACCAGGTCGCAGAGCACCGCAATTTCGATGGTGGGGACGTCTGCAATTGTTTCCCTGATGAGCTCCCAGGCCCTGCCGGAGGTGCCGATGATACCCAGCCGCATTCTTTTCTGTTCCATAACACAATCCCATCCTTTATTCGCTGTCAAGCCAAAATAACAAAAAGCCGAAAGATACTTTTCATATCTTTCAGCTTTTCATCTAAGCAGCCTTATTTCACCATGCTGGCAACTTCGTCAGCAAAGTTGTCTTCGCGTTTTTCCAGGCCTTCGCCCTTTTCCAGACGGACATAGGCGATTATCTCCATCTTGCCGCCCATAGCTTTCGCAGCCTCAGCAACATGCTGCTTGACACTGACCTTCTCTTCTTTCACGAAGGGCTGATCCAGCAGGCAGACTTCCTGATAGAATTTCCCAATCCGGCCGTTGACGATGCCGTCCTTCACCTTGTCGGGCTTCTGCGCCATCTTGGGATCGTTGTCCATCTGAGCCTTGATGATTTCTTTTTCTTTCGCCACTACATCGGCGGGAACCTCAGACTCGCAGAGGTAAGAGGGATTGGAGAAAGCAATCTGCATGGCAATATCCTTGCCGACAGACTGGAACTCTTCCTTGTCTGCGCAATCCGTGTCGAAGTTCACCAGAACGCCGATTTTGCCGCCGCCGTGCACGTAGGGAACCAGGTTGCCTTCCATACGGACGAACCGTCTGATCTTCATATTTTCGCCGATTACCAGAATGCGGTCGTTGAGAGCTTCGGTAACGGTCATATCCGTATTTTCGCAGTGCATGGCGCCCAGCTCTTCCACATCAGCGGGATTGTTCTTGATGATGGTCTTTGCAACATTGTTGACAAATTCCACAAAGGTTTCGTTCTTCGCAACGAAGTCGGTTTCCGCGTTGACTTCCAGCACAACGCCGACGTTGCCTTCCACAACGGAAACAACCAGGCCTTCCGCAGCAATACGACTCGCCTTCTTCTCAGCGGCAGCCAGGCCTTTTTCTCTCAGAAACTCTACAGCTTTTTCAAAATCGCCGTCAGACTCGGTCAGAGCTTTCTTGCAGTCCATCATGCCGCAGCCGGTCTGTTCCCGCAGTTTTTTTACATCAGCAGCAGTAAAATTCGCCATTTTGATTCCTCCTGTATTTCATTAAAATGCCCGAGGGTCTGGCTCGGGCATTGATGCAGATCTAACGCTGAATTATTCCGCAGATTCTTCTTCCGCTTCCACAGATTCCTCAGAGGGCTCCACGTCCGCTTCGCCCTGCTTGCCTTCCAGAACCGCGCTGGACATCGCGCCGGCAATCAGCTTCACGGCGCGGATTGCGTCGTCGTTGCCGGGAATAACGTAATCAACCTCGTCGGGGTCACAGTTGGTATCCACAATGGCCACAACCGGGATGCCCAGCTTTCTCGCTTCGGCAACCGCGATCTTTTCCTTCTTGGGGTCCACAACAAAGAGAGCAGCAGGCAGAGTGCTCATATGCTTGATGCCGCCGATGAATTTTTCCAGTTTCTCGATTTCCAGTTTCAGTTTGATAACTTCTTTTTTGGGCAGAAGCTCAAAGGTGCCGTCCTCTTCCATCTTCCGGAGCTGAGCCAGACGCTCAATTCTGCGGCGGATGGTCTTAAAGTTGGTCAGCATGCCGCCCAGCCAGCGGGCATTGACATAATGCATGCCGCAACGCTCCGCTTCTTCCTTCACAGAGTCGCCCGCCTGCTTTTTGGTGCCGACGAACAGGATTTCGCCGCCGTTAGCAGCGGTGTCGCGGACAAACATGTACGCTTCTTCCAGCTTTTTCACGGTTTTCTGCAGGTCAATGATGTAGATCCCGTTTCTTTCCGTGAAAATGTAGGGAGCCATTTTGGGGTTCCATCTTCTGGTCTGATGGCCGAAGTGCACACCTGCTTCCAGAAGTTGTTTCATAGATACGACTGCCATAGAGATAGTACCTCCTAAAAACTTGGTTTTCCGGACTTTTTCAGTCCGCCTCCGCACACCGTTCTGCGCAGCTGACACAGTTCAGCACCGCGCGCAGAATGAACCGTGCGTGCGTAATGCCTTATTACTATAACATATTTCAAGTCGTTTGGCAAGGAGTTCACGAAAAATTTACAAATTATACGCTTCCCGGAGGGCGCGGATGCTGTCCTCGGCCGCAGCGTCGCTGACCAGCACGGAAATATCCACCAGCGAAGTGGTAATCATCAGCACCTCCGCGCCGGCTTCCGCCAGAACATGGAACACGCCCGCTGCAATCCCGCAGTATTTCGGCATATCTGCTCCGAAAAGCGAAATTTTGACGTTGTTGCTGCTGACAAGCGGCTGAACGGTCGGATATTTTTCCCGGATTCTGGCGGTTATCGCCATGATTTTCCCGATGTCGTTCCCGCTTGCGGTAAAGGAGAGCGAAACATAAGGGCCGGTCAGGGCCGTTTGGGAAATCATATCCACATTGATTTCCGCCTTGGTCAGGGCGGTGAATACCTGGTCCGTAAACCCGCATCCGGCCGGGACCTTGCTCAGGGTTACCAGCGCCACGTCATTGGTAATGTCCATTCCGGTGATCGTCTGCATAAAGCTCCCTCCCAACTATTCCGCAATCAGGTTCGACATTTGATACAGCCCGGGCTCCGTCTTTCCGCACAGGAACATGGCGGCGTTCAGCGAACCGACCGCAAAGATTTCCCGGGACATCGCCGTGTGGGTCAGCGTGATGATTTCATCCCGGCCGGCAAAAATGATTTCGTGTTCTCCCACAATGGTGCCGCCCCGCACCGAGTGGATGCCGATTTCGTTCTTTTCCCGTTTCTTCCGGACGGAATGGCGGTCATACACGTAAACTTCGCTGTTTCCAAGCGTCTCATTGATGGTATCCGCCAGCATGAGGGCCGTCCCGCTGGGCGCATCGATCTTGCGGTTGTGGTGTTTTTCCACAATCTCAATGTCAAACTGTCCGCCCAATACCTGCGCCGCTTTCCGGGCGAGCTCCGCCAGGAGATTGACGCCAAGGGACATATTAAAGGTAAAGAACACGGGAATATGCCGCGCAGCCTCGTGAATCCGGGCAATCTGTTCGCTGCTGTAGCCGGTTGTTGCAATGACCAGCGGCACATGGTTGGCAAGCCCGTAGGACAGAAGCCCTTCCAGCGAGCTGGGGTGAGAATAATCAATCACAACGTCGGGCTTTTCCGCAGCGTCCGCGGGAGAAGCATACACCGGGAAATCCAGCTTCGATTCCGTGTTGATATCTACGCCGCAGAGAATGCGGCAGTCGTCTCTTGCAGCCACACAGTCGGCAATCACATGCCCCATCTTCCCCTGGCAGCCGCAAAGCATAATCTGTACCATATTTTCACATCCTTTTTCTAAACAGCTTTGCTGTCCGCGCTTCCTTCAGCTGATGATGCCGTGGTTTTTCAGCGCGGCGACCAGAACCGCGCGGTCCTCCCCGCTCATCGGGCAGAGCGGCATCCGGCAGGGGCCGGCCTCAAATCCCATCAGGTTGACCGCTTCTTTTACGGGGATGGGATTGACGTCCAAAAACAGGGCCTGAATCAGGTCCATATAAGCCAGCTGGAGCGCCGCGCTTTCCTGAACCTTCCCTTCAAAAAACAGGGAGCAGATGTCGTGAACAGCTTTCGGCGCCACATGGGACAGCACGGAAATTACCCCGATGCCGCCCAGTGAAAGCAGCGGGACAATCTGCCCGTCCTCGCCGGAGTAAAAGTCCAAATCATCCCCGCAGAGGTAGCGGGTCTGCGCAATGGCGGCAAAATTCCCGCTCGCCTCTTTGACAGCCACAATATTCGGATGCTTGGAAAGCTCCCGGAAGGTTTTGGGGGCAATCGTCACGCCGGTGCGGCTGGGAATGTGGTAGACAATCTGAGGAAGGTCCACTGCGTCGGCGATGGCGTTATAGTGCGCTGCAAGGCCGCGCTGAGAGGTTTTATTGTAATAAGGCGTCACCAGCAGCAGACCGTCTGCACCGGCCTGCTTTGCCTCTTTGGAAAGTTCCACAGCCTTTTTCGTATCGTTGGAACCGGTGCCGGCGATGACCGGAACCCGCCCGTTTACGCGCTCCACGGCAAACCGGAAAAGCGAAACCTTTTCCTCAGTGGAAAGCGTCGGGCTCTCCCCCGTTGTGCCGCAGACGATCAGCGCGTCGGTGGAATTTTCAAGCTGCCAGTCAATCAGGCGGCCGAAAGCCTCCCAATTGATTGTGCCGTCCGAATGCATGGGGGTCAGGATTGCAATGCCGGCTCCCTGAAATATGCGCTTTTTCATGGTAAATACTCCTTTTTCGGATTAGTCCAGATACCCTTTCGCCGCAAGGAGCTCCGCCATCAGCACAGCGCCGCCGGCGGCACCCCGCAGGGTATTATGAGAAAGGCAGACAAATTTGATGTCATATTGGGTGTCGGGACGAAGCCGCCCTACCGACACCGCCATTCCGCCTTCCAGGTCGCGGTCCAGCTTCGCCTGGGGGCGGTCGTTTTCCTCAAAATAATGGAGGAACTGCTTCGGCGCGGAGGGCAGGTTCAGCTTCTGCGCCTCCCCTTCAAACTGCGCCCAGATTTTTTTGATGTCCTCGATTTCCGGCTTTTTCTCAAAGGATGCGAACACCGCGGCGGTATGTCCGTCGCTGACGGGGACGCGCAGGCACTGGGTGGTGATGGAAGGCTCCGATGCGTTGACGATCCGGCCGTTTTCGACCCGGCCCCACAGCTTCAAAGGCTCCTGCTCGCTCTTTTCTTCCTCTCCGCCGATATAGGGGATGATATTGTCCACAATTTCCGGGAAGGTGTCAAAGGTCTTGCCGGCGCCGGAAATTGCCTGATAGGTGCAGGCCAGCACCTTTTTCAGCCCGTAAACATCCTTCAGCGGGGAGAGCGGCGGCACGTAGCTCTGGAGGGAGCAGTTGGACTTGACGGCGATAAATCCGCGCTTGGTCCCCAGCCGTTTCCGCTGGGCGGCGATGACCTCGATATGGTCCGCATTGATTTCCGGGACAACCATGGGGACATCCGCAACGCCGCGGTTGGCGGAATTATTGGAAACCACCGGAATTTCCGCCTTGGCATAGGCTTCCTCCAGGGCTTTGATCTCGTCCTTTTTCATATTGACCGCGCAGAACACAAAATCGACCAGTTCTTTCATCTTTTCAATGTCCTTAGACGCATCCAGCAGCACCATGTCCGCCATGGAAGCAGGCATGGGGGTTTTCATCAGCCAGCGGCTTCCGGCCGCCTCTGCATAGGTTTTTCCGGCGCTGCGCTCCGATGCCGCCAGGGCAGTCACATGAAACCAGGGGTGATTTTCCAGCAGGGTCGCAAAGCGCTGCCCCACCATTCCGGTTGCACCGATAATTCCAACACGATAATTTTTCATCTCAAACCATCCTTTTTCTGCCGGCTTTTGCGGCGAAATGTCCGCCCTGTTCCAGTGTATGTGTGCTTTTTCCCGATTAGTATGAAAAAAACCGGTTGAAAACCGGCCCATCATGGATTATAATAGAGTATACTGAGTGCGGCCGAACCCGGTTAGGGGCACGGACAGTCGTCAGTTCTCCATCACGTACATGATGACAACCCAGTGTTTCTTAAACCCAGGGCCAGGCGGATACGTTATCCATGTATCCCCTTCGGCGGATTTTCCTTTGGGCTGCTCTCCACGGTCCGGAAAACCTCCGGCAGCTTACTCTTAAAACCCGCTCCTCTGACTGGAATATGGTTGGCTGTGTTTATCATACCATGTTCCGCAGGCAGTGTCAATTCTTTTTTTCAAAACCGCGGCTTTCAGCCAAAAAAATACGGCGCCAAAGCCGCGAAAAATACATGCCGTTGTTTCACGGCAGAATGGATGAACAATATGGACTACATGAAAAAAAGCAGCTACAAATTCGACCTTCCGGAAGAATTGATCGCCCAAACGCCCGTTGAACCGCGGGACGCTTCCCGGCTGATGTGCCTGGACCGGGAATCCGGCGCCATCTCCCACCGCCATTTCCGGGACCTTCCCTCTCTGCTGCGGCCCGGCGATCTCCTGGTGGCCAACGACTCCCGGGTGCTCCCCGCCCGGCTTTACGGGCAAAAGGAGGACACCGGCGCCACCATGGAATTCCTGCTGCTGGAGCAGAAGGAACAGAAGCGCTGGGAGGTGATGGTCAAGCCCGGACGCCGCGCCAAAGTGGGGACCCGCTTTGTTTTCGGGGACGGCCTGCTGCGCGCGGAGGTGCTGGATGTGCTGGAAGGCGGAAACCGGCTGGTGGAATTCACCTGCGACGGGGATATTTTTTCTGTTCTGGACCAAATCGGCCAGATGCCCCTGCCGCCCTACATCACGGAAAAGCTGCAGGACAAAGAGCGCTATCAAACCGTCTACTCCCATGAGCTGGGCTCCGCCGCCGCCCCGACGGCCGGCCTGCACTTCACCCAGGAGCTGATGGGACGCCTGGAGAAAATGGGGGTCCGGATGGCCTATGTTACCCTGCACGTAGGGCTGGGGACCTTCCGGCCGGTCAAAGAGGACAATATTCTGGAACATAAGATGCATTCGGAGCATTACCATCTGCCCCGGGAAACCGCAGACCTCATCAACGAAACCAAGCGCAGGGGCGGCCGGGTCATCGCCGTCGGGACAACCAGCTGCCGGACGCTGGAAAGTGTTGCCACCTTTGCCGGGGAAATCAAGGAAGCGGAGGGATGGACCAACATTTTTATCTATCCGTCCTATGAATTCAAGGTTCTGGACGGGCTGATTACCAATTTTCACCTGCCGGAAAGCACTCTGATTATGCTGGTGTCCGCTTTTGCGGGATACGATCACGTAATGGACGCCTACCGGACGGCTGTCGCCGAAAAATACCGCTTTTTCAGTTTTGGCGACGCCATGCTGATTCTGTAAATAAAAATAAGAATGAGAGGTCATCTATGTACAAGCTGCTGAAAAAAGAAGGCGTCGCCCGCCGCGGCGAATTTGCCACTGTCCACGGCACCGTTCAGACTCCCGCTTTTATGAACGTCGGAACCTCCGCCGCCATCAAGGGAGGAATCTCCTCCTATGATTTGAAGGACCTGAAATGCCAGGTCGAGCTTTGCAACACCTATCATCTGCACGTCCGTCCCGGCGACGATCTCATTTTCCGGATGGGCGGCCTGCACAAATTTATGGGATGGGACCGCCCCATCCTCACCGATTCGGGCGGATTTCAGGTGTTCTCCCTGGCCGTCCTGCGCAAAATCAGAGAGGAGGGCGTCACCTTCAGCTCTCACGTGGACGGGCGGAAAATTTTCATGAGCCCGGAAGTCAGCATGCAGATTCAGTCCCACCTGGGCTCCACCATCGCAATGGCCTTCGACGAATGCGTGGAAAACCCCTCCACCCTGGCCTACGCAACCAAGTCCTGCGCCCGCACCACCCGCTGGCTTGCGCGATGCAAGGCGGAAATGAAGCGGCTCAATTCCCTTCCGGAAACCATCAACAAGAACCAGCTCCTCTTCGGCATCAACCAGGGATGCGTCTATGACGAGCTGCGGGTGGAGCACATGAAACAGATCGCCGACCTGGACCTGGACGGCTACGCCATCGGCGGGCTGGCCGTCGGAGAGCCGGCCGAGGACATGTACCGCATCATCAGTGCGGTAGAGCCCCACATGCCGGCGGATAAGCCGCGGTATCTCATGGGGGTCGGCACGCCGGGCAACATCATTGAGGCGGTATCCAGAGGAGTGGACCTCTTTGACTGCGTCATGCCCAGCCGCAACGCCCGTCACGGGCATCTGAACACCTGGAGCGGCATCCGCAACATCATGAACGCCAAATATGCCGAGGACGACTCCCCCATCGACCCGGAATGCACCTGCCCCACCTGTCAGAAACATTCCCGCGCCTATCTGCGCCACCTGTTTAAAGCAAATGAAATGCTGGGGATGCGGCTGGCTGTGATGCATAACCTGTATTTCTACAACACGCTCATGGAAAAGATCCGGGAGGCGCTGGACAGCGGCACTTTTCAGGAGTTCCACGACAAGTATGTGACGCTGCTGGACACCCGGATCTGACCTGGCCGGAAATCCGTGGAAAATATTTAAAAATTTCATTGCATCTTTTTGGATTTTCTTGTAAAATATAAAAGAAGGAGGGATCGTTATGAACGAAAAGGAACTTTTGCAGCAGCTTGCTGATGAAATGGATGCATTCCCGTCCTGGGACCCGGTCCAGCTGAATGCGGACGGCACCCTCGTCCTTACGATTGATATGAACAAAGGCTTTACCCAAAGCGGCGCCCTCTCCAGCCCGCGGGTGAAGGCAATTCTTCCAAGGATGCGGGAATTCCTGGAAACCTGCCGGGAAAAAGGGTTATATATGGCCGCCGTAACCGACTGCCATACGCCGGAATCGCTGGAGCTTGCCTCCTACCCCGTTCACTGCCTGGACGACAGCGACGAGCCGGAGCTGGCCCCGGAAATCTGGGAATTCCAGCAGAAAGTGCTCATCAAAAACTCCACCAACGCCTTTTTCGCGCCGGGCATGGACCGGCTTTTGGAGGGCGTCAGCACGGTTGTCCTGGTGGGATGCTGCACCGATATCTGCATTGAGCAGTTTGCGCTGACGCTGAAGGCCTGGGCAAATCAGGCGGATTCCCCGCTGAATGTGATTGTCCCCCGTCAGCTGGTGGAGACCTATGACGCCCCGGGACATCCGGCAGAGCTCTGGAATGGCCTTGCGCTGCACACCCTGGCTGCAAACGGCGTCAGCGTCGTCAATTACCTGCCTGCCAAATAAATACACGGCGCGAGCCGCAAAGGAGTCTTTCATCATGAATTGGAGCAACAACCGCAATCTGACCATGCTGGTCGATTTCTACGAACTGACCATGTCGAACGGCTATTTTGAAGAAGGATATGGGGACCACATCGCCGCCTTTGATATGTTTTTCCGAAAAATCCCCGACGGCGGCGGCTTCGCCATCTGCGCCGGACTGGAACAGCTGGTAGAGTATGTGAAGAACCTGCACTTTACGGAAGAAGATATTGCCTATCTGCGCACCAAAAAGCTGTTCAGCGAAAATTTCCTTCATTATCTGCGCAATTTCCGCTTCAGCGGCGATATCTGGGCTGTGAAGGAAGGAACCCCCATCTTCCCCGGAGAGCCTGTCGTAACGGTCATCGCCCCCATCATCGAAGCGCAGCTGGTTGAGACAATGGTGCTCCTGACCATTAACTTTCAGTCCCTGGTTGCGACCAAAGCCAACCGGATCGTCCGTTCCGCTCAGGGCCGCTCTGTTTTTGAGTTCGGCTCCCGCCGCGCTCAAAGCTATGACGCCGCTATTTTAGGGGCAAGAGCCGCTTATATCGGCGGATGCAGCGGCACAGCCTGCACCATCACCGACCGGGAATTCGAAGTTCCGGCCATGGGGACGATGGCCCACAGCTGGGTACAGCTTTTTGACAACGAGTACAAAGCCTTCGAGGCGTATGCAAAGATTTATCCGGACAGCTGCACCCTGCTGGTAGACACCTACAACGTGCTGAAATCCGGCGTCCCCAACGCCATCAAGTGCTTTGACGAGGTTCTGAAACCCATGGGGCACCGTCCCAAAGGCATCCGGATCGACTCCGGCGACATCGCCTATCTTTCCAAAAAAGCGCGCAAAATGCTGGATGAAGCCGGATATCCGGACTGCCAGATTGTCGCTTCCAACTCCCTGGACGAATACCTGATCCGCGACCTGATTTTACAGGGGGCGCAGGTGGACACCTTCGGCGTCGGCGAGAACCTGATTACCTCCAAAAGCGACCCGGTTTTCGGCGGCGTTTACAAGCTGGTAGCGGTGAAGGAGAACGGCGCTTTTGTTCCCCGCATCAAAATCAGCGAAACAGTGGAAAAGATCACAACTCCGAATGTCAAAAAGGTTTACCGGCTGTTCCGGAAGGACAGCGGGAAAGCCGTTGCGGACTATGTAGCGCTGTTTGACGAAAATGTGCCGGCAGAGGGTCCCATTACCCTTTTCGACCCTCTGGAAACCTGGAAATCTCAGACCTTCGAGGATGTGGAGCTGCGCCCCATCATGGAGCATATCTTCCAAAACGGCGAATGCATTTACGAACTCCCGAAGCTCAACGAGATCCGGGATTACTGCACCGCGCAGATTGACACCCTTTGGGACGAAGTCAAGCGCTTTGAAAATCCGCACCGGTATTATGTTGACCTGTCCGAACAGTGCTGGAACTGCAAGCACATGCTGCTTTCCCAAAGACAATACTGATATAAACCGCAACCCCCGCGGCCCTTTCGATCTGCGAAAGGCTGCGGGGGTTCTGTTATCCATATGGAATTTTTCAGGCTTTTTCCTTTTCCAGTTCCGCAACATAACGGCGCATCCCGTCCTCGGTTGCATCGCTGATTACATGCTCAATCCGGCAGGCGTCCCGGTCCGCGGTTTCTTCGTCGATTCCGACGGAAAGGCGCAGGAACTTGGAAATCAAACGATGCCGGTGCAGAACGGCTTCCGCCTTCTGCCGTCCGGCTTCTGTAAGGTAAATGTCTCCATAGCTCTCCTGGCTGATGAGGCCTGCCTTTTTCAGCACGCTCATTGCGCGGCTGACACTGGGTTTGGAAACGCCCAAATAGTTGGCGACATCCACGGAACGGACCGTCCCATTCTTCTTTTCCAAAATCAATACGGTTTCCAAATAGTTTTCTCCAGATTCCTGGATTTTCACAATCCGCACCCCTTTCTTCAGTGAATTCGGCAATAAAGAAAAACCTGCGGCAGAATTGGCAGGGTTCAGCCGCAGGAACATGTTCATGAGCGAGACCGCTTTTGGTAAGAGCCCCGTTTGCTGTCCATCGATTTTTTCAAATCAGACATTTTTTCATCGCTGCGCTGCATAAACTTGCTCAGCATATCTTCAAAGCTCTTTCCGCCCTCAGCGGGTTTGGTATAGGAGCTGCCGCCCTCATAACCGCCGCTGCGCCGTTCGCGGTCAGAATTGTTCCGAGGACGCTGCGGCCGGGATTGGGAGGCCGGAGCCGGATCTGCTGCGCGCTTAATCGACAGACTGACTTTCCCCTCCTCGCCGATATTCAGGACACGGACCTTCACTGTCTGTCCCATTGTGACATAATCCGTGATTTCCTTTACAAATGTGGGGGCTACCTCCGAAATGTGGACCATTCCGGTAATATTGTCACCCAGATCGACAAACGCGCCGAATTTCGTGATCCCTGTTACTTTCCCCTCATAGATTTTTCCCACTTCAAGCTGCATAAATGTCTGATAATCCTCCTCTTATTTTTCCCTGCCGCGAATCTGCGTTTTATTCATTCCCCGACACATCATAAAAAATATGTTCATCCGGGAATGCCAAGCCCAATTTTTCCCGTGCCATTTTGACAATGTAATCGAAATCGGAATCCTGGCGGGCAATTTCATCCAGTTCCTGATTTTCCAACTCCTGCTGCTGGCACTCCTCCTCCAAAGCGGCGAGCTGACGGCGATACGACGAGATATCCGCCTGCAGTACGAACAGAGACACTACGACGTAGCATATCAGCGCAATCATCGCGACTGTCATAATTCGGCTGCTCTTGCTCTTTTTGATATTCATATCCCGTTTCCGCCATCCTTTCTTTAATCCGCCTGATGATTATTTTTATTATACATCATCCTGGCCCGCTGTTTCAAGAAAAATTTGTGAAAAAGGGATGGTTTTTTTGATTTTTGTAAGTTTAGTACAACGTTTTTGATAATAATATGTGGAATATACAGGACAGCGTGCGCCAAAGGCTTGAGAATCCGCCTCCAAATCCAGGCGAATACTCCCTGC
This sequence comes from Candidatus Merdivicinus intestinavium, assembly GCA_018713245.1. Classification (GTDB taxonomy): domain Bacteria; phylum Bacillota; class Clostridia; order Oscillospirales; family Ruminococcaceae; genus Merdivicinus; species Merdivicinus intestinavium. The sequence goes on from DVFM01000039.1 coordinate 20,059, forward strand.
ACCGCCCGCCAAATCAGGCGAAGGCAGCGAATGACGATTTCCCCCACCGTAAAATGGTACAGCAAAAACCCCAGGCACTCGCCGAACAGGACGAAAAGCCGGAGCCATCCGCTGCAATAGCGGATGGAAAACCACAGGGTTGCCCCCGCTGCCGCGCTGAAAAAGAGGACGTCTTCCACAAAAACCAGCGCAGCCTTCCCTCCTGTTACCAGCCGCATCAGCCGGAAGAGATCGTACAGAACTCCCAGCCCTGCGCCCAGCGCACATGCATATAAAAACACGATTGTTTCCGGCGCAAATCCCATATTCTCCTCCGTTCATCGAAACAGCCTGGACAAAAACGGGAAACGGGATTTCTCATTCTCCGCATACTCCAGCCCGGTTATATCGCCTTCCATGGCAAAATCGCCGGTATCAACCTGAAAGGAATTGACGTGGAGATTTCTTCCCCGCACAATCAGCTTGCCCATATTGGTAAATAGGACGACCGCCTGTTCGTCAAAGCAGTCCACATCCTGCACGCCGGACACAACGAGCTTTTTTCGGTCTTCCAGAATCAGATTATGCGGCAGATGAAGGGATTTTGCTTCTGTCATTTTCAACACCCTTTCCGGGCAGCCAAATCAGGGCCCATCACATCCTATTCCGGAAAGGGGGAAAATATGCCTGCCGGTTACAGAAGCTGATACAGGTCGGCCGCGCCTTCTTTCCGGACAACCTCGGCAACCGCCAGCACTTTGGCTTTTATAGGATGCGCGCCGATCTGAATTTCAATGACATCGCCGACCTTCACATCATATGAGGCGCGGGCCGGGGAACCGTTCACCAGCACTTTGCCTGCGTCGCAGGCTTCGTTGGCTATCGTGCGCCGCTTAATGAGTCGGCTCACCTTTAAATATTTGTCTAACCGCATAGAGATGATAACTCCTTCCGAAAGCAAAAGGAGCCCTTCCGCCGGATCAAACCCGATGTGAAAGGACCCCTCCCGTTATACTACAGCCTTATTTCGCCACCGCGTCTTTCAGCGCTTTTCCGGCCTTAAAGGCGGGAACTTTTGTTGCTTCGATCTGAATGGTCTCGCCGGTAGCAGGATTTTTGCCCTCTCTGGCAGCGCGCTCGCGCACTTCAAAAGTGCCGAAGCCAACCAGCTGGACCTTCTCCCCGCTTGCGAGGGCATCGGTAATTCCTTCCAGGACGGCGGTCACTGCCTTTTCCGCATCTTTTTTCGAAAATTCAGCCTTTTCCGCTACAGCGTTAATCAGTTCAGTTCTCGTCATTGTAAATAACCTCCATTTTTTTGATATTCAAGGTTTTCACCTGGAATAAACGTTTTTCTTCGCCTGCTTCCAAAGCGCATCCAGCGTCTCGGCATCGGCAGTTTTCATATCGATTCCGCGTTCGGCGGACAGCTTTTCCGCCTCTTCAAAACGGTCGATAAACTTCTCACAGGACCGGGTCAGGGCGTACTCGCTGTCGATTCCCTCGTGGCGCGCCACATTGACGGCGGCAAACAGCAAATCTCCCAGCTCTTCTTCCGCATGTTCCCGATTGCCTTCCGCGACGGCTTCCTTCAGCTCGCCCAGCTCGCTTTCCAGGTCTTTCCAGGCTCCCGCCGTATCCGGGTAATCCATTCCCGCCTTTGCCGCCCGCCCGGCCACCTTCTGGCTCCGCATCAGAGCAGGGTAGACGCTCGGGACTGCGCGCAGACGTTCGGTTTGGGTTTTCGTTCCTTTTACGGCGTTTTTGATGGCTTCCCAGTTTTCCAGCACTTCGCCGGTGCCGCTCACCTGGACATCCCCGAAAATGTGGGGGTGCCGGATAATCAGCTTTTGGCAGATATCGTGCACCACGTCGCCAAACTGGAAAGAACCCTGTTCCTCTTCCATCCGGGAGTGGAATACCACCTGCAGCAGGACATCCCCCAACTCTTCCCGCAGCAGCGCCGTATCCTTCCTGTCAATCGCTTCCACAGCCTCATAGGTTTCCTCGATCAGGTTGCCGCGGATGCTCTCGTGGGTCTGCTCCCGGTCCCAGGGGCAGCCGTCGGGGCCGCGGAGAATCTCCATGATGTGAAGCAGGTCGTCCATCTCGTAACGCGATTTCTTTTCAAATTCCAGAATGATCCCTCCGACTGCGATAGAGTACAAAGTACATTTTACCCTAACAGGCGATATTTTTCAAGTAGTTTTGCAAATTTTTCTCCTTTTGGAAGCATTAAAACGTCCTCTTTCGTAATTCCCCGCAGGACCAGGATCAAAACCGCATAAACCAGCGCCCCGCAGGCAATGCCGGCAAGCGTTTTAATCGTGTTGGAGCCAAAGCTCCCCAGCAGCCAGTGATAGACGGCGTACGCAGTCAGCGCACAGGCGGCTCCCGACAGCAGAGGCTTAATCAGCAGGCGCACAAACCGGAACCGGATGCCGGTGATTTTCCGCAGCCAAATCAGGCAGAGGATCACAATAGTGGCGTAGCAGGCCGCCGTTCCGGCTGCCGCTCCCTGGATATTGACCGACGGTATGCCGATGGCAACCCAGTTGACGATAAATTTCAAAACTGCGCTCACCAGCATAAACTTCGGCGGCAGGTCCGCCCGTCCCAGCCCCTGAAGCACCGCAAAAAGCGGCGAGGTAAGTCCCAGGAAAATCAAAGAGATCCCCTGCATGCTCAGCACCGGGGCGGCAATGGCCACTTCCGCCGTTTTGCTGGGAAAGAGGAGCGTCAGAATGGGCTCCGCCATGGCAAAGATGCCGAGACTGGCGGGAATGCCGACCAGGCAGGTCATCCGGATGACGGATTCAATGTTGATCCGGGTGTTTCGTTTGTCCCGCACGGTCCAGGCCGCCGCCACATTGGGCAGAGCGCTCTTCCCGAAAATGCTCGTAAAAGCGGGGACAAGGTTAAACACAGACAGGGCATACCCCATGTAGGAGCCGTAAATAAAGTTGGCCCCTTCTCCTGCCGCCAGCGTCTCCGCCGGTATCAGGGAGCCGAAAATGGCGTTCATTTCGGCTCCGTGCGCGGCAAAGGCGGCGTCCAGGCGGGTAATAATCGTAAAAGTGTCAATAAACTGGGCAACATTGATGACAATAGAACCCAGCGAAATGGGAATGGCAATTTTTATCAGGCGGAGCAGAATCACCCGATAGCGCAGCGGCCGCGGGGAATATTTCAGATCCTCCTTGTCAATGCCGTCCCCCTTCCGCTTATGGAGAATAAGCAGGTAAAGGGTTCCCACAAAGGTGGAAATCGTCACGCCGAAAATCGCGGCGGCAGAGGCGTAAGGCGCCGTCACCCGCTGGAGGCCCACAGTGCTGGTCACCGTCTGGCCGAATACGGTCCCGCCGGCCTGATACTGCATCTGAGCCCAATAGGTCACGCCCCAGGCCAGCGCCAGCCCGAAAATCAGCTTGGCAATCACCTCGATAATCTGCGAGGAGGCGGTGGGCGTCATGTTGCGCAGCCCTTCATAATAGCCGCGGTAAGCGGACATCATGCAGCCGAAAAAAACCGCCGGGGAGATGGCAATCACGCTGAGCAGCGCGCCGTCGTTCCCGTTTCCGGCCAAATCCACAAACCATTTGCTGCAGACAGCCATCAGCACAAAGCCGACCATTCCCATCCAGAAAAACAGCCGCACGGACAGCTTCCGAATCCTCCGGATGTCCTGATACCGTTCCCGCACCGACTGCTCCGCCACCATTTTGGCCACAGCCGAGGGCAGCCCGACGGTTGCGAAGGAATAGATCATGGAAAAAATGCTGTAGGCGGTGGAAAAATAGCCCATCCCATCCGCATTCAGGATGTTTCCCAAAGGGATTTTAAATACGGCGCCAAACAGTTTGACGATAATCATGGCGGCAGCGAGGATGGACGCGCCCTGCAGCAGGCTTTGGCTCTTACGGCTCTGCAAATGCAACAACTCCTATGCTGGATAGTATCTCATGGTGTCGGTAGGGTTATTCTTTCGGTTCTTCGCTTTCTTCGCTGTCCTTCTCAGGCTCGGCGCATTCACAGCCGCAGCAGGATTCCTCGCAACAGCAGGATTCTTCCTCCCCGGCAGCCTCCTCTTCGGCAGCCTCTCCCTTGGGAACAAATTTGTTGCCGCAGCGGTAGCAGTAGCAGGCCTCCTTGCCGCTCACGGCGCCGCAGGCGGGGCACACCTGGGAATTCCGCTGCTCGGCCATCTTGATGTTCAGCGTCTCCAGGCGCTCCTTCACATCGTCGATTTCCGCGATGATGGAATCCATCAGGTCCTTATTGTCAAAGTCGGACTTTACCATGGTGTAAACGGCGTTGCCCAGTTTTTCATACAGCTCCCGCAGTTCCGCGGAAAGCTGCATGCTCTGGTACTTCATTTTGGAGTATTCGACTGCTTTGTCTGTCGCTTTTCCTGCTTTATCCGCCAGGTTTTTCGCAGACTCCATTAAGTCATCCCATACACGATTCATCATTTTTTCCTCCTTTATTCACCGGAACCTGTTTCCGGCTCGATGCTCTCATTATATCCCTTTTTTCGCCCATATTCAAGGCAAAATCAGAAATTCCCGCAAAAGGGAGTCCTTCGGAACCAGCGAAAGCGGCATTTCGGGGAATTTCCGCAGGCTTTCCGCCAGTTTCTCCACCTGGACGCGGCTTTCTCCGCTGAGCGAATCCTCCCGCGTCAGGTCCAGGAAGGGCTTGCGATAGACGAAAGGTTCATACAGATGGATGGAATCCAGCCAGAAATCCGCCTCCAGGCGGAAGGGACGGATATACCGGTCCTCCCCGCGGACGACGTTTTTCCACATGGACAGCGTCCGCTCCGGAAGGCAGCCGCGGAAATTGGCGTCGCGGATAATCCGGCGGATCAGCCGCAGCTCCCGGGTGCTTAAAATGCGCCGCTCCCCCTCAAAGATTTCCGTCTTGATGGAAATGTAGAGCTTCAAGGCATTCCGGCAGAAGGGCAGGTCCTTAATGACAGGATTCAGGGCATGGAGGCCCTCGATCACCACCGCTGTGCGCCCGTCCAGCGTGAATGGGCGGACTTCCTCGCTTCGGCGGCCGTGGACGAAATCAAAAATCGGAAAATCGCAGGAGCCATAGGCAATCAGCTTCTCAAAGCAGGCCTCCAAAAGCTCCGTGTCCAGCAGTTCGGCTGTTTCCAAGTCCCGGGAACCGTCCGGAAGGAGGGGCGCCGCTTCGTTCGGCTTAAAAAAGTCATCCAGCGAGATGGAAAGGGTGTGAATCCCGCGTTCCTTCAGCTCGCGCTGGAGGTTGAGGGAGGTGGTGGTTTTGCCGGAGGAGCTCGGCCCGGCCAGAAGGATAATCCGGTTTTCCGGAAACCGTCCGCAGAAGAGGTCCGCCACATGCGCAGCCTGTTCGCGGTAGTACTTCTCCGAACGCTCCACCAGCCCTTTGGGGTCAGCTGCACACTCCCGCAGAAGGGAATCCAGCTCCGCGCGTTTTTTAGTATCCGTTACCACAGTCACCAGCCTCCTTCAGCAGAGCGCCCAGCTGCTCCTTCCTTGACAGTATATCAGCAAACCGGCTGATATATTCATATGGGTATTTGTAATTGAACACGCGCTCGATTCGCCCGGGAAAGACCGCCTTGCTGACGGCCCCGGCCCCAACTGCCACAATATGCTGGACTTCCTCCATAATGTAAATGTTGTACAGGCCCATATGTCCCGGCAGGGCGTACCCGACGTTTTCCAGATTGCCTACGATATTCTTTTGGCGGTAAAGGTAATAGGGAAGGTAGCCGGCTTCTGTCAGCGTGCGGGAAGCGTAATCCACCATCTGCTGCGCCTGGGAATAATCCTCGCTCCCGTCCCGCTGAGCAAAGAGGTCGGCCGCCCTTTTGACCGCCAGCGCGTGGACTGTGATGTTTTCCGGGCCGAGGCTCAGCGCGCGGTTCAAAGACCTCTGAAACCCTTCATAGGTGTCCTTCGGCAGGCCGGCAATCAGGTCCATGTTGATCGTTTGGAAGCCGAATTCCCGCGCCATTTTGTAGCAGTCTGCAACCTGATTTGCCGTGTGTTTTCTGCCGACTGCCTGAAGCACTGCATCCTCAAAGCTCTGCGGGTTGATGCTCACCCGATTGGCGCCGGCGTCGGCAATAACCTGGAGCTTCTCCCGCGTGATGGTATCGGCGCGGCCGGCTTCAATGGTGTATTCCAGCCCCGGAGAGGGTGTAAAGGCATTTTGCACCGCCTCGGTTATCGTGCGGAGCTGCCCCGCCTCCAGCGCAGTCGGCGTCCCGCCGCCAATGTAGACAGAGCGAAGATTCAGCCCGCTATTCCGGCATATTTCAGCAGTAAAGTAAATTTCCTTTACAAGTGATTCCACATATTCCGGGATGAGTTTTCTGGCCTTGGGATGGTCGATGGAATGGGAAACAAAGGAACAGTAGCTGCATCTCGTCGGACAATAGGGAATCGAGACATAAAGGCTGTAGTCCTTCGGCGAAATCCCCTCCAGCACAGGCTGCTGAATCTCTGCAATTTGCTCCGACAAGGCGATTTTTTCATCCGAAACGTAAAACCGGTTTCGAAATTCTTCTTCCGCATACTGTCTTGATTTGCCCTGCTGCAGGCTGAATTGAAAGCGCTTTACCGGGCGGATGCCGGTAAGGATTCCCCATTTGGGATGTACGCCCGTCTGCTCCTCCAGAATCTGATAAAGCAGCCTTGCAAACTCTTCCTCGCAGTTTGTTTCGTACTCCGGGCCGGCGGGCACGCGGGACTGCCGCTGCCGCAGAAAATCCCTGATCCGGACTTCGACCGTCAGCAAAGCGCCTTCCGCATCCGCTTCCCGCCGAAACGCAAGATACTCTTCCCCTTCATAGGCAGCGGCCTCATAGCAGAACTGAAACCGCCGGAGCGGAAAAAACAGCCGCGCCACATTTTCCAGCTCATATTGAAAACGGTTGCCGTTAAAATAAATCGTCATAGTCAAAATTCCCCAAGTATGGATTCTGCCGCCTCTCTTTTTCCAGCGACGTGGCGGGACCGTGGCCGGGATAAACGCGGCGGTCGCCCGCAAGTTCCGCCAGCCTTTTCAAAGACGCGCGAAGCTGCGGATAACTGCCGCCGTACAAATCGGTCCGGCCCACTCCGCCGCAGAAGAGCGTGTCTCCGGAAAAGAGCAGGTCCTCAGTCTCATAACAAACGGACCCGGCGCTGTGGCCGGGGGTGTGGAGGACGCGGAAGCACAGGTCTCCCAGCTGAATCCGGCTTCCCTCCCGCACCGTTTCATCCCACGGCGCGGAAATTGTCCGGCCCATCAGCGAAATCCCTCCGTTTTTTTCGGGAGAGGACAGCATTTCCGCATCCGCTTCATGGACATACACCGGCAGCCGGTAACGCTCCTTCAGCGCCTGCACCGCCCCGATATGGTCAAAATGCCCATGGGTCAGCAGGATCATTTTCGGAGCCAGATTATGTTGTTCCAATGCCGCCGATATCAGCTCGGGCTGGCTGCCGGGATCGATCACCGCCGTTTCTCCATCCCGGGCCGAAATCAGGAAGCAGTTGGTCCCAAGTTCGCCCACCGGCAGGGTCAGCAGCATGGCGTTTCCCCTCCCTTTTTCTTCATCTGGTCCGTATCCATTAAGATGGTAACCGGTCCGTTCGCCGTCAGGGAAATCTCCATGTGAGCGCCGAAACGCCCGCTCTGCACCGGAATTCCCCGGGCGCGGAGCTGGGCCATATAAAGCTGGTAGAGCTGGTCCGCCGTCTCCGGGCGGGCGGAACGGATAAAGGAGGGCCGATGCCCCTTGCGGCAGTCCCCGCCCAGGGTGAAGTTGGAAACGACCAGCGCCTCCCCGCCAATATCCTTCAGGGAAAGGTTCAGCTTATCCTCCGTATCGGTAAAAATCCGGAGGTCCGCAGTTTTCCCGGCCAGATAGTCGCAGAGATCCGGCGTGTCCCCCTCCATAACTCCAATCAGAATCAGAAGGCCCTGCCCGATGGCGCCGACAATCTCCCCTTCCACAGAGACACTGGCCTGTTTGACTCGCTGTATCACTAATTTCATGATGATTCCTCACTTTCCGGAACGCTCTACCGAAAATACGCCGGACACCTTGCGCAGTTTTTGGATAATATTGCTTAAGTGTTCCAAGCCCTGCGTGCTGATGGTGGCAATAATGTTGCGGTTTCCGTTTTTCAGCTCACGGGCGTTGAATTCGTGGACCGGCACCCGCATATTGGCAAAGGCCAGGCTGATGTCCGCCAGGACGCTGGGGTCGCTTTTGGCGACGATATCCAGGGTGGAACGGAAGCTGCTGACCCGGTTGTCTGCCCAGTGCACCTGAATCCAGCGGTCCTTCTGCGCAGGGTCCGCATTTTTTACATTGACACAGTCCCGTTTGTGGACCGATACTCCGTAGCCCCGGGTGACAAAGCCGATAATATCGTCACCGGGCAGCGGGTTGCAGCACTGGGCGAATTTCACGAGGCAGTTGTCGATCCCCTCGACGATTACGCCGCTGCTGCTTTTCTGCGGGGCGGTGATATGGGATACCGGCTGATCCGGCTCCTTGTTCTGCCTGGCGTACTCTTCCTTGATCTGGGTAATCATATGGGAAAGCAGCAGACCGCCGTAGCCGATGGCAGCGAAAAAGTCGTCGGCGTTTTCCCGATGATACCGTTTCACCAGCGCGTCCAGCAGTTTCTGATAATTTTCGCCCTCCAGATGGATCAGATTGCGGCGGAGCTCCCGCTCAAATTCCGCCTTGCCCTCCGCAATATTCTCTTCCTTCCGCTCCTTTTTAAACCAGGCGCGGATTTTGTTGCGGGCTTCGCTGGTTTTCGCGATGGAAAGCCAGTTGCGGTTGGGGGCGCCGTCCGACTTGGAGGTGAGGATTTCCACGATCTGCCCTGTTTTCACCTGGTAATCCAGCGGCACCATCCGGCCGTCCACCTTGGCCCCCACCATCCGGTTGCCCACCGCGGTGTGGATTGCGTAAGCGAAATCCACGATGGTGGAGCCGGCGGGCAGGCACTTGACGTCCCCTTTCGGCGTGAACACAAAGACATCATCCACCGCCAGGTCCGTCTTGATGTTCTTGACAATGTCCTCGGCGCCTTCCGCGTCGCGCTGGCTTTCAATGATCTGCCGCACCCAGGCAAGACGCTCTTCCAGACGGTCCTTGCCCTGGATGCCGGCTTTGTATTTCCAGTGGGCGGCAATACCGAATTCCGCCGTATAATGCATATCCCAGGTGCGAATCTGAATCTCGAAGGGAATGCCCTCTTTGTCGATGACGGTGGTGTGCAGCGACTGGTACATATTCGGCTTGGGCGTAGAGATATAGTCTTTAAAGCGGTTGGGGATGGGCTGGAACAGGTCGTGAATGATACCCAGAATGTTGTAGCATTCGATGACGGTGTTGACAATTACGCGGACGGCATAGATATCGTAAAGCTCCTCAAAGCTCTTGCCCATCATGTAAACCTTGCGGTAAATGCCGTAAATGCTCTTGACCCGCCCCTCAATATGAGGCTCGATGCCGAAATCCTTGAGCCGTCTGGCAATCCGTCCCTTGATGTCCACAATGAACTTTTCCCGGTCGGCTTTTTTCAGCTCCAGCTGCTCCTCGATTTCCCGGTACCCCACAGGGTCCAGGTACCGCAGCGACCGGTCCTCCAGTTCTTCCTTAATACCGCGGATACCCAGCCGATGAGCAATAGGCGCATAGATTTCCATGGTTTCCAGAGCGATTTCCCGCTGCCGGTCCTCGCTTTTAAAATCCAGCGTGCGGATATTGTGCAGGCGGTCGGCCAGCTTGATGATAATGACCCGGATGTCCTCGCTCATGGCCAGCAGCATTTTCCGGACATTTTCCGACTGCTTTTCCTCCTTGGAGGCCAGGGACAGCTTTTTGATTTTCGTAACGCCGTCCACCATCACGGCTACGTCATGCCCGAACTGTTTCTGCAGAAGGTCCAGGGTAATATCCGTATCCTCCACAACATCGTGCAGCAGCGCGGCGCAGATGCAGTCGCTGTCCATGCCGAGCCCCACCAGGATTTCGGCGACAGCCAGCGGGTGAGAGATATACGGCTCCCCCGACTGACGAAGCTGTCCGGCATGGGCTTTATCCGCCAGCCGGTAGGCTTTTTCGATTTTTTCTTCTTCATAGATTTTCCCGCTCTGGCGGATCGCCTGAAGCAGGTTTTCATATGTGGTTTCCACCATACTCTCTCCTTCCTCCGCTAATTGCCGGCATGGACGCCCGCGCTGCGAAGCCGCATTAAAATCGCGGAATTTTCCAAATCCACCTTTCCCGTCTCCGCCATGCTGACAGAGGAAAAGTCAGGCGGGATCCGGACAAGGTTCAGCTCGGAAAAAACATCCAGAATCAGCCGGTATTTGCAGTAATTCATCCGGCTGGAAACGGCAGCCAGATAAAACAGATCCAAATGAATCTTGGAGCCGCCGCGGCTGCGCAGCAGCTTATACACCCATCGCAGCTCTTCCAAAGTCGGCACCGAAATGGCCATGATTTTGGATTCCACCGGCTCTTCCCGGCGGATTTTCTGATAAAAATGGCAGGCGTTGCGGAACTTTTCGTCATTAAAGCCGGAAGGGCGGATGTCCTTCAGCCGGATTGCCACCGAAACCGTATCGCGGAAAGCGTTGAGCTCCAGGTTCGCCAGTATGTCCACCGCTGCGCCCACAGGGTAGATGAACTCTTCCGGCGTCATTTTAAAATACAGGACATGGACCGGTTTCCCCTCAAACAGCACCTTGAGTTTCAGGTGCTTCCCGCCGCTCATGGGAATAATCTCCTCAATCTGGCAGTTCCGGAGAAGGAAAAGCGGCTGCGGGTTGCCCTCCCCAAAGGGCTCCAGCTGCTGGAGGGCGGAAATATCCTTCAAATTAATATTCCCGATATGGAGTTCTTTATCAATCCGCTGGCTGACCGCCGGCATTTTTTCAAAATATTGGGCGGCATAGCGGTTGATCTGCCGGGTAAATTCCGGTATGTTCTCCGTTTTTAAGGTCAGGCCCGCCGCCATGCTGTGGCCGCCGTATTTCTCCAGCAGCCCGCCGCAGGCGCTGATTGCCCGGAACATGGAAAAATTTTCCACACTGCGGGCAGAACCGGTGGCGGTATCGCCATCCACGGAAAGAATGATGTTGGGCTTTCCGTACATGGAAACCAGCTTGGCGGAGACAATGCCCACGACGCCGTGATTGAGTCCCTCCGCAGGCACCACCATCACCCGGTCCAGCAGAATCTCCGGATGCGCCGCCAGCGTTTGCTCCACGCGCTCCAGAATTTCCAGTTCCTCCTCCTGCCGGCGGGTATTCCGTTCGCAGAGCTCTTCCGCCAGGGAAGCCGCTTCCTCGGGGTCCTCGGAAAGCAGAAGCCGGACAGCCAGCTTAGCGCTCCCCATCCGTCCCGCCGCATTGATCCGGGGCGCCAAACCGAAGGCGATTTTCTGGGAGGTGACCGGCTTATCCTTCATCCCGGCCGCTTCCAGAAGCGCCTGGAGGCCCAGAATATCGCTGTATTCGATAAGCTCCAATCCCTTTTTGACCAGCAGGCGGTTTTCGCCGGTGAGCGGCACGACGTCTCCGACCGTCGCAATGGCAGCCAGTGCGCCGAAGCTGTCGAGGGCCATGCTGTAATCCCCGCCTTCCAGAGCGGCGACCAGCTTAAACGCAACCCCCGCCCCGCAAAGCGGGCGAAAACTGCCCTGGTATTCCTTCCGGTGGGGGTTGACCACAGCGAAAGCGCGGGGGAGCTCTTCCCCCACCTGATGATGGTCGGTAACAATGACCTCCATCCCCAAGCTGTTGGCGTAATCCACTTCGGCCAGGGCCGAAATCCCGTTATCCACCGTAACCAGCAGCGAGGTCCCGCGGCTTTTCAGCTCGTCCAGCGCCGGACAGTTCAGGCCGTATCCTTCATCCAGGCGTTCGGGTATGTACCAATCCACCTTTGCCCCCATGGACTGAAGGTAAAGGTACAGAATCACCGTGGCCGTAACGCCGTCGCAGTCGTAATCCCCGTAAATGGTAATCTGTTCGCCGGAAGAAATTGCCTCCTCCAGCCGGGCGGCCGCTTTTTCCATATCCGGCAGCAGGAACGGGTCCTCCAGTTCCTCCTGCTCCGCCAGCAGCTCAGCGGCGCCGGCAGTCCCTGCACCGCGCGCTGCCAGAATATCCGCCACAATGGGAGAAATGCCGTATTCCTTTTGCAGAAACTGGCTTTCCCTTGGGTCAAATTTCGGATAGATCCATTTTGAAAAAAGCATAAAGGCCCCCCACCCGCTAAATGATTCTATATCTAAAATCTTATTGTATCATGTTTTGACAGAAAATTCAATATTTTCCTGTGGGATCGTCCCCGGCCGCCAATTTCTCAGGCTGGCAGCGGCATGGGGATAAAAAAGCGCGCCTCCCCCTTCAGGCAGGCGCGGCAGTGTTTCACGGCTTTTAGAGCCTTATTTCTTCAAAAACTCCTGAAGAGCCAGGCCGAGAATACGGGTCCCTTCCACAACCTTTTCGTCGCTGGGCGTCGAATAATTGAGCCGGAAGCAGCGGCTGGGCGTCCCCTCCTCCACATTGAAGGCGACGCCGGGCACAACGGCAACCCCTTTCGTTTTGGCAAACTGGACAAACTCCAGCATATCGGCGCCCTCCGGGAGGGTGCACCAGAGGAACAGCCCGCCCTGCGGGACGGTGTATTGGACCTCCTTGGGGAAATACTCCCGGATCGCGTCCAGCATCAGGCCGCTTTTGTGTTTGTAAAGGGCGCGGATCTTCCCGATATGGCCGTCAAAGTCGTAATGCTCCATAAAGTCCGCGATCAGCATCTGGAAAAACTGATTGGTGTGGACGTCGCTCGCCTGCTTGCCCACCGTCATTTTAGCTGCAATTTCCCTGGGCGCCAGGACAAATCCCACCCGGATGCCGGCGCTCATTACCTTGCTCATGCTGCCGCAGTAAATGACGATGCCTTCGGTGTCCATGGATTTCAGGGTGGGGATGTCCTCCCCCTCAAACCGCAGCTCGCCGTAGGGATTGTCCTCCAGAATGACAACGCCGTATTTGACGCACAATTCGTAAATGCCCCGCCGCTTTTCCAGGGAGGTGCAGGTGCCCAGAGGGTTCTGGAAGGACGGGATGATGTACAGCAGCTTCGTATTCGGATTCTGCCGGAAGGTTTCTTCCAGCTTGTCCAGGTCCATGCCGTCGTCCAGCACGTCCACGCCTTTCAGAACCGCCGCATAGGAACGGAAGGTGTTCAGCGCGCCGATAAAGGACGGGTTTTCGCTGACGACCACGTCGCCCTCGTTGCACATCACCTTGGTGGCCAGGTCGATGGCCTGCTGGCCGCCGGAAACGACGATCAGCTCATCGTTGTCCGTCCCCATCCCGAATTTTTCGGAAAGACGCCGGCGCAGAAGCTCGCGGAGCCTGGGATATCCCTCGGTAATGCCGTACTGGAAAGCAACGCCGGCCTCCTCATGAAAAATGCGGTTGGCAATTTCCTGCATTTCCTTTACCGGGAATGATTCCACCGCCGGATTGCCGGCCGCCAGGGAAATGACGTTGGGGTCGGAATTTTTAAGAATCTCACGGATGGCGGAAGGCTTTAAGTTGTTAATGCGGTCTGCAAATTGATAATTCATGTCTGATAACCTTCCTATTTTGCATATTTCTGGCCGAACTTTTCGGTCAGCTCGCGGATCATCGCCATTTTATCGGGGATCCGGATGTGCTGCGGGCACTGCTCCATGCAGGCGCCGCAGGCCTGGCACTGGTCTGCCCGCTCCGACTCGGGCTGGGCGCTGTACTCCTCCCAGTAATCCTCCTCATCCTTCTGGACCGCATAGCGGTTGTAAATGGAGAACATTTTGGGAATATCCACGCCGAAGGGGCAGTCCATGCAGTAGCGGCAGCCGGTGCAGGGGACGGTATCCTTCTTTTTATACAGGTCCACCGCCTCGTCGATGACCTTGTAATCCGCCTCGGTCAGCGGCTCAAAGTCCGTCATGGTCGCCACGTTGTCCTCCACCTGCTCCCGATTGGACATGCCGCTCAGAACAGTGAGGACGTTGGGCAGAGAAGCCGCGTAGCGGATGGCCCAGGAGGCGATGCTCATATCGGGGCGCGCCGCCTTCAGCACCTCGTTGGAGGCTTCGCAGGGGTTTGCCAGGACGCCGCCGCGGACAGGCTCCATCACGATGACGGGAATGCCGTGTTCGGTGAGAATTTCATACTGACGCTTTGCGTCCTGCATCTCCCAGTCCAGATAATTGAGCTGAATCTGGGCAAAATCCCACTGGTAGGTATCGCAGATGTGGGCGAGAACCTCCGGCTTGTCGTGGAAGGAAAAGCCCAGATAGCGAATCTTCCCTTCCGCTTTCATTTTCGAGAGGAATTCGTATACGCCGAATTTCTGGCACTTTTCAAAGTTGGCCGCGTTCTGGGAATGGAACAGGTAGAAGTCAAAATAATCCGTCTGGCACTTTTTCAGCTGCTCCTCAAAAATGCGCTCCACGTCGCCTTCCTTTTCCACGCACCAGATGGGCATCTTGCTGGCCAGGAAGAAGCTCTCCCGGGGATATTTTTTCAGGGCATGGCCGACGAAGATTTCAGATTTTCCGCCGTGGTAGCCGTAGGCGGTATCGTAATAATTGACCCCGTGGGCATAAGCGTAGTCGATAATTTCCTGCGCTTTTTCATAATCAATGTCATCCTTGTCCGGGTCCACCTTCGGCAGGCGCATGCAGCCCATTCCCAGAAGGGACACCTCCAGGCCCGTATTCCGAAATTTTCTCTTTTCCATACAATCCGCTCCTTCCATTGCCGGATTCTGTCTCTTCCGGCATTTCAAAAACTTCTTATTATACCGTCATTCCTGCCGATAATCAAGACATTTCTGTTAAAAATTCTGCCGCTATTACATTTTTTACGGTATTTTTGATGTAATCCAGTGAAAAATCCGGCGTATAGGCGCGCACGCCGTGGGAAGCCGCCAATTCCTCGGTGTAATCCTCCAGCGGATAAAGCCGGTTGTTGGCAAAGCCCCGGTCATAGTGGGTAATAATGGGGACAAACCGGCAGCCGTTAAACTCTGTTTTGCCCGTCTCAAGGTCTACCGCAATGTCCACATCCAGCATCCCGCCGATCATCCGCGCGCCGGAATCCTGGGCGGAGATGAAATTCCCCAGGGAATAAGCCACCAGCGTGCGGGAGCCGTCCTCCCGCTCAATATATTCGATCGGCTGTATGACGTGGGGATGATGGCCAATAATAAGGTCGGCGCCCCATTCAGACAACTTGCCGGCCAGGTAGCGCTGGCGCTCGGTGGGAACATGGGTGTACTCGTTTCCCCAGTGGATATTGACCACGCAGACGTCTGAAATCTCCTTGGCCTGCCGGATGCGCTCCTCGATCTTCTCTTCCTCGCTGCCGAGCAGGACCACCGCTTCGGAACCCTGGGGCAGGGAAAGGCCGTTGGTGAGCTCGGTAATTCCGATAAAGCTGACCACTGCCCCCTTGGCTTCCACGGTGCGGATATCCGCGTAATCCTCCGCGTTCCGATAAACGCCGGTCGTTACCGCCTCCGGCCGTTCCGCCCAGTAATCCAGCGAGGAATAGATGCCGCTTTCTCCTTTGTCCAGACAGTGGTTATTGGCAAGGTTAAAGACGTCGAAGCCAAGCTCCAGCATCAGGTCCCCCAGCTCCGGCGTCGCGTTGAACAGCGGATAGGTGGAAGGGCCGTAGGCCGGGGCGATGATGCTTTCCTGATTGATGGAGGCGATATCCGCACCAGCGAACATATCCTTTACATTTTCATAAGCGTAGTCATAATCGTAGCCGTTCCCGCCGGCCCGGCGGTTTGCCTGCTCGTAAATGGAACTGTGGATCAGGTTGTCTCCCACTGCCCGCAGGTTCAGGACTGCCGGCTCCGGCGGCTCCGGGACGGAGGAAACGGCTTCCGAGAATTCCGCAGAGCTTTCCGGAAGGACCTCCGCCATTGCCTCCTGCGCCCGGGACGATTCCGGCGGCGTGCTTCCCGCCGGTTCCCCGACCGGCGCGAACAGGCAGGAGCTTAAAAGGACCGCAGCCGCCGCAGTACAGGCCAATTTCCAAAACTGTTTCATATCTGCAACCTCCTTCGGGGGTTTTCTCGCCTTTATTTTATCACAAAAACGCAGGGGATGAAAAGAGTTTCTGCAAAATTTTGTATATTTCATGAAAATATCGTCGAATTATGGGGAGCAAATCCAAACTGTACAAAACGCGCCGGGGATTTTTCAGCATTCTTTATGAAATATCGATTGACGGAACCGGGAAAATCCGGTACAATATTATTGTAAAAAAGCATTGGAACAACGGAGGTTGCATTTTGAAAAAAGTCCTGATTTCCCCTTCCCTGCTTGCAGCAGATTTTGCCTGTCTTTCCGGCGAACTGGAGCGTATGGAGCGCGCCGGCGCCGACGCCTTCCATCTGGATGTGATGGACGGCGTATTTGTGCCGAATATTACCTTTGGCGTGCCGGTCGTCGCTTCCATCCGAAAAGCCGCGTCCCTCCCCTTTGACCTGCATCTGATGATCCGGGACCCTTTCGCCTACATTGAAGCATTTGCGGACGCAGGGGCGGACTGGATTACCTTCCACCTGGAAAGCGAGTCCGATCCGGTCAAAACCATCGACCTCATCCACCGCCTCGGCAAAAAGGCCGGCCTTTCCGTCAGCCCGGGCACGCCGGCCGAAGAGCTGCTTCCTTTTTTGAACAAACTGGATTTAGTGCTGGTGATGAGCGTGGAACCCGGCTTCGGGGGGCAGAAGTTTCTGGAAAGCTGTCTGCCTAAAATCCGGCTTTTGCGGGAACACGCGCCGCAGCTCCGCATCAGCGTAGACGGCGGCATCAACGCCCAGACGGGAAAGCTCTGCCGGGAAGCCGGCGCGGATATGCTGGTGGCGGGCTCTTATCTGTTCGGCGCGGAGAATCCCGCAATGGCCGTGCGCTCCCTGAAGGAATCCACTGAAGAATAAAGGAAGTGTTTTTTCGTGCTGCCTTATGAGAAATACCGCCGACAGATGATTGACACCGTCCTCGCCCTGCTGCCGCTGCTGGCGATGGCCTGCTATTACTACGGCCCCCGCGTCCTGATTATGGCTGCCATTTCTGTGGGGTCCGCGGCAGCTGCGGACTACTTCTGTCTGCTGCTGCAGGGGGAGCGCTGGTGGCGGAAGTATGACTTTTCCGCCGGAATTGCGGGGCTGACCTATGTGCTGATGCTGCCCGCGTCGGCCCCCTACTGGCTGGTCATATTCGGAGCGGTTTTTGCAATTCTGGTGGTCCGCCATCCCTTCGGCGGCCATTATCACACGCTGTTCAACCCCGCGCTGACGGCGTTTGCGTTTGTCGTGCTTTGCTGGAATGACCTGGTCACCCAGTATCCCGCCTCCATGACGCAGCTCCCGCTGACGGCGTCGCTGGGCGTTCCGCTTTACAGCTCCCCCGCCCGCCAGCTGATGCTGGGCGGCTCCAACAATATTGACTGGCTGGACGCCCTTCTGGGGAATTTTTACGGGCCGATGGGGACCACCTGCATCGCCGTGCTGCTCTGCTGCGGGATATATCTGATCTACCGCAGAACGATTATTTGGCAGATTCCGGTCGCCTCCCTGGCGGTTGTAGCCGCCGCGGCCTGGTTGTTTCCCCGTATCAACGGGAGCAGGACGGTGTCGGTGCTCATGGAGCTGACTTCCGGCGTGCTGCTGTTTTCCGTCCTGTTTGTCGCCGCCATGGACAACGGAGAAATCCAAAGCCGCCTCGGCAAATGGACCTACGGCGTGCTGTTGGGCGGGCTGATGGTGCTTTTCCGCCATCTCAGCCGGATTGAACTGGTGGCCCCTTTTGTTGTCATCATCATGAACGCCGTCGACCACCGCTGCGACGCATACGCCGCCCACCTGTGCAGCGGCGTCAAATTGATTCTGCGCCTTACCTGGAAAGGCATCCGCAAAACGGGGCAGGCCGGCGCCGGCGCGTTCAATAAGGTAACCGGCCGGCTCAGCCGCTGGGCCGGCGGAGAGGAGGGAAAGCGGTGATCCGCAGCTTTTATCAGAAGCACCACCGGACGTGGGAAAAATACGACCAGTTTCTGTTCAACAATCCGATTCTGGAAAGAGGGCTGGTTATCGCTCCCATCGTTGTAACCTGCACCTCTCTGAGCAACGCGCTGACTTTATCCGCGGCTTTTGCATGTATTACGATTCTGACGATTGCCGTCACCTACGCCATCCCCAAAAAGCTGCCCTACACCATCCGCGTGATCCTCAACGCCGCCATCGCGGCCCTGATTTTCGTGCCGGTCAGCATGGCGGTGCGCCGCTGGCAGCCGGAGGCGGTGTATCAGCTCGGCGCTTACCTGCCTTTGCTGGCTACCAACTCTCTGATTGTCCAGAAAAGCGAGTCCCGTTACCATCGCCAGAAATTTCCCGTTATGCTGGCGCAGCTTGCCACGGCCTCCCTCGGCTTCGCCGCCGTTGCCGTTCTGACGGGAACCGTGCGGGAGATTTTGGGCAAGGGCATGCTGCTGGGCAGACCGATTGAGGGGATTACCTGGACCGTACCTTCGCTGCTCCTTCCCTTCGGCGGGTTCCTGCTGATTGGGTTTCTGGCGGCGCTGCTGCAAAAATTCCGGCTCTGGATGGAAAAGCCTCCCAGAAAACCCCAAAAGGAGGAACAGCATCATGTATAATTTCTGGCGCGTCTTTCAGGAAACTGCCATGGGCATGGGGTCCATCGCCGTTGCGGCGGTGTTCGTTGAAAACATCCTGCTGTCCCGCGCCATGGGCGTCAGCGCAACCCTTTTCATTATCCGCAAAAAGAACAACCTCTGGCTGTTCGGCGCAATCCTGGCCGGAATCATCACCTTTTCTTCCATCCTGGTCTATTTTGCCGACCGGTGGATTCAGCGCCTGGAACACAGCTATGAATGGACGCCGTTTTTCTATGTGCTGATTGTCGGGGCAGTTTATGTCTGCGTTTTGCTGGCCTGTTCCCGCCTCCCCGCCAAATACCGTTCCCAAATCATTCCCATGATTCATCTGTCCGCCTTCAACGGGGCGGTTTTCGGGGCGCTGTTCCTCAGCCGCGACTATAATTTCTGGGAACACATTGCGTTTGGTCTGGGAACGGGCTGCGGCTTTATCCTCGCCTCTTATCTGGTCGCGCTGGGCTACGAACGGCTGAACAGCAGCAGAATTCCGTCCGCTTTCCGCGGCTTCCCCATCACGCTGATTTATATCGGGATTCTTTCTTTAGCATTTTACGGCCTGATCGGCCATGGACTGTCCATCTGACGGGCGTTACGGGAGGTTTGCCTTATGCCGAAACAACGCAAAATCAAGCATTACAGCTTTGGATACATGAGCCGCCGCCGGCGGCGCGGACGCATTTTAAAGGTGATCGCCTTTCTGGCGGGACTTGCCGTGCTGATCTTTCTGGGATACTGCGCGGCTATGGCCGTTGTCAATCTGTCCAACCGGGAACAGTCAGGTCAGGAAGAATCCTCTGTAGCGGCGAGCCTTCCGGAAGAGGAGTCCGCGGTGAGCCAGACGCCGGAAAGCAGTGAAGAGCCGGAGCCGTCCGGCGGACAGACTGCTTCCGCGGATATCCGGGCCGTGATGCTGCCTGAGGCGGCCCTTTCGGACCCGCAGGCGCTGGAAGATTTCCTGGAGGGCCTGGACCCCGCCTCCTGCAATACGGTGGCGGTGGAACTGAAAGACGCCGCCGGCTACCTGTCCTATGCCTCGGAAGTCCAGTTGGCTGCGGCTTCCGGCGCAATTCCGGCGGGAGCCATCACGCTGGAGGAACTGGAGGCGCTCGCCTCTGCCATTGAGGACGCTGGGTTCACGCCTGCGGCATACATCTATGCGCTGCAAGACGACATTGCCTCCCACGCGAGCTACGGCACCTCCTACCTGTACGAGGATCAGGCCGGCGTCACCTGGCTGGACCAGGCAGCGGACAACGGCGGACGCTCCTGGCTCAACCCCTATATGGAAGCAGCCGTAGAGTATCTGGGGGACCTGAGCGCCGAAATCGCCGGAGCAGGTTTTGACGAAATTTTCGCGGCGGGGATCCAGTATCCGGACACCCGCTACCCCGCTCAGATGGGGTATGGACCCAATGCGTCCTCCATGACCCTGACGGAGGCGCTCCAAAATGTTCTGGACACCATGAATTCCCGCGCGGCTGTCAGCGGCGCGGAGGTTATCCCGGTCTTTGAAGGCAGCTGCTACCTCGGGGAAAACGACAGCCTCTATAACGGTTCGCCGGACACCCTTCAGACGGAAAAAGCCGCCCCCATTCTGGAAAGCGGGCGGGAAACCGAAATCCTGGCCGCGATTCAGCTGCCGGAAGATCAGCTGATTCCGGTTGTGACTTCGGAAGAGCAGATTTCGGCGCTGGAAGCCGCCGGCGTCCGGCAGTACCTCCTGCTCGGGGAATAAAAATGCAAAAACAGCCCGGCCTGCGGGGAACGCCCCAACAGGCCGGGCTTGCTTTTTCATTTACTGAAGCATGGCTTCGATGATGGCTGCGGCGTCATCTGCCGCCAGCTTTTCAAAGGTTGCATAATCCATATCCGCGCTGTTGTCGGCGTTGTCCGATATGCAGCGGATTACCACAAAGGGAACGCCGTTGGCTGCCGCCGTATGCGCGATTGCACCGCCTTCCATTTCCACACAGCAGGGAGCAGTGCGGGCGACAATATCCGCCTTGACGGCGCTGTCGGAAATAAACTGATCTCCCGTGGCAACCTTCCCGGTCATCCAGCGCACCTTCCGGGCGTCGCATGCCCGCTCCGCCCGCTCAATCAGCGCGGGATCCGCCGTAAATTCGGAAAGATGCGGATAGCTGATCGCCAGAATGCGAGGGTCCATGTCGTGATAGACAACGACATCCGATATGACCACATCCCGCACCTTGATTCCCGGGTGGGCCCCGCCCGCGATACCGGTGTTGATGACGCTTTCCACGTCAAAGCGGTCGATCAGGAGCTGGGTTGTAATGGCGGCGTTTACCTTGCCGATGCCGGCGCAGACCACAACCACGTCCGTCCCGTTCAGCTTTCCTTCGTAAAAGCTCCTGCCGGCAAATACGCTTTCCCGGCAATTCTCCAGCCGTCCCTTCAATTTTTCTACTTCTACTCCCATTGCGCCGATAATTCCGACGGGTTTCATTTTCCTCATCCTTTTCATGTAAATTCAGCAGTCCGCCTCTTTTTTGATGCCAAAAATCAGCCGAAGCAGGCCGGACAGATATTTCGGGCTCTTAATCACGATAATTTTCATGCCAAAACCTCCCTACATTCACTCCCGGCATCGGGTGACTCCCCAGGCGATCAGCCCAATCCCCGCCATGGCCAAAAGGAAGCGGAAAGAGAACACCACCCCCAGGAGCAGAATGACGCCGGCGATTACCGCAGCCGCCGGCGCGGGAAATTTGTTCATCAGCTGTTTCATAAAACCGACCTCCTGCCGACGGATGGATTGCTTACAGCCTATCATACGCGGAAGGAGGCATTTTGGTTCCTAAGACAGCTTGGTCTGGATAATCAGCAGCGTGCCCTCCGAAACGGAAACGCGCATCAGCTGGCCTGGAGCGTGACGGTTGCTGACTCCCAGCGGGAAGGAGGGCTCCAGCACCGCATCTTCCAGCGGGTATTCGGCCCCCGTGATGCTGACGCCGGAACAAACTCCGCCGTAAGCGAAAACCGACAGGTAGCGGTACTCCGGAGACAGGGTCAGCTCCCCTTTTTCCAGCAGGCAGACCCGGTGATTCCGGTCCAGCAGCCAGCCCGGGACACCGTGCTCCGCCAGATAGGCAAGGGTCTGAATATTGGCGTAGGTGTGGTCCAGCCGGCCGCCCAGGCCGCCGAAAATAAAAAACTCCTCCGCACCCAGGGCGAGCCCCTTTTTCACCGCCAGCATCATGTCAGTGTCGTCTTTGTGAGAAGGATACAGGATCGCGCCGGGGGGGACATCCTCCCGCCGCACCGAATCCATATCCCCGATGATAATGTCCGGCTCCAATCCCAGGGCCGCGGTGTAGCGGAGCCCTCCGTCCGCCGCAATGACCAGCCGGCCGGAGGCGGGAAGCAGCTCCCGGATATAGGCATAATCATCGGCCGGCGCCGCCCCAAAAATTACGCATTTCACCGGCGCTTCTCCTCCTTTCGCTCCCATTCCTTCACCTGGAGCGCGTCTTCATACATCTGGCAGTAGCTTTCATGCCGGCTGGCGCTGATTTGGCCGCTATGTACCGCCTCCAGAACCGCGCAGCCCTTTTCCGACCGGTGGGAGCAGTCCTGGAAACGGCATTTTCCTTCATATCCGGCAAATTCCCGGAAGCAGCCGGCCAGCTCCTCCTTGCGGATATAGCCGTATTTGTCCAACTCCACAGTGGAAAAACCGGGCGTGTCCGCCACCAGGCCGCCGCCCGGCAGCGGATAAAGCTCCACATGCCGGGTAGTGTGGCGGCCGCGGCCCAGCTTGTCGCTGATTTGGGCGGTGGCAAGATGAAGCTCCGGCATCAGGCTGTTCATCAGGGTGGACTTTCCCACCCCCGAGTTGCCGATAAACACACTGAGCTTTCCCTTCATGCAGTCCAGCAGCGCGGTATAGTCCCTCTGCCCCGGCACGCTGGTAAAGACGGAAAATCCCGCCTTCTGATAAAGGGCGCAGAGCCGGGAGCAGTCCGCCAGGTCCGATTTGGTAAAGACCAGGACCGGTTCGATTCCCTTCCACTCGCAGATGGCAATCAGTTTATCCAGGACAAGCAGATTCGGCTGCGGCTGCGTGGCAGAAACCACCATTACCGCAAGGTCCACGTTGGCAACGGGCGGACGGAGGATTTCGTTCCGCCGCGGAAGAATGTCGGCTACAACGCCATCCTCCACCACCACCCGGTCCCCCACCAGGGGGGACCGGCCTTCTTTTCGGAAAATTCCCTTCGCTCTGCACTCCAGGTACTGCCCGTCGTCGGATTTCACGTAATAAAATCCGCTGATTGCTTTATGAATCATTCCCTGTGTCATTCCATACCTCACCAATCGTCTCCGGGAAGCGCCTCCATCGGGGAGTCCCCGCCTCCGGTGGGAAGGGACGAGGGATCGCCGGGCGACGGCTCGGAAGGAGTCGGGGGTTCCGGCTCGCCGGAAGGCTCCGAGGGTTCCGATGGCTCGGCAGGCTCCGAAGGTTCGGAGGACTGCTGGAAGATGCCGGTATTATAACCCTCCGTGAGGGTGGCAATATTGTCCGTAAAATTCACTTCATAGACCGCATACTGCTGGCCGTCCAGCACCACAACCGCATTCAGAACACCCTGGCCCTCAATCTGCCCGACCCAGGTGGGCGTGGCAGCCGGATTGACCGTTTCCCGCAGGACCTCTTCGCCGTTCACATACACCTGGAGGGTGTAGTCCCGGTTGGGAGCGCCGTCCGGGAAGGAGACCGTCAGGGAAGCCGCCGCCGCGTACCCGGAACCGTTGCTGACGCGCAGGGTGATGGTCGAGCCGCTCTCGGCATACTCATTCTGCGGCAGGCTCTGCTCGACGACCGTGCCGGGCGCCTCTTCGCTGTCCACTTCTTCCACTTCAACGTTCAGGTCCAGAGCAGCCAGTTTTTCCCGGGCCGTTTCCAGATCGTATCCGACCAGCCGGGGAACCTTGACCGAGGTGGTAGCCTGGGCGCGGCTGACATAGATGATGATCTGCGTGCTCTGCTCCACCTCCTGCCCGGCGGGCGGATCGGTCCGGATTACGCGGTCAGCTTCCACCGAACTGTCCTCCACGGTCCGGACCGTATAGTCAAGCCCCAGCTCGAAAAGCGCGTCCTCCGCCTCGCCGACATAATAGCCCGTCAGGTCCGGAACCTCCAGGACGTCAATTCCGGCGCTTACCTTGACCTGCACGCGGCGGTTGGCCTTGACCTTAATTCCGGGTTCGATGCTCTGATAGTAAATCTGCCCCTTGGGATATTCGGTCAGCTCATTTTCAATGACTACAAAATAGAAGTTTTTGCATTCCTCCATCTCGCGGGCCTGGTCAAAATCCATCCCCACCAGCTGGGGCATGACGACATCCTCCACCTCGTCGCCGCTGCCGTAGTAGAAGAAGCCCAGCAGCACCAGGACCGCCGTGATAACGCAGGCCGCCGCAATGCCGGCCAGCACCAGAATTGTGGGACTGCGCTTGACGATGATCTGTTCGCCGCTGTCCTCCTCCGCTTCATCCTGGGGGTCCTCGCCGGAATCCTCCGCCTGGATGGTGCTGACGGAGCGGGCATATTTCACCGAATCCGGCTCTTCCGGCATATATTTGTACTCAAAAACGATGTTGGGGTTCTGCTTGAATTTTTCGATGGCCGCCAGCATCTCGGCGGCAGAACGATAGCGGAGGTTTTTGTCCTTCTGCATCGCCTTTTCCGCAATTTCACAAAGGCCCGTCGGAACGTCGGGCGCCAGCGCGGAGATCGGGGTGGGCCGGTTGTGGATGTGCTTCATGGCAATCTGCTCCGGCGTGTCCCCGTCAAAGGGCACCTGGCCGGTGAGCATCTCGTACAGGATTACGCCGACGGAATAAAGGTCGCTCTTTTCGTCGGATTCCTCGCCGCAGGCCTGTTCCGGGCTGATATAATGGACCGATCCGATGGCGCGGTCATCCATGGAACGGATATTTTCCCGGGCAAAGCGCGCAATGCCGAAATCCATCACTTTGATGGTGCCGTCCCGAAGGAGCATGATGTTCTGCGACTTGATGTCCCGGTGGATGACGCCGTTTTCGTGGGCATGCTCCAGCGCGCGGAGGATCTGGGTGACAAAGTGCACGGCGTCCTTCCAGCGCAGGCGCTTTTGATGGCTGATATACTGGCGGAGCGTAATGCCGTCGATATATTCCATGACGATATACTGTTCCGCGCCGGTAAAATTCACGTCGTAAACCTTGACCACGTTGGGGTGGTCCAGGACTGCAATCACCTTGGATTCGTTGCGGAAGCGCCGCACAAACTCCTCATTGGTCAGATACTCTTCCTTCAGCAGCTTGATCGCCACAATTTTATTTTCCAGAAGGTCCTTTGCCTCGTACACGTTCGCCATGCCGCCGCTGCCGATGAGCTTCAGCAGCTCATAGCGGCCTGTCAAACGTTTTCCAATATAATTTTCCATATGATAACCTCCATGGATGCTCAGCTTTCCACGATGACGACCGTGATATTATCGTGTCCGCCGCCCTGGTTGGCAAGCTGTATCAGAATTTCCGCTGCCTCCTCAATCGTTTCCTGCTGCAAAACCCGTTCGATCTGCTCATCCGGACAGGTGCTGGAAAGGCCGTCCGTGCAGAGCAGCAGGCGGTCCCCCGGCTTCAGTTCCAGAATATGCAGGTCAATGTCCACATCCCATTGGACGCCCACCGCGCGGGTGATGAAATTCCGGTCGGGATGCTGCCGCGCCTGGTCCGGACTGAGCTCTCCCCGGTCCACCATTTCCTGAATATAGGAGTGGTCCCGCGTCAGCTGGGACAGCTTGCTGTCCCGGCAGCGGTAGAGCCGGCTGTCGCCCACATGGGCCACATAAGCGTGATTCTGGTACAAAAGCGCCAGGACCACCGTCGTCCCCATGCCGGCAAGCTCCGCATTTTCCCGCGCGGTCTGGTAGATGGAGCGGTTTGCCTCCAGCACCGCCTCCCGCACCAGGATTTTTGCGGTTTCCGCCCCCATCGCGTCGTCATATTTTTCCCGGATGGTATCCGTGATTACCTGTTTCGCGATATAGCTGGCGGTGTCGCCGCCCCGCGCGCCGCCCATTCCGTCGCAGACCAGCGCCAAGCCGGCCCCCTGGCCCAGAGCGAGGATCTTAAAGGCGTCCTGGTTGACATCCCGCACCATCCCAACGTCTGTCTTTCCAACAATCTTCAATGCAACTATCCCCTTTTCTGTATCGGAATAGATTGACAATTCTAGGTTTGTCCGTTCTCCGCTTCCCGCCTCAGCTGGCCGCAGGCTGCGTTGATGTCCGCCCCCAGCGTGCGGCGCACCGTCGCGTTGACGCCGCGGCTGCAGAGGACCTTTTGAAAGGCGTAAATCTGCGCCCTTCCGCTCTGGCGGTAACCGGCCTCCTTCACATAGTTGACCGGGATCAGGTTTACATGGCAAAGGCTCCCCTTCAGCAGCGCCGCCAGCTCCTCCGCCTGCTCCCGGCTGTCGTTGACGCCGGCAATCAGCGCATATTCGTAAGAAATGCGGCGGTGGGTCGCGTCGGTATAATGCCGGCAGGCCTTCAAAAGCTCCGCAATGGGCCAGCGCCGGTTGACCGGCATAATCTCCCCCCTCGTCCCGTCCGTCGTGGCGTGGAGGGAAATGGAAAGGGTGAGCTGCAGGTTCCGATCCGCCAGGTCGTAAATTTTATCCACCAGCCCGCAGGTGGAAAGGGAGATGTGCCGGTGGCTCAGATTGAGCCCCTCCGGCGCGGAAACCAGCTCCAGAAACCGCAGGACGTTTTCATAGTTGTCTAACGGCTCCCCGATGCCCATCATCACAATGTGGGAAATGCGCTCCCCGCTGTCCCGGCCGGCGGCATATACCTGCTCCAGAATCTCCGACGCCGTCAGGTTCCGGATAAATCCCGCCTTGGTGGACGCACAGAAGGCGCATCCCATCCGGCATCCCACCTGGCTGGAAATGCACAGGGAAATCCCGTGCTCATAGCGCATCAGCACGCTTTCGATATGGTTTCCGTCCTCCAGGCGGTAAAGATATTTCACCGTCCCGTCCAGCCGGGAAACCAGCTTCCGCTCCGTCACCAGGGAAGTCAGGGAGCATTCGTCCGCGAGCTGCTGACGCAGTCCCGCCGGAAGGTCGGTCATTTCCTCAAAAGAAGAAACCCTTTTCGCATGCAGCCAGGAGAAAACCTGACGGCTCCGGAACTTCGGAAGCCCCAAAGTGCGGAAGTATTCCTCCATTTCCGGCAAAAGCATGGATTTTAAATCAATCATAAGGCAGTCCTTTCTTTCACGGGCCGCGCCGGCGCATCCGCGCAATGAAAAAGCCGTCAAAGCCATCCATGGGCATCAGCGTGGCCTGCGCCTTTCCGCCTGCCGCGGGCAGTCCCGCCGGCATGGGGTCGGGCTCCATTTCCGGATGCTTCTCCAGAAAACCGCGGACGACGTCCTCGTTCTCCGCCCGGTTCAGGGAGCAGGTGGAATAGACCAGCACCCCGCCGGGCCGGACATATCGGGCGGCGTTGTCCAAAATCGCCGCCTGGACCGGGGGAAGGGCGGCAAGCTCCGCCTCTGTTTTATATCGGATCTCCGGCTTTCGGCGGATAATCCCCAGGCCGGAGCAGGGGACGTCGCAGAGCACCCGGTCGGCCTGCCCCAGCGCCGGGTTGAAGCGCGAGGCGTCCCCGGCTTCCGCGCGGATGCAGGTAAGGCCCAGCCGTTCCGCGCCCTGCCGGATGAGTCCCGTTCGGGATTCGTGCAGGTCGAAGGCCAGTATTTCTCCCCTGTTTTTCATTTCCTGCGCCATCACAAAGCTCTTGGAGCCGGGAGCGGCGCAGAGGTCGAAAATCCGCTCGCCCGGCCGGGCCCCCACCGCCAGCGCACAGAGCTGGGAAGCGCTGTCCTGAACGGCGGCCAGCCCTTCCCGGAAGGCTTTCAGGCGGGCGATGCTCCCAGGCCGCCGGACCTCCAGACAGCCCGGCAGCAGCGGGTGCGGAACCGCTTCCGCGCCATCCGCCCGAAAGGCCTCCACGGCCTCCGGAACATCGGCCCGCAGCGGGTTCACCCGAAAATGCAGCGGCGGCCGCCCCAGGCAGCTTTCGGCCAGCGCCTCCGCGGTTTCCCGGCCGTAATCCCGCTCCCAGATGCGGAGGATGGCAGCGGGCATGCCGGTGGCCACGGCCGTGCGTTCCAGCCACCCGCCTTCCGGCAGGACAATCTTGCAGCCATCCCGCAGAAAACTGCGCAGCACGCCGTTTACCAGCCCGGAAGCGCTCCTCTTTTTGGAACGCTTAATCAGATTGACGCTCTCGTTGACCGCAGCGGACTGCGGAACGCCGGCGAGGTACAGCAGCTGATACATCCCAAGTTCCAGGGAAACGCGGACCTCCGGGTCCAGCGCGGCCGCCCCCTTCTTCAGATAACGGGAAAGCTGGCTGTCCAGCGTCAGTTTGCGCTCCAAAACCCCGTAAAACAGCTCGGAGGCGAGACGGCGGTCGGCTTCGGAGGGGGACTCTCCTTCCAAAACCGCGTCCAGAGCCAGGTTGGAATAGCTCCCCGCGCGGTCCATTCGCAAAAGCGCCGTATAGGCGATCTGACGCGCCGTCATCGTCTGTCGTTCCGGTTCCGCAGAACCAGCATGCGCAGCAGGTGGGCCAGCGCCGTCACCAGCGCCGCCACATAGGTCATGGCTGCGGCGGAAAGGACCTTCCGCGCGCCGCTCAGCTCATCCGCTGCCAGAATGCCTTCCCCTTCCAGCGTTTCCATGGCGCGGCGGCTGGCGTTGAACTCCACCGGCAAAGTAATCAGCTGAAACAAAGTCGCAATACAGAAAAGCAAGATCCCGATGTCCAGCAGCAGGCCGGACTGGAAAATCATGCCCAGCAGAAAGAGCGGCCAGGAAAGCTGGGAACCGATCTGACAAATGGGAATGATGCCGTTGCGCAGCCGGATGGGGAAATACCCCACATCGTACTGAACCGCGTGCCCCGCTTCGTGGGCCGCCACCCCCACAGCGCCGATGGTCGGCGCGTTGTAGGTGCTGTCCGACAGGCGGATCACATTTTCCTTGGGGGAATAATGGTCCGTCAGACTGCCGGAAACGCGCTCAATCCGGATATGCTGCAGCCCGTTCCGGTCCAGAATCAGGCGGGCGGCCTGGGCGCCGGTCAGCCCTTCCCGGTTGAGCATCTGCCCATAACGGGAATACGTGCTCTTCACCCGCACCTGGGCCCAAATGGCGATAATCGCCGCCGGCACAATAAAAATCAGGTAAGTGACATCCACAAAACCCCAAAGCACAACGCTGCCCCCTTTCGCTTATCGGCCGAGAATTTCTTTTTCCGCCGGCTTTTTGCCGCGGAGGAAATCAGGGCCGGGCATCCTTCTGCCTCCCTCATACTGAACCTCGCACAGTTCCACCGCGCCCTCGCCGCATGCGACGATAAAGCGTTTGCCGTCCAGGAGCTCGCCCGGTTCGCCGGACCCTTCCGCCAGGCGGCTGCGGTAAATTTTCAGCCGCTTTCCCTGGTAGCTGGTAAAGGCGCAGGGCCAGGAGGACAGGCCGCGGATCAGGTTATGCACTTCTTTTGCAGGCTTGCTGAAATCCAGCCGCCCCATCTCCTTGTCGAGCACGGACACATAGGTGGACTGCGCGTCGTCCTGGGGAACCGGGCAGAGCGTTCCCGCCTCCGCCTTCTTCACCGTTGAAATCAGAAGCTCCGCGCCCAAACGGGACAGCCGCTCCATCAGCTCATCCGCCGTTTCATTTTCCCCGATTTTCAGGGAGGCGGATTCCAGCATATCCCCCGTATCAAGCCCCTCGGCCATATACATGGTGGTAACGCCGGTTTCCTCCTCGCCGTTGATAATGGACCACTGGACCGGGCCCGCTCCCCGGTATTTGGGAAGCAGAGAAGCATGCACATTGATGCAGCCCAGTCCCGGCAGCTCCAGAACTTCCTTGGGCAGGAGCTTCCCGTAAGCCACAACGATTACCAAATCCGGACGGCAGCTTTTCAGCGCTTCCAGAGCCTCTTCCGTCCGCATGGACGCCGGCTGAAACACCGGGAGATTATGTGTCAAGGCCAATTCCTTTACAGGAGGCGGCGTCAGCCGGTATCCCCGTCCCTTGGGCTTATCCGGCTGGGTAAACACGCCGGTTACCGGATAACCGGCGTCCAGCAGAGCCTGCAGGCAGGGAACGGCAAATTCGGGCGTCCCCATAAATACGATATTCAAGCGCAACCCTCCCTATTTCCGTTTGGGCCGGACGAACAGACGCTTTTTCGGCGGTTCCGGCTCCAGCATCTCCTTGACTTTATCCTTAAAGACGACGCCGTCCAAGTGGTCGATTTCGTGGCAGAAAGCCCGGGCCAGAAGGCCGGTCCCGTGATATTCCACCGGCTTGCCGCTGCGGTCAAAGGCCTTCACCGTCACCTGGTTGGGGCGCTCCACAATGCCGAATTCGTTGGGGAAGGAAAGGCATCCTTCCGAATCCTCCTGTGTCCCGCTGGACTCGGTGATAACCGGGTTGACCAGCTCAATGAGACCGTCTCCCACATCGATTGTGACAACTCTTTTGAGGATTCCCACCTGGACGGCGGCCAGGCCGACGCCCTCGGCTTTGTACATGGTTTCCGCCATGTCGTCCAGCAGGACCCCCAGCTTTTCATCAAAATTTTCCACCGTGCGGGAGGTTTTCCGGAGAACCGGGTCCTCTCCCGTCACAATTTTCCGCAATGCCATACCAATTTCCCCCTTATAGGATTTCGCCGTTGATATCCACAAACACGGATACCCGGCTGAAGATTTTCCGTTTTGACGCTTCCATAAAAGCGCTCCGGAGCATCGCCCGGAATTTTTTGCTGCTGCGGCATTTCATCACAATGCGGTAGCGGTACCGGCCGTTGACCCGGTATACGCCCGCCTGGGAAACCCCCAGCAGCACCAGCGGCAGCTTTTCCGGCCATCCCATAGCCGTATCCCGCAGGACCCTGTGAAAATCCTGCGCCGCCTTGCGGGTCCGATCCTCCGCAGCGCCTGAAAAGCCCACCACCGCCAGGTCGCAGAAAGGCGGCTGGAGGGTCGCTTTTCGGACGGCGATCTCCTGGCGGTAAAACGCCTCGTAATCCTGGCGCGCCGCATCCAGAATCACGGTGTTTTCCGGGGAGACTGTCTGAATATAGGCCTCTCCCGGCTTATCGCCCCTTCCGCTTCTCCCCACCACCTGCGTGATGAGGGAGAATGTCTTTTCCCCGCAGCGATAGTCGTTGGCGTACAGGGACTGATCGCTGTTCAGAACGCCCACCAGGGTCACGTTGGGAAAATTGAGCCCCTTCGCCACCATCTGGGTCCCGATGAGGATGTCGTATTCCCCCGCTTCAAACCGGGAAAAATTTTCCTCATAGGCATACCGCGAGGTAACCGCATCGGCATCCATCCGGAGAATGCGGGCGTCCGGGATCCGCTTTGCCAGAATGTCCTCCACCTTCTGCGTTCCCGTCCCCACCATATCCAGATGCTTGCCGCCGCAGGAAGGGCAGGGTTCGTCGGCGCGGGAGGTATAACCGCAGTAGTGGCACATCAGGCAGCCGTTTGCCTTGTGATAGGTCAGGGTGATGCTGCAATTGGGGCAACGCACCGGTTCCCCGCAGTCCATGCAGAGAGCAAAAGCCGCGTAGCCCCGGCGGTTGATGAGCAGAATCGACTGCTCCTTCCGCTGCCAGGTCTGGAGGAGGCGCTCCGCCAGGCTGTCGCTCAGCGGCGAGGTGTTGCCGTTCTGCGCTTCCTCCCGCATATCCACAATGCGCACATCCGGAAGGGCGGCCGCGCCGTACCGCCGGCGCAGGGTAAAAAGATGATAGCGCCCCTTCTGGGCGGCGTAATAGCTCTCGATGCTGGGCGTGGCGGAAGCGAGCAGGAGCGCCGCATTGTGGTAAACGCACCGCAGCTTCGCCACATCCCGGGCGTGATAGCGGGGAGCGGACTCCGATTTATAGGAGTGTTCCCCTTCTTCGTCCAGGATAATCAGCCCCAGGCTGCGAAACGGGGCAAAAACCGCGCTCCGCGTGCCGATTACAATGGAAGCGGCCCCGGTCCGCACCCGCTGATAGGCGTCCAGCCGTTCCCCCATGGAAAGGCCGGAATGGATGATCGCAATCTTTTCCCCAAAAAGCCGCTGAAATTTGGAGAGCAGCTGAGGGGTCAGGGAAATCTCCGGGACCAGGAGCATCGCGCCCTTCCCGTCCGCCAGGCAGTCCTGGATCAGCTTAATGAAAATCTGGGTTTTCCCGGAACCGGTGACGCCGAAAAGCAGGGACGCGCTGGGTTCTCCCCGCTCGCAGAGGGCGCGGATTCCCTCATATACCCGCTGCTGCTCCTCGGAAAGGGTGAGCTCCTCCAGCGTGAAACCATCGCTCTCGGAAACCCGGGGCGTGCGGTAGACTTCCTGATCGTAATATTCGATCACGCCCTTTTGGGCCAGAGTCTTGAGGACCCCTTCCCGGACGCCTGCGCGGTACGCCGCATCCTTTTCCCCCAGCGGGCCGTTTTCCCGGAGCACCCGGACCACTTCCCGCTGCTTGGGCGTGAGGGCGGGCAGGGGCTCCTTGCCGGACAGCCGCACCATCCGCACCGTTTTGGCGCGGACGCGCGGCTTCAGCAGGTCCGTACAGGTAAAAATGCCGCGTTCTGTCAGACTGCGGGCCGCTTTTTCCCGGGAAAGGACATCCTCCTCCGAAAAGAAGCGGTTGATTTCCCGCTGGGACGAGGCGGCGGAAACGGCTTCCAGAACAAGGCGTTCCTCCGGGGAAAGCAGTTCCAGTTCCTCCGGCTCCGGCATCCGCACCAGACGGAATTCTTCCCGGACTACATGGTCAAGCCCTGCCGGCAGGAGGCATTTCAGCGCGTCATAATAGCTGCAAAAGGTAGTTTCCGCCAGAAACTCCACAATGCGGAAGCCCTCCTCCCCGATCACCGGCTCCTCGTCAAGGACAGCCAGCACCGGCTTTCGGCCTGCTTCCTCCGCTTCGGCGGTGCGGAACACCAGCCCCTGGATTTTCCGGTTGCCCTTTCCAAAAGGGACCAGGACGCGGACGCCCCGTCTTACCCTGCCGGACAGCTCCGGGGGAACCCGGTAATCAAAGAGCCGGTCGAAGTGGAACGCGGTCCCTTCCACCGCAATCTGTGCTGTCTGCTCCACGCTCCCGCCTCCTTTGTTTTGTGCTTTTTATTCGTCGTCTTCCAGCGAAGTCGTCGGGATATAGGGCGTGCGGCGGTCGCGGATCACGCCGATTTCGCTGCTTTCCACCATTTTGTAACGGCCCTTCATAAAATCATCCACGGCGAGCTTTACCGGCTTTTCGGTCAGGATTTCCCCGCTTTCATCCGCCTTCTGGGCAATCTCGCGGGCGCGCTTCGCCACTGCCACCACCAGGGAATAATAGCTCTGGCCGGGCTTCAACAGTTCAGGGACAGAAGGTCTATGCATCATAATTCCAGCACCTCATCAATCATTTTTTTGCGGTTGGCCGCCTTCAGTTTTTCGGCGGCAAAAATTGTCTTTAATTCCTGGACTGCATCGTCCAGCGCATCGTTGACCACTACATAATCATACTGGTAAGCCATGCGGATTTCCTCCGCGGCGGCGGAAAGGCGGCGGTCTACCGTCTCCCGGTCCTCCGTGTTGCGGTCAACCAGCCTGCGCTCCAGCTCCTTCAGGCTGGGGGGCAGGACGAACACCAGCACAGCCTCCGGGCATTTCTCCCGGATCTGGAGGGCGCCCTGCACCTCGATTTCCAGGATCACGTTTTCCCCCCGTTCCAGCCGCTCATAAACGGGGCCGCGGGGCGTCCCGTAGTAATTGCCGCAGTAGCTGGCGTGCTCTAAAATTTCCCCCTGCTCAATCATCCGCTCAAACTCTTCCTTTTGAAGGAAAAAGTAGTGGACGCCGTTCTCCTCGCCGGGACGCGGCGCGCGGGTTGTCGCGGAAACGGAAAGGAAGGCTTCCCCGCCCTGGGCGAAAAATTCCTTCAGAACGGTCCCCTTTCCGCAGCCGGACGGGCCCGAAAACACCATCAATACGCCTTTACTCATCTTCTTCCGGTTCCTCCTCCATTTCGTCGTTCTGGACAAAGCGGTTTGCCACCGTTTCCGGCTGGATTGCCGACAGAATCACGTGGCCGCTGTCCATCACGATTACCGCCCGGGTCCGCCTGCCGTATGTCGCGTCGATGAGCGAGCCGCTTTCCCGGGAATCCTGGATAATCCGCTTAATCGGGGCGGATTCCGGGCTTACAATCGTGATAATCCGGCTGGCGGATACCATGTTGCCAAAGCCGATGTTGATGAGCTTCATCCCATCACCTCCCTATTCGATATTCTGAATCTGTTCGCGGATTTTTTCAATTTCCGATTTCAGTTCCACCACCATGCGGGCGATCTCAAGGTCCTGGGCTTTGGAGCCGATGGTGTTGGTTTCCCGGTTCATCTCCTGCACCAGAAAATCCATCCGTTTTCCCACCGGTTCCTCGCTGCGCAGGAAGCTGCGGAACTGCTGGATATGGCTGCGGAGCCGCACCGTTTCCTCGTCCACCGCCACCTTGTCGGCAAACACAGCCGCTTCGGTAACGAGACGGGACTCCTCCACCGCCGTATCCTGCAAAACCTCCGCCAGCTTCTGATAAAGCCGGTCATAGTACATTTTCTGCAGCAGCGGAGAGCGTTCTTCCACCCGGGACACCAGTTCCTCCACCCGGCCCAGCTTTTCTTCCAAATCCTCCGCCAGCTTCCGGCCCTCCTGGCAGCGCATCTCATCGTGGGAGGCAAGGGCAGATTCCGCCGCCGCGCGGACAGCCCGGGCCGCGTCCTCTTCGTCCAGTTCCGCCTTCCGGACTGTGAACACTTCCGGGAATTGCAGCAGATGGGAAAGCCTGAGGTCGTCCTCCAATCCCAGCTCCCCCGACATCTCCCGCAGAGCGGTCAGGTAGGCCCCTGCCGCTTCGCGGTTGACCGTCACCTCCAGATTCTGCCCCGCATCTGCCTGGACGGAGAGGGAAACCTCCACCTTGCCCCGGCGGAGCACGGACTGCACCTGTTTTTTCAGGGCGTCTTCCAGAAACGCGAACTGTTTCGGCATCTTGGCCGTGACCTCCAGATACCGGTGGTTCACCGACTTGACCTCTACCTGAAGCTCATACCCCGCTCCGCTTGCCTGTCCTCGTCCGTATCCCGTCATACTTTTCAGCATGTTGTCATCCCATTTCTTTCCATCCCGTTCAGGATGGGTTCTTGTATCCCTGATACCGCCTTATTATAACACAGCGGGGGCTGCCGCGGCCGGTTTCATTCACATATTGTTCAGATTATTCACATATTTTTTACGTATTCCCGGCGCAGGCGAAACCGGGAGGTGATTCGAGCGGCAATTCCTTCATTGAATTTATCTGCCTGAAAAGTGCGTTGCATAAAAGAAAACCCCTCCGCCGCAGGCGGAAGGGCTTTGTTTGCGCAATTAGTCGTTGACAAACGGCAGCAGAGCGAGATGACGGGCGCGTTTCACAGCGACAGTCAGCTGGCGCTGATGCTTGGCGCAGGTGCCGGTCACGCGGCGGGGAATGATCTTCGCGCGCTCGGACAGCACTTTGCGGCTGTATTTGCCAATGGTCTTGTAATCGATGTTTTCCACTTTATCTACGCAGAAAGCGCAGACTTTTCTGCGGGGCTTGCGGCCACCGCGGCTATTACGATCCATCATGCTGGATACTCCTCCTTCTATTGGGAATCACTCGAATGTTTTAGAACGGTAAATCACCGTCGTCCGTGTCCACTTCCTCAAAGCTGCCAAAGTCGCCGACGGACAGACTGCCGCCGCGCTGAGCCTCCTCAAACTGAGGAGGCTCCGTGGGGAAGGGAACGCCGCTCCGGTCGGGCTGGCCGCCGGCGGGCTTGGAATCGGCGAAATACGCCTGGTCGACAATGACTTCATACGCGGTGCGCTTGGCACCGGTCTTGTCCTCGTAATTGCGGGACTGCAAGCTGCCTTCCAAAGCAATCATACGGCCCTTGGAAAAGTAGCGGCTGATAAACTCGGCAGTCTGTCTCCATGCGACACAGGGGATAAAATCCGCCTGCCGCTCTGCGCTTCCCTTCGCCTGGTAATTGCGGTCCACAGCGATTCGGAAAGTTGCCACAGAGATCCCGCTGGTCGTCTGCCGCAGTTCGGGGTCAGCAACCAGCCGGCCCATCAAGATCACTCGGTTCAGCATATTCCTGCCCCCAAATTATACTCTGGTGACAACCAGAGAACGAAGGATGCCGTCGGTGATGTTCATTCTTCTTTCGAGCTCCATGGGGAAAGAAGGAACGGAATTGAAGGTGAAGAGCACATAATAGCCCTCCGTCTCGTCGTCGATCTCATAAGCGAGGACGCGCTTGCCCCACTCGTCGACGGATTCCAGGGTTGCGTTCGCCTGAATCAGGTCGGTGAACTTCTCCACCAGCGCCTTGATCGCGTCTTCGCCCTGTTTGGTGCTGAGCACCATTACTGCCTCGTAGTTCTCCATTGCTTTTGCCATTAAAAGCACCTCCTTTTGGACAAATGGCCCCGGAACGTTTGGGTCCGGAGCAAGGATGTTTCCGCTTCCAAAGCGTTAACAGAGATATTTTAGCACACAGCGGCAGGCTTGTCAAGGGTTTTTCGATTTTTTTCTACAGCCAGCGGGATTTTTTTGCCAGCAGCAGCGCCACAGCCAGCGTGACGGCCTCCGCCGCAGGGAAGGAAAACCACACGCCGTCCATCCCCCATACTGCCGACAGCAGGAACAGCAGCGGCAGGCTTGCCGCCCCGCCCCGCAGAATCGAAATGACAAAAGCGGAGCCGGGCTTTTCCACCGCGCTCAGGATTGCCGCCAGCACGATATTGAGGCCGGCCAAAAAGAACCCGCAGAAATAGCGGGGCAGCCCACGGACTGCCAGCGCCGCCAGTGCCGCGTCCCCCTCGCTGTTGAAAATTCCCACGATGACCTGGGGGAAAAGCCAAACCGCCAGGTTGAGCAGCACAGCCAGCCCCAGCGCCGTCCCGGCCGCCAGCCGCAGGATCTTCCGGACGCCGCCGTGTTCTCCCCGTCCGTAGCAGGTGCTGACCACCGGCTGACTTCCCTGGGCAACGCCGGTAAACATCGAGGCCGCCACCAGCGCCAGATTTGCAATCACGCCGTAGGCCGCCACCCCCAGGTTCCCTTCCAGGCGGAGAATCACCAGGTTGAACACAATCATCACGATTCCCGTGGACGCTTCGGCAATCAGGGAGGACAGCCCCAGCGTCGCAATGGAACGCATCCGGGCAGCCTGAGGCCGGGAGCGGCAAAGATGGAAATTCCGCCGGCGCAGAACCGTCGCCGCAAGGAAAAGCATGCTGACCACCGGAGAAAAACCGGTGGCGAGGGCCGCGCCGAAAATCCCCATCCGGCACGGGAACACCAGCACGTAATCCATCACAATATTGAAGCCGCTGCCCAGAAGCATGGCGATCATGGAATAATTCGGCCAGCCGTCGTTGCGGACAAAGGCCACCAGCGTATTATTCAGGATAAACATGGGGGAAAACGCCAGCAGTGTGCGCAGGTATGTGGCGGTCATATCCAGGATTTTCCCTTCGCCGCCCAGCAGCCTGCTCAGCGGCGTCGCCCCCAGCAGCCCGATGAGCATAAAAACGACCCCGCAGGCCAGCCCCATCCCAACGGCGTGGGTAAAGGTGCGGTCCGCTTCCTCCGCGTCCCCCCGGGCGCGGCTGATGGCATAGCGGGTGGCGCCGCCGATGCCGATCATCAGCCCGACGCCGTTGACGAAATTGTATGCGGGGATGGCCAGGTTGAGGGCGGCCAGCCCGTCGGCCCCCATGCTCGCCGAGACGAAAAAGGTGTCGGCCAGGATGTAACAGGACAGCCCGATCATGGCGGCGACATTCAGGCTTACATAGCGGGCAAAGGTTTTTCCAAGGGTCTGCTCTTTCATACATTCCTCCCAAAACAAAACGCCCGGTTATCCCATGCCTGCTTCGGCCTACCGGCATGGGCCCCGGACGCGAAATCCCGCCCTACCCGGCGGCAGAGCGGCGTCAAATCTGTTTTTCAGTATAGCATATTTCCTTCCGCTTGACAAGCCCCTGTTTCAAATTCGGCCAAAATTGTGAATCAAATGTAAAAATACCTTGAAAATTATCGAATTTCTCTTGATTTTCCCTCACAAAAAGGCTATAGTAAAGACAATGACTTAGCACTCTCGCGTTTTGAGTGCCAATTTTTGAAAGGCAGGCATTGCAGATATGGCCAACAAAGAATTTAAAGCGGAATCCAAGCGGCTGCTGGATATGATGATTCACTCCATCTACACGCACCGGGAAATTTTTCTCCGGGAGCTCATTTCCAACGCCAGCGACGCCATCGACAAGCTCTACTATCGTTCTCTGACAGACAATCTCACCGGCCTCAACCGGGATGATTTCTCCATCAATATTGCGGCGGACAAGGATGCGCGGACCCTGACCATTTCGGACAACGGCATCGGCATGGACGAAAACGACCTGGAGAACAACCTGGGCACCATCGCCCAGAGCGGCTCTTTGGCCTTTAAAAAGGAAAACGCCGCCAACGAGGACATCGACATCATCGGCCAGTTCGGCGTAGGCTTTTATTCCGCCTTCATGGTCAGCGACAAGGTGACGGTGATTTCCAGACCCTTCGGCTCCGACAAAGCTTGGAAGTGGGAATCCACCGGCGCGGACGGCTACTGCATTGAGGAAACGCAGAAGGACGGCCACGGCACCGACATCATCCTGACCATAAAACCCAGCACCGAGGAAGAGAATTACGATGAATTCCTGGAAACCTACCGCCTGCAGGGGCTGGTAAAGAAGTATTCCGATTATATCCGCTACCCCATCAAGATGGCGGTGGAAAAGAGCCGGCTGAAGGAAGGCACCGGCACGGAGGAAAAACCCGCGGAATACGAGAGCTACACCGAAGTGGAAACCTTAAACAGCATGGTCCCCATCTGGAAGAAAAACCGCAGCGAGCTGAAAGCCGAGGATTACAACAACTTCTATAAAGAAAAATTCTTCGACTTCCAGGACCCGCTGCTGACCATCCACTCCAGCACCGAGGGCGCGGCAACCTACAACGCTCTGCTTTTTGTTCCCGCCCATGCGCCCTTTGATTTCTACACCAAGGAATTCCAGAAAGGGCTCCAGCTTTACGCCAGCGGCGTCCTCATCATGGACAAGTGCGCCGACCTGCTGCCGGATTACTTCGGGTTTGTCCGGGGCCTGGTGGATTCTCAGGACCTGTCCCTCAACATTTCCCGTGAAATGCTCCAGCACGACCGGCAGCTGAAGCTCATCGCGGACCGGCTGGAAAAGAAAATCAAGAGCGAACTCAAAGGGCTGCTGGACAAGGACCGCGAGAAATATGAAACTTTCTACAAGTCCTTCGGCCTGACCTTAAAATACGGCGCTTACAGCGATTACGGCGCCCATAAGGACGTTTTGCAGGACCTGCTGCTCTTCTACTCCTCTTCCGAAAAGAAGCTGGTCACCCTGGAAGAATACAAGGGCCGGATGAAGGAGGACCAGAAGTACATTTACTACGCCTGCGGGGAAACGACGGAGAAAATCGACCGCCTGCCCCAGACCGAGCTGCTCAAGGACCGCGGCTACGAAATCCTCTACCTCACCGACGATGTGGACGAGTTCGCCTTAAAGATGATGCGGGACTACGACGGCAAGGAATTCCGCTCTGCCGCCGACAAGGACCTTGGCCTGGAGGAAGCCGCCGAGACCGAGGAGGTCAAAAAGGCCGCCGAGGACAACAAGGAGCTGCTGCGGATGATGAAGGACGCCCTGGAAGGCAAGGTCAGCGACGTCCGGCTGACGGGGCGGCTGAAATCCCACCCCGTCTGTCTCAGCGCCGACGGCGGAATTTCTCTGGAAATGGAAAAGGTGCTGAACACCATGCCCGGCGACCAGAAGGTCCAGGCCCAGCGGGTGCTGGAGCTGAATCCCTCTCACCCGGTATTTGAGGCGCTGAAAAAGCTGTTTGCCTCCGATGCGGAACAGGTGAAGGAATACGCAAAGCTCCTCTACGACCAGGCGCTGCTTATCGAAGGAATGCCCATCGAGGACCCGGTGGCCTTCTCCGAATCCATCTGCAAATTGATGACGGCGCAGATGTAAGGCCCGTTCGATGCCGCCGAAACGGCTCATACAGCGAATCCCCTTCGGATTATGTGAATCCGGAGGGGTTTTTTCGTTATCAAATGTTACCGCCCTGTTATTGCTTTTCTTGTGAAAATCCGCTATAATTTTTACTAAGAAAAGGAGGCGATTGCATGAAACGCAAAAAGGCGCTGAAATTTGCCTGTTTTGCCGCCGCCGTCATCCTGGCTGCCGGCGCAATGGGCGGCATTTTCCTTCATTTTGACGGCATCGAAGCGGAGCTTCTGGAAACCTCCGTGGAGCCCGCTTCCTGGAGCCAGCCTTCGGAAGAGGCGCTGGACGCCGCGGCGGATTTCTCGCTGCAATTCTTTGAATCCTGCCGCACGAAAGAGTACGTCAACAGCTGCGTGTCGCCCCTTTCCGCCTACCTTGCCCTGGGGCTGACGGCCAACGGCGCGGACGGAGACACCTTGTCCCAGATGGAGACGCTGCTGGGCGGCGGAGAAGGGACGCTCCCCATGGTCAACGAAACCTGCCGCGCGCTGATGGAGCTGCTGCCCATGGACGAAAGCGGCGGGACGATCCACCTGGCCAATTCCATCTGGTTCCAGGACACCGGCTTCGAGGTCATGGACGGGTTCCTGGAAACAAACCAGGCATATTACAACGCTCAGCTTTACCGTGCAGACTTTTCCGACAAGGAGCAGCTGGCCCGTGATGTCAGCCGCTGGGCCAGCAACCAGACCGACGGGCTGATCGAGGAATTCCTGGAACCGGATGAGATCAGCGACCTGGCCCAGCTGATGCTCCTAAACGCCACCCTGTTTGATGTGAAATGGGAGGAAAAAATCGAAAAGGACCAAGTCTACGACGACACCTTCCGAAGCTATGACGGGCAGGAACGGGAAGTCCCCTTCCTCCACTCCGACGGGGATTATCTGGAGGAGCCGGGGCTTTATACCGGATTCCGCAAAAGATATGAGGGCAGCTGCGTCTTTGTGGGGCTGCTGCCTTCCGGCGGCAGGACGCCGGAGGAACTGGCGGCACAGTTGACCCCCGCTCAGCTCCGGAACCTGGCCGGGACCCGTCAGGGAAAAGCCCGGGGCGTCTTTCCCAAATTCCGCATTGAGCAGGAAATCAGCCTGGACCCCGGCCTGCGGGAAATGGGGCTTGTCAAATTCTTCTTCAAAGATGGCGCAAATTTCTCCCGCATGTTTCCGAGCACTGCCAATAGATATGGCGTGGGAGCCGCGGACCAGGCTGTTTTCATCGACGTGAACGAAAACGGCACCAAAGCGGCCGCCGTCACCCGGATTGAAATGATCGGCAGCGCCGCCGTCAGCGCGGAAACCTCGGTGCTCGTCGAGCTGGACCGGCCGTTCCTCTACCTGATTTTGGACACCAACACCGGCCTGCCCCTCTTTATGGGCGCCGTCAACCAGCTTTCCTGAGCGCCTCCGCTTTTTTAACGATCCAGCCCGCCAGGAATGCCGCCGCAACCCCCAGCGTTGCCCCCGCCAGCACGTCGGACGGGTAATGGACATAAAGGTACAGCCGGGAAAACGCGATGAGCGCCGCCAGAACCAGCGCCGCGCTCCCCCACCGCTTATCCCTGCGGAACCAGGCGGCTGCCGCCGCAAAGGAGGACGCCGTATGGCCGGAGGGGAAGGAGGGGTCGGTGGGCGCGGCGATCAGAAGGCCCTCAAAGCCGTTGGCCGCAAAGGGACGGGTTCGGTCCACCAGCGGCTTCAGCGTAAGGTTGCACACCACCAGCACAATGAGCAGCGCCGCCAGCATCTCCACAGCCGTCCGCCTTGTCCCCTTCCGGCAGAGCAGAACCGCCGCAGCCGCAAGCCAGATCAGTCCAAACTCCCCCAGCGCCGTAACGGCGGGCATGAAAAAATCCCCCGCCGGCGAGGTCATATGCTGCTGTATCCAGTTTAAAACGGCATTGTCAAACAGTAAAATTGTTTCCATTTTCATCCTCCCGTTTCATCGTGCTACCAGTATAGCCCTTTCCGGGCAAAATTGCAAGAAAATCCTGCGTTCTTTTAAAAAGAATTTAGAAACAGCCTTGACTTTTTCGGCTATTTGCTCTATAATAGAATTACAGAAACGTTGTTTTTGTAATATCTAAACGAACGGAGTGATCCATATGGCAAACGCTCACAGCATTATTACAATCAGCAGACAATACGGAAGCGGCGGACGCTACATCGGGCGGAAGTTGGCCGAAGCTCTGGACATTCCTTTCTATGACAAAGAAATCATCCTGCGCTCGGCGGAAGAAAGCGGCATCAGCCGGGAAGTTTTTGAGCAGCTGGAGGAAAAGCCCACCAACAGCCTGCTGTACACCCTTTCCCTCAACGCCGGGCTTCTCCGCGGCGGCACCGGCGCGCCGGAACTGCCGCTGAGCGACCGCGTATTTCTGGTGCAGTCGGAGATTATCCGCAAGATGGCGGACCAGGGGCCCTGCGTCATTGTCGGACGCTGCTCGGAGTATATTCTCCGGGACCGGAAGGACTGCATCAAGGTGTTCCTCTACTCCACCATGGACGACCGCATCGCCCGCGCCACTACCTACTACGGCCTGCCCGAGGAAAAGGCACGGGAAAAGCTGGCGAAAATGGACAAAAAACGCGCCTCTTACTACAATTTTTACACCAGCATGAAGTGGGGCCAGGCGGAAAACTACGATCTGTGCGTCAATACCGCCGCACTGGGGATTGAAGGCACCGTTCAGCTCCTTTGCCAGTTCATGGAAGACAAAGAGCGTCTGAACGCCGAAAAGAAGTGATTCCTCCCTTTCCAAAATAAAAGAGCAGCCCCTGCGTCTTGTCTTGCGATAAGGCGCAGGGGCTTATTTTATCACGCTCAGTCCCCCAGCAGTTCCTGAAGCGCCAGGGGGTAATTGTTGAGGAAATCCCGGGTAATGCGGTATTGCTCCGTTTCCTCGTATTCCTGCCGGCAAATCCCGTCCTCGGAAAAGCGGTAGATCCAGCTGTCCGGATAGGCCATCAGGATGGGGGAATGGGTGGCCACAATGATCTGGGAACCCGTTTGAACCAGTTCCCGCATCCGCCGGAGCATGGCCATCTGGCGCAGGGGCGAAAGGGCGGCCTCCGGCTCGTCAAAGAGGTACAAGCCGTGCCCGCCCAGCCGGTTTTGCAGCAGGGCGAAAAAGCTCTCCCCGTGGGAACGGGTGTGGAGATTTCCGCCGTAGCTCTCCCGAATGGGGCGGCCCATTCCATCCTTCGAGAGATGTTCGATCTCCGTCGCCACATTATAAAAGCTCTCCGCCCGGAAGAAAAAGCCGTCTTTCGGGCGGGAAATCCCTTTTGTGAGCCGCAGATGCCGCCAAAGCTCCGAATGGGAAGCGTAGGTGGAAAAATTAAAATTCCGGGTTCCCCCTTCCGGGTTAAAGCCGAACCCCACCGCCACCGCTTCCAGCAGGGTGGATTTGCCGGAGCCGTTTTCCCCGATAAAAAAGGTCACCTGCGGGTGGAATTCCACCTCCCCCATCCAGCGGATCGCAGGGATGCAGAAAGGGTATGCCCTCCAATCCCGGGAAGGGTCCCCTTTCAGGGAAACTGTCTGCAAAAACCGCTCCATCAGAAATGCATCTCCAGTTTTTTCCCGCTGGGCTGATACGGCCGGCAGGTCACGCCCGCCATCTCAAACATCCGCTTGGAGGCGATGACCGCGTCTGTTTCGGCATATTTGTCGTCCCAGTAGACCACCTCCCGGATGCCGCTCTGAATAATGGCCTTGGCGCATTCGTTGCAGGGGAAAAGGGTGACATAGATGGTTGTCCCCTTCAGCGAACCGCCGTCATTGTTCAAAATCGCGTTCAGTTCCGCGTGGCACACATAAAGGTACTTGGTTTCCAGCGGCTCCCCTTCCCGCTCCCACGCCATCAGGTCGTCGTGGCAGCCGGTGGGCATGCCGTTGTAACCCACCGAAAGGATTTTGTGGTCGTGGTTTGCGATGCAGGCCCCCACCTGCGTGGAAGGGTCCTTGCTCCGTTGGGCTGACAACATGGCAACCCCCATAAAATATTCATCCCACGAAAGGTAATCGCTGCGTTTCATCAAATATCCTCCTTGCCCGGCCGGCCCTGGCGGTATTCCCTGGGCGTCTGGCCGAATTCCTCCCGGAAAACCCGGTAAAAAAAGCTGGTGTTGTCATATCCCACCGCCGTGATAATGTCGGAAACCGAAAGGTCGGTCTCCCGCATCAGCCGGGCCGCCTGATGCAGGCGCTTGTGCTGGAGCAGCTCCTTGAAGGTGGAACCGGTTTCCGCCTTGATGAGCTTGCTCAGGGTATAATCCGCCATCCGCATCCTGGAAGCCAGGGCTGTGAGGCTCCCGCCGCGGTAGTTGCTCTCGATATAGGACAGCGCCTCCATCACAGCCTGGCTGCGCTTTTGGGCGAGGCTGCCGGCGTCCAGCGTTTCCGCATGGTTTACCAGTTCCAAAAAAAGCAGCCCCATGGTAAACTGACTGGTGCGGCGCCGGTCCGGCTGGCGGTTCAGGAGGGACCAAATCATATTTTCCGCCAGATTCTGCACCGGGAGGAGGGAGGCCGCCCGGAAATGCAGGTACTGCCCTTCCCCGCCGCTGCGGCGCATGGCGCTGAGCAGAAACCGGGAAATCACGTTCCCCTCGTCCATCAT
The DNA here is from genome assembly GCA_018713245.1 of Candidatus Merdivicinus intestinavium. Taxonomy (GTDB): domain Bacteria; phylum Bacillota; class Clostridia; order Oscillospirales; family Ruminococcaceae; genus Merdivicinus; species Merdivicinus intestinavium. Next base: position 64,692 of record DVFM01000039.1, read on the forward strand.
TTCCTGGGCCGTATCGAAAAATTCCGGCAGCACCATAAAGTTAACGGCAATATCATCCCTTCCCGCGGGGAGAATTTCGTGGGAGGAAAACTGGTTTAAAAACAGCAGGTCCCCTTCCCGCAGCACAACGCGGGTGCTGCGGTCGATGATATGGGTCAGGCTCCCCTGGCACACGAGGACAATCTCCACATAATTGTGCCGGTGTTCCGGGAAATGGACAAAGCGCGTATGGGGGCGGACGTCAATCAGGCGGCCGTCCCGGAGCATCTGTCCGCTGTCAATGGTGAATTCCCGCTCCCGGGTATACAGCGCTTTATCCACGCCGGACTGGCCCTCCAATATCCGGCGCTCCTCCTCCGTAATTTCCCGGAGCCGGTCCATCAGCTGGCGATTCACAAAATCCCCCCTTCATTCTACTGTTAGCGTATCAGAAAACGGGGTATTTTGTCAACCCTTTTCCCGGCACAATCAAGAAAGACGGGAACGCCATTCGGAAATGACATCCCCGTCCTGCACATTGCCTTCTTTTTCCGCAAAAACAGGCTACGAATGAAACTGATGGATCGCCTCCGCCTCTTCCCGGGAGTGGTAGACCGAAAAGCTGTCGGAACTTTTCAGGCAGGCAGCCAGAAGATCCATGGAGCGCGGATTATGGTTCAGTGAAAGCTGGGAAGCCAGCTGTCTCCGGTCGGACTCCGTATCGGGATGGGTGCTTTCATACTCCTCCAGGAGGCGGATCATGCTGTAAGGCAGGCTTTCCCGGATACAGTGGGCAACCTCCCGCCAGCACGGGTAATAAATTGCCATTTCCAGGAAATCCTTCAGGCTGCCCGCCACCTTGTACCCCTGTCCGCCGCCGACATAGCCGACGGCATACCGGTCGTCCTCCAAATCGCCGCAGCCGCCGATGGTCCCCATGCAGCCGCCGCGGCTGTCCACCGCGAAAATTGCAAATTCCGGAATCGGATAAAAGGAGAAATCATTGACGGTGCTGTTGGTGCAGAAGGAGATGTCAAAACTGTCGTCCAGCATTTGATAGATCGGGGTGTTCCGTTCCTTCTGCGGCGTATTGCGCACCGTCTTTCCGGCCAATACCGTTTCAATCCGCACACCTCTGGCCGGCAATGCGTGGACTGTGGAATCCGTTGAGCGTTCAATGTCGATCAATACTCTCTGTGTCTTTGCCACGCTGAATCACTCCTTTGATGTCAAAATATTTTCCATCAAAGCCAAGATTCTCTTCTATGGGTATTTGCTGAGAGCATCTCAGCTTGTTTCCCAAAACCTGTCTGGGTACCCCACAATCCGCCGCAGCAAACCGGCCGTCAGCCCTCAGGCATCCGTATCGGAGAGCGACGTGGAATATGGGGCCTTTTCAAGGGCGTTTGTGTAGAAAGCATAGCCATTTCCTCCACGTTCTTTTACATCATAAAGGGCCATATCGGCCTTGCGCAGCAGCTCGGAATAAACCGTGCCGTCCTCCGGGCAGACCGCTATTCCAATGCTGCAGGAAATATTGCAGTGATACTTGGGCTCGAGTTTTTCCCGAAAAGCCGTCCGCAACTCCTCGGCCTTTCTGCAAAGAATATCCCGCCTGCTGAGGTTGTTGAGCAGTGCCGTGAACTCATCCCCGCCGATGCGCGCCACCAGGTCGGTGGACCGCAGCATGGAGCGAAGCAGCTTCCCCGTTTCGCGAAGGAGGCTGTCCCCCGTCAGATGGCCCTGGGTATCGTTTACCTGTTTGAAATGATCGATATCCATAAACACCAGCGCGAAGCCGTTTTCCGTCCTGTCCCGAAGCGCTGCCTGCACCGCCGCTTCAAATCCCTGGCGGTTGCACAGGCTAGTCAGGTAATCGTGGGTTGCCTGCTCTTTCCAGCGAAGGGTCTCCTGCTTCAGCTGATGGATGCTGGTCAGCTTTCCGTAGCAGCCGGTGAGCAGGTTCCCGTTGTCGCTGTCCCAGATTGCCTGCAGATATAGCTCCAGCCAGATGGGACTGCCGTCCGCAGGCACCATCTGAATATCCAGCCGGCGCGTCGGCGACTCCTGCGTCAAGCTCAGATAAGCCTCGGACACCCGCCGCAAATCGGATTCGGATATTTTCCCTTCCCGCAGAAAGGTTTCCCCCACATGGCGGATTCGCGTGGGGCCGCCGAATATCTCGTGATATTTTTCCGTAAATTCCGTCGTATCGCTTTCCGCCTCGTAGGTAAACAGAATCTCCCCCGAAATTTTGGAAAGCAGGGCATACCGCTGTCTGTCCCGCTCCAAAAGGCGGAGCGTGCGGTCTGAAATATCATGGCTGGAGGGCTTTTCCTCCTCCTCATCGGTAAAATCATCGTCCTCAAAAAGGGAACCGCCTGCATAAAACCGCCGGGCAATTGTGTCCTCCAGTTCCAGAAAACACCCAACAACGTCCGGATTCATCGGACCGCATTCCCCGTTTCGGAGCATCTCAGCCGCTTGTGCCCGCGGCCGCTCTGCTGTCAGGCAGTCGTAAGCGTCCGCGATGGCCGTTGCCTGGGCCGCAAGAGAAATCTGCTCCCCTTTCAGCCCGTCCGGATAACCGCTGCCGTCCCAGCGCTCATGATGGTGGAGGCAGACCTCCGCGCAGAGGCGGAAAAATTCGTGCTTTTGGAACTCCGGACCGGAAAACAGGCGGCAGCCTTCCCGCGTATGGCTTTGCAGCACCTTGCACTCCTCTTCAGTCAGGGGCTCTTTTTTCAAAAGGATCCGGTCCGGGACGGCGGCCTTGCCCACATCGTGCATAGCGGCCGCCCGGGCAATCATCCGGATTTTCCGCTGCCCCAGGGCATATTTGGAATCCCGCCGGGAAAGCTCTGTCAGCAGCAGCTGGACGATGGCGCGCACCCTGGCCGCATGCTGCACTGCGTTCCCGCTGCGGAATTCCAGCACCGAACACAGCAGATCGATGGTCATTTCTCCCGTGCGGGAGCGCTCCTCCACCTCGTCGCGGTAGCGGCGGGCCTTCCTGTCCGCCAGATTGTGCGCTTCTTCGCGGAGGCGATAGAGCTCAATCGTATTTTTGACACGTTTTCTGACAATGGCCGGTTCTACCACCGGCCGGTGGATGACATCCGCTATCCTATCCTGAAATTCGCCGGCAAACAGGCCGGACGGCGCATCGGCGGCCATCAGAAAAACAGGGATCCGGTCAAAACCGTTTTGAGACATGTAGCGCAGCACATCCGCTCCGCCCATTCCCGGCATCACCGCATCCAGCAGCACCGCCGCGATCTGCCCGCGGCCTTTTTCCAGCTTTTCCACCGCCTCCTGTCCGCTTTCTGCTTCTTCTATTAAAAAATCACGACAGAACACTTCCTGCAGGATCGCACGGTTTACTTCTGTGTCATCCACAATTAAAATCGTGTTCGGCTGCTGGCTTTGATTCATGTCCCACACACCTTCCGGATTTTTCTCTCTAACCGGCGCTATCAACACCCAGACTACACACTATATATTGTAGACCTTTTTTCAGAATTTGTCAATGAAACTACAAAAAAATTGGAAAATAATGAGAATTTTTTAAGAAAAGTACGGCCTATTCCGAACAATTCATCCCGACCGCCGGTCCGTCTCCAAAAAAGGAGAGGAAAACGGCGGCAGTCCTTCCAAACCGCCGCCGTCATATCCGGGAACAGACAAATTTACCGGCCGCCCATGCGGTACAGCATGGCGTTGCAGATGGCCGCCGCCACATTGCTGCCGCCCTTCCGGCCCCGGGCCACAATTTTCGGCACGTCCGTTTCCATGAGCATTTCCTTGGATTCTATGACGTTCACAAACCCAACCGGCACGCCAATGACCAGCGCAGGCTTCAGCGCCCCCTCTTGGATGAGCTCGCAGACCCGCACCAGCGCCGTCGGCGCATTGCCCAGGGCAAAAATCAACGGCCGGTTCAGCTTCGCCGCTTTTTCCATGCAGACCGCCGCCCGGGTGATTTCCCGTTCTTTCGCTTCCGCCGCCACGTCCGCATCGGAAATAAAGCACTGTACCTCCGCCCCGAATTTGGCCAGAGCCGGCTTGCTGACGCCGGAAAGGGCCATTTTGGTGTCGGTAATAATCACCCCGCCGTTTTGCACTGCTTCCGCAAAAGACTTTTCCGCATCCGGAGAAATATACAGGTTTTCCGCGTAATCAAAATCTGCTGTGGTGTGGATCACCCGTTTTACAATATGCTCCACCGCCGGGTCCGGCTGGTTTTTCCCCAAAATTTCGGTGATAATCTCAAAGCTGCGCTTTTCAATGTCCGCCGGGCGCACTTTTTGCAGTTCCATGACAATTTCCTCCTCAGTACTCAATGCCCTTGCGCGCCGCAATTCCCTTTTCAAAAGGATGGCGCTGGTTCTCCATCCGGGTGACATAATCCGCCCGGTCGTGAAGCGCCGGGTCCAGCTTGTGGCCGGTCATGACAACCTCAACCCACGGCGCGCGGTTTTGAAGCAGGGCGTACAGCCGCTCGCGGTTCACCATTTCCGCATCCAGCGCCGAGCCGATTTCGTCCAGAATCAACAGGTCGCAGCTCCCTTCGGCGGCCGCCGCAGCCGCCGTCTCCAGGTTCAGGTTCTGTTCCGCAGCACAGGCCGCCTTTTCCTCCGGCGTCATGCGGAAGGTAAAGCCGGTCAGCCGCCGCACCGCCAGAATGTTCGCCCCCATCTGGCGGAGCATCCCAATCTCGCCGGAACTGCCGTCTTTTAAAAACTGGACTGCCAGCACCCGCAGCCCGCTTCCCATGGCCCGAAGCGCCAGGCCCATGGCGGCAGTCGTTTTCCCTTTGCCGTTGCCGTAGTAGTAGTGGATCAATCCCTGTTCCAGCTTCATGCCTGCACCCCCTCGTTCAGAATCTGATAAATTTTTTCCATATCGAGCGAAGCCCGCAGAGCGTCGGCCAGCTTGTCGTACTGCTCCTCCTTGTAGGCGGCAATGTCAAAGGCCCTGATCTCGCTGGCGTCCAGCCCTTTGGCCGCAAAGAGGGCCTCCGCCACGGCTTTGGTGATCTCCTCCCGGTCAAAGAAGCCGTGGAGATAGGTGCCATACACGTTCCCGTGGTTCACCACCATGCCCTCCGCGTCGGTGACGCCCATGTGAATCTCGTAGCCCTCGTAGGTCAGGCCGGAAATCCCGGCAAAAATGCCCCCGACCTCCGGCACCTGGCCGGTGACCCGGGTGCGGGTCTTGTTTTCCGCAAAGACGGTGGAGAAAGGCAGGAGCCCCAGCCCCGCCATCTGGCCGCCGTGCTCCACGCCGTGGGGGTCGGAGAGGGACAGGCCCAGCATCTGGTATCCGCCGCAGATGCCGATGACCGGCCTGCCCTTGGCGGCGTGCTGCAAAATCCGGGCCTCCAGGCCGGACTGGCGCAGGAATTCCAGGTCGCCCATGGTGTTTTTGGTGCCGGGCAGGATAATCAGGTCCGGGTCCCCCAAATCGCTTACGGAACCCACATACCGCAGGGACACCCCGTCCAGGTATTCCAGAGGATTAAAATCGGTAAAGTTGGAGATTCGGGGCAAGCGGATGACCGCAATATCCACCGCGGCCTTCTGGTTTTTCCGGGTGAAGCGGTCGGTCAGGCTGTCCTCATCGTCCAAATCCAGGTAAAGGTACGGAACCACGCCGACGGTGGGCACATGGACCAGGTCCTCCAGCATCCGCAGGCCCGGCTCCAGGATGGAAACATCCCCCCGGAACTTGTTGATAACGGTGCCCTTGACCATGGCCTTTTCGTCGTCCTCCAGGAGCATCATGGTCCCGGCCAGGGCCGCAAACACGCCGCCCCGGTCGATATCCCCCACCAGCAAAACCGGGGCCTTGGCCATTTTCGCCATGCCCATATTGACAATGTCCTGCTGTTTTAAGTTGATTTCCGCCGGGCTGCCAGCCCCTTCAATGACGATAATGTCGTTTTCGGAAGCAAGGCTGTCGTAGGCCTTCATAATATCGGGAATCAGGGCTGTTTTCTGCTTATAATAATCCCGGGCGGAAAGGTTGCCTCGGACTTCCCCGTTGACAATGACCTGGGAGCCCATGTCGCTGGTGGGCTTTAAGAGGATGGGGTTCATCCGCACGTCCGGCTCCACGCCGGCGGCCTCGGCCTGCATCACCTGGGCCCGGCCCATTTCCAGGCCGTCCCGGGTAATAAAGGAGTTGAGAGCCATGTTTTGGGATTTAAAGGGGACCACCCGGTAGCCGTCCTGCTTGAAAATGCGGCACAAACCGGCCACTACAAAGCTTTTACCGGCGTTGGAGGTGGTGCCCTGCACCATAATCGCTTTTGCCATGAAAATCATCCTTTCTGTCCGGCAATCTGCCGCAGAGCCGCGGCGAACGCCCTGTTTTCTTCCGCCGTCCGGACGGCG
>DVFM01000004.1 GCA_018713245.1 Candidatus Merdivicinus intestinavium
GCCGGTTCAAAAATATGCTTTCTATAATAATCCCGGTAATTCTCCCCGGAAACCGCCTCCACCGCCATTCCCAGCAGGACATAGGAGCAATTGCAGTACCGGGCGGCTGTCCCTGCCGGAAAGACCGGCTCCTTCCAGGCGAAGTTTTTGAGGAAATCCCGGCATTCCCGGATGGCGTAATTGGGGCTGTCCTTGAACAGCGCCGCGTAGCTTTCTCCCGCCTCCTCGTCCGCATCGTCGGCAATGCCGGAGGTGTGGTTCAAAAGCTGTTCGATGGTGACATCCTCCGGGATTTTGGTGCCGGACAAATCCACAAGGGAGGTAATCCGGTCCGACAGCCGTAGCCTGCCCTGTTCAGCCAGCTGCAAAACCGCGGCAGCCGTAAAAATCTTGGTGACAGAGGCGGTGTCAAACCGGGTATCCGCCGTGTTGGGGACCCGGAACGCCCGATTGGCGAAACCGTATGCCTTCTCAAAAACCAGCTCGTCCTCCCGCTTCAGCAGGCAGACGCCGCTGAAATTGCCGTTTTCCGCGAAGTCCTCGCAAAGCTCCTGCAAAAATGCGCGCACCGTTCCTTCCTCCTTTCACACCGTTTCCCGGATGCGGATTTCCGTTTCCATGAAAATCCGTTCTTCCGGGGGGCTTTCCCCCTGTACCAGGTAGCGGAAGGCCCGCTGCACCGCCTGATACCCCTGGGTAAAGGGCTGCTGGCAGACGGTGGCCTGGATGACGCCTGTTTGGAGCATCTCCACAGTCGTGGGCACGCTGTCCATGGACACAATCCGGGGGCGGCGTTCCTCCGGCAGCTCCAGCACCGCCCGGCAGACGCCGTAGGACCCCGCCGCCACCAGAATCAGCCCGTCCAGGTCCGGATGCTCCCGCAGCATCCGGGAGGCCGCCGCGTAAGCCCGCACGTCGTCGTCCCCGGTTTCATCCAGATCCTCCACCGAAAGGCCGGGGAACCGTTCCCGGATGACGCTGCGCACGCCGGCAATCCGCTGGTTGTGGCCCAGAATTTTTACCGAGCCGGTGAGAATGCCGATTTTTCCGCTTCCCCGGAGCAAAAGCCCCATGATTCCGCAGGCCGCCTGGCCGCTGCGGAAATAGTCCGGGCCGATGTAGCACAGGCGGCGGCTCTTGTCGACATCGGTGTTCAATGTGATAACCTGGACGCCGCTGCCGGCCAGTTCGTTGATTTTTTGGATAATTTCAGGCTCGTTGATGGGATTAAGAATCAGGACGTTCACCTGGCGGCTCAGGGCATCCATGGCCTGCAGCTGAACCGCGCCGTCGTAGCCTTTGATGGTTTTCAGCACGACCGTGACGCCGTAATCGGAGAATTCCCCGGCAGCCTGCCGCACGCCGCGGATGACCTCGTCAAAAAAGGAGACCCCTTCCGCAGTCAGCAAAACGCCGATGGCATAGGATTTTTTGCGGGCTGCCAGGGCTTTTCCCGCCAGATTGGGCTTGTAGCCCAGTTGTTCCGCCACCCGGCGCACCAGTGCTTCCTTTTCGGGGCTGACCCGCCCCCGGCCATGGAGCACCCGGTCCACGGTTCCCCGGGAAACGCCGCTGATTTCGGAAATTTGTTTGATGGTAACGGACAAAGGAACACCTCCTTTTTGCATGGGTTTCTGTTTTTGGAAATTGGCGGGACATTTTTGCATGGGTTTCTGTTTTTGGAAATTGGCGGGACATTCAGGGGGCGGACACAGTTCGCCCCTACAGCGCGTGATTTGGTTTTACGAAACGATGGGGTGTCGGGGACGCCGCCCCCTACAGTTGGCGAATCGCCGTTTTTGGTACAGAATCCCCGAAATGATGCAGCACCCGGATTGTAGGGGCGGCCAATGGCCGCCCGTTTCCCCGGCCCGCCGTTTGACGCCGTATTTTTCCAAATTTCCGGAATGCGCCCCCCTACATACAAACGCACACACCGAATCGTAGGGGCCGGGTCCCCCGGCCCGCCATGCAGCGCAGCGTTTTGCTAGAAACACGGGACGGGAAACCCGTCCTCTACAATGCGTCCCCCAAAAGCGATAGAAGATGAAACGCATCAAATCGGCGAATTGATTGAGCCGTCCGGCGGTCGGATAGAAATTGGAACGCCGCGTTGTCTTATCAGCGGCGATTCGCCGCCCGCGTCGAATTTCCACCAGGTGCAACCTAGCCGCCCGCCACAGATGCGGGAGCCTGACTTCCAGAGGCGCGCAGCATGTCGCGCGCCAACCGAAATCTGCCGCGGGGCAAAAATGCCGCGGCGAATTGGCTGCGGGGCCTCCCCGCGGGTGTGCACAAGCACACGTTATCTTTATTAAAGCATTGAAAATCTGTTTTGTCAATCATTTTCTAAAAAATTCCCTTGACAGAATGAAAAGAATGTGGTATTTTGTAGCTATAAGACTGTGCCCGTGCACAGACGGGCGCACAACAGGAGGGAAAGCTATGACAACTATTTTAAAGGAGCCTTTCGGCGTCACCGCTTCCGGCCAGGCGGTGGAACGGTACGTCCTGGACAACGGCTCCGCAAAGGCGGGGATTCTCACTTACGGCGGCACCGTGCAGTTTCTCATGGTCCCCGACCGGAATGGGAAACTCATCGACGTGGTGCTGGGCTACGATACGCTGGCGGATTATGAAAAGGGCGACAAATACCTGGGCGCGCTCATCGGCCGCCACGGCAACCGCATCGGCGGCGCGAAATTCACCTTGAACGGCAAGGAGTATGAACTTTTCGCTAACGACAAGGGGAATCACCTTCACGGCGGCAAATGCGGCTTTGACAAAAAGGTCTGGACCGCAAAAGCCTGCGGCAGCAGCCTGGAGCTCACCTATGTCAGCCCCGACGGCGAGGAAGGCTACCCCGGCAATCTGACCGTCACCGTTACCTACACCCTGACCGACAACAACATCCTGGTGCTGGATTACAAGGCCAAATCCGACGCGGACACCGTCTGCAACCTGACCAACCACAGCTACTTTAACCTGGCGGGCCAGGACAGCGGCGATGTGCTGAATCAGAAAATCCAGGTGTTCGGCTCCTACTACACCATGACCGACAAAAAATCCATCCCCACCGGCGTAGTTGCCGCGGTGGAAGGCACGCCCATGGACCTGCGGGAGCCCACCCGCATCGGCGACCACATCGACGACCCCTTCGAGCAGCTCTCCTGGGCCGGCGGCTATGACAACAACTGGATGATCGACGGCCAGCCCGGCACCCTGCGCAAAATGGCTTACGCCGTGGATGAAGGCACCGGCATCACCCTCACCGGCTTCACCACCCTGCCCGCTATGCAGTTCTACGCCGGCAACTACCTGGACGGCGTGATTCCCGGCAAGGGCAAATCCACCAACGGCCGCCGCTGGGGCTTCTGCCTGGAAAGCCAGTACTGCCCCAACGCCCTCCACTGCCCCAACTTCCTCCAGCCCATCCTCAAGGCCGGAGAGGAGTTCCACGCAGTGACCGCTTATCAGTTTGAAACCCTGAAATAATGGAAAGGAGAAATCCCCTATGAAAAATATCCCGGAAGTCAAGCTGGGCCTGATTGCCGTCAGCCGCGACTGCTTCGTCATCTCCCTGTCGGAGCGCCGCCGCGCCGCTGTGGCCGAGGCCTGCGCCAAAATTGGCGTCAATGTTTACGAGAGCAAAGTGACTGTAGAAAGCGAACTGGACATGCAGAAGGCTGTGGCCGACGTCAAGGCCGCCGGCTGCAACGCGCTGGTAGTATTCCTCGGCAACTTCGGCCCCGAAACCCCCGAAACCCTCATCGCCAAGCACTTTGACGGCCCCGTTATGTATGCGGCCGCCGCTGAGGAAACCGGCAAGGACCTGATTAACGGCCGCGGCGACGCCTACTGCGGCATGCTCAACTGCTCTTACAACCTGGGCCTGCGGAAAATCCCCGCTTACATCCCCGAATACCCCGTCGGCACCGCCGGCGACATCGCCGGAATGGTCAAGGATTTCCTGCCCGTTGCCCGGGCCCTCATCGGCCTGTCCCACCTGAAAGTCATCACCTTCGGCCCCCGTCCCCAGGACTTCTTCGCCTGCAACGCCCCCATTAAACCTCTTTACGACATCGGCGTGGAGATTCAGGAAAACTCCGAGCTGGACCTGCTCGTGAGCTACCGGGAGCACAAAGGCGACGCCCGCATCCCCGAGGTTGTGGCGGACATGGCCAAGGAACTGGGCGAGGGCAACCAGTATCCCGATCTGCTGGAGCGCATGG
>DVFM01000040.1 GCA_018713245.1 Candidatus Merdivicinus intestinavium
AAAAGTAAAACTGTACCAAAAAGAGAACGGAAAGTTTTCGCCCGCCTTTTTCAAAAGGCGGCGGATTCCAAAGGCAGAGCCTTTGGCCGCCCATCGCAATGGGCGGAACCTTACTTTTCGCGCCCCGGGCGCGAACAAAAAGAAAAAAGCGGGTCCGCAGACCCGCCGCGGATGACCCCGCGCCATCATTTTGCTTGCAAAATGACGGGTTAGAATTTCCCGAGTTTTTATCCACAGCTCATTTGCGTCAGCAAATAACACCTCTGTGTGCAATTTGTCAGACGATTCTCTCTTTTTCGACAGGCTGAAAATCCGGGGAGCACTTTACTCCCCGGATTTGACTTTTCCGGATTTATCCCAGAACTACGTCCAGCACCATCATAATCAGAAAGCCGCCCATGACGCCCAGCGTGCCGGCGTTGGAATGTTCCCCCAGGTGCGCCTCCGGGATCAGTTCCTCCACCACCACATACAGCATCGCCCCCGCGGCGAAGCTCAGAAGCCAGGGCATAACCGACGCAATCGGCCCGGCCGCCAGCACCACCAGGATGCCGAACAGCGGTTCCACCGCCCCCGACGCCGCGCCGTAGAGAAACGCCTTCCACCGGCTCATGCCCTCCTGGCGCAGGGGCAGCGCCACCGCCGTCCCCTCCGGAAAGTTCTGGATGCCGATGCCGATGGCCAGGGCGAGGGCGGCCATCCAGCTTCCCGGCTCCGCGCTGTGCTGGGCGGCCAGGGCGAAGGAGAGCCCCACCGCCATCCCTTCCGGGATGTTGTGCAGCGTCACCGCCAGAAAGAGCAGGGAGCTCCTCCGCAGGCCGGAAGGATGGCCCTCCGGCGTTTTGGCGCCCGGGTGGAGGTGGGGCATTAAGGTGTCCAGCCCCAGCAGGAACAGGACCCCCAGCACAAACCCGCCCGCCGCGGGAATCCAGCCGGGCGTCCCCGCGGCCTCCGCCTCCTCCATGGCCGGAATCAGCAGACTCCAGACCGCGGCGGCAATCATAACCCCCGCCGCAAAGCCGAGAAAAACCCGCTGGATGGCTGCTTTCATCTCCCGTTTGAAGAAAAAAACCAGCCCAGCCCCCGCCGAGGTCATGAGAAAGGTAAAACCGGTCCCGATGGCCGCCCACAACAAGCGTTCCTGCATAGCTGCCGCCTCCTTGCCAAAATTTTCCGCACAGGGTGTTTCATAAGGTATTATACCACATTTCCGCCTGAAATAAAGGGATTTTTCCGGCCCCGGCGGGAATTTCGTCAGGATGCGGCGTCCGCGCCGGGATTTCTGCGCCGCATTTCGACGGAATTTTTGGCTTTCGTCTGTCTGCACAGATTTGCGGCCGCTTTTTTGTCGTCAGCAGCTTACCGGCTGGCGGACCCTTTGGGAAAGATCCGCCGCGAGGAGCTCCAGCGCCGACTGTTCCATGGAACTTTGCAGCGGGAACGGCTCCATCCCCACCTGCAGGGCCTTATTGCAGCCGAAGGCGTGGTAGCCCTCCAGCTTTACGGACCGGATGCAGGGGAACTCCGCCGCCAGCGCCGCAATCCCGTCCAGGTGTTCCCGGCTGTCGTTGACGCCGGGGATGATGGGGCACCGAAGCTCCACCCGCGCCCCCAGCCGGTCCAGCAGTGCCAGATTCTCCCGGATCAGGGCGTTGGATTGGCCGGTATACCGCCGGTGCAGGGCGTCGTCGGTGATTTTCCAGTCGTAGAGGAACCAGTCCGTATCCGGCGCAATCCGGGCGAGCGCTTCCGGCGGGCAGAAGCCGCTGGTTTCCACACAGACCGAAAGCCCCTCCGCCCGGGCCAGGCGCGCAAGCTCCGCGGCAAACAGCGGCTGGCTGAGAGGCTCCCCGCCGGTGAGGGTGAGCCCGCCGCCGCTTTCCGCAAAAAAGTCCCGGTCCCGGCAGACCTCCCGGACAACCTCCTCCGCGCCAACCCGGCGGGCGGGCAGCTCCAGCGCCGACCAAAGGCAGGCTTCGGCGCACTTTCCGCAGCCTGTGCAGTTTTCCCGAAGCAGGCGGCGGCCTCCCTCCTCCAGAATGTGAACATGGCGGGCGCAGGCCGCCGCGCAGGCTCCGCAGCCGGCGCATTTGTCCGGATAAAACCGAAGCACCGGGCGGAAGGGCTTCCCTTCCGGGTTGTGGCACCAGGCGCAGGAGAGGGGGCAGCCCTGCAGAAAGACGTTGGTGCGGATGCCCGGCCCGTCGTAGACGGAGAAGCGCTGAATGTCAAAAATCCACCCCTCCGTCACAGCGCATACTCCGTCCGTTCTATGACCTCCGCCTGCATGGTGGGGGACAGTTTGGTGAAATAGTCGCTGTATCCGCCGATCCGGACCACCAGGTCGCGGTAAAGCTCCGGCTGCTCCCGGGCGGCGAGGAGAGTGTCCCGGTCCACAACGTTTATCTGGAGCTCAAAGCCGCCCCGCTTCAGGTAGGTGCGGATGAGGGAAATCATTTTGCCCAGGGAATCCCCGGCAAAATATTTTTTGGAAAATTTCATGTTCATGGCGATGCCGCCGATAAAGGGGGTGTGCTCCCACTTGGTGCAGGAGAGGACGGCGGCGGTGGGCCCCTTTTCCTCCCGGCCCTGGGCGGGGCCGGAGCCGTCCCCCAGCGGGAAGCCTGCGGTCCGCCCGTCCGGGGAAGCGCCGGTTTCCTGGCCGAACAGGTCGTGCATGACCCAGCAGAAAAGGCTGGGGACCAGCCGGAACCCGTCCGGGCGGCTGTATTTTTCACACTCTGCGGCAATCCACTCGGAAAGCCGCTTGACATAGCCGTCGGGGCGGTCCGCGTCGTTGCCGTATTTTTCCGCCCGGCGGAGGATCAGCTGGCGCTGGGCCTCGAAGCCCTCGAAATTGGCGGCCAGCATCCTGCGAAGCTCCGCGAAAGTCCAGCGCTTCTGGTCAAATATCAGCGTCTCGATGGCGCAGAGGGCGTCCGCCGCATTGGAAAGGCCCACGAAAGAAGGCATAATCCAGTTGTACCGCGCCCCGCCGCGTTCGATGTCCGTCCCCGTTTCCAGGCAGTCCCGGACGAAGCAGGAGAGCAGCGGGTCGAAATGGAACCGCTCCCGTTCCAGCCTGCTTGTTTCCTCGGCGATGAGGTTTTGGCGGATGCTCTCCGAAAGGCGCGCAGAATAAGCGCTGAAAAGCTCCTCCATGGAGCCGTATTCCCGGTCCAGCACGTCCAGCAGCTTCTGCACCAGGTTGGTGTAAGGGCTGGCGACCCAGACGTTGGAGGAGGCGATGGGGGTAATTTCCACGCAGGTGCTGTGGATGTACTCGCAGGCTTCCTCCGGGGGCAGCCCCAGCCTCCGGAGGCCGGCCTGAATCACCTCGTCGTTGAAAACGGCGGGGTGGGAGTGCCCCTTTCTGATGATGGCGGCGGCGGTTTCCAAATCTTCCTCCGGGGTATCCCTGCACCAGCAGAGCCCCACCGACGGATAGACCAGCCGGACCTGTTCCACTGTCCGCATCAGCATCCGGGTCAGGTCGTTGGACACCGCCCGCCCTTCCGCGTCCCGGCCGCCCACCATATAGCCGCTGGACAGGCCGTGGGGGACCCGGTGGTTGATCTGGATGGCCAGGCAGTCCAAGAGGGTCTGAGCCTTTGCCCGGGTGAGCCGCCCCTCCCGGATGCCGCGTTCGTAATACGGCCAGAGGTAGCGGTCCGGCCGGCCCAGCTGGTATTGGGGGGAGCTGGGCTTCAGGGGCTTATTGCACAGGCAGAAGGTGAGGAAGTGCACGGACTGGACCGCTTCGTGGAAATCCCGCGCCGGGTATTGGGGAACGCGGGCGCAGATTTCCGCGATCTGGGCAAGCTCCTCTTTCCGGACGGGGTCGCCGCACGCCTCCGCCAGACGGGCGGCATGTTCGCTGTACCGCCGGGCGAACCGCTCCACCCCTTCCAGCGCGCGCTCGCAGGCTTGATAAAACAGCGATTTTTCCAGGTCCCGCGGCAGGACCGGGTCCAGCTTTTCGCGCAGCCTGCGGATGTCCGCCCGGATGCCGGCGGTGCCTTTGCGCAGCAGGCGCTCGTAGTCCACCGTCATGTGGGAATCCTGTCCGAAGGGGGAGGGGCCCGCCGCCATGGCGTAGGTTTGCAGCTTTTCCCACTCGGCCTCCTCCTCCGGGGAGAATGGACGGTTGGAAATCCTGCCGACAATCCATTCCCCGTCCTCAATGACCGGCTCCGTCCGCTCGAAGGAGGCGCACAGGGCGTCCGCATAGCGCAGCTCATAGGGTTTCTGTCCGGCGCCTTCCCGCATGGCTTTGTAAAAATGGTAGTAAAATTCCCGGTAGCTCAGCGTGCTCTGCACGGCGGATTCCCGCAGCTTTTCAATCCGCTCCTGGTCATAGCAAGCATCCATTCCGTGTTGCTCCTTTCCGATGCCCGAAATTTTCGGCCGTTACAGGGTAATTTCCACCTCGGTGAGCCCTTCGGCCAGGGGCTGCTCCACCTCGCCGTACCGGAATACCCCGGAGACGCCCTCCGGGAGCTCCACCTGGAATTTGGCTCCCATCTCGCTGCGCCAGCCCTGGACCTCAATCACGCCCCCTGCCGCACAGACCCGGGCGGAGAATTCGTACAGCCCTTCCGGGAAGAAGGGGGTGATTTCCGTTTCCGTGAATCCCGGCGCCGCGCAGCGGATTCCCGCGATATACTCCTGAAGCAGCCGCAGCGGGTAGCAGTTCCATGCGTGGGAGTGGGACTCGATGTCCTCGAAGCCCTCCCAGATGGTTTTGCTGCCCTGGGAGGCCATCAGGCCCCAGCGGGCGGAGGGATCGGCCAGCAGGTCGAAGGCTTTTTGCCGGCAGCCGTTTTCAAACAGCGTTTTGAGGTAATTCCAGGACAGGATCACCCGCGTTTCGCAGGGTGCAGAGGCCAGGTAGTTCATTGCTCCCGCCAGCTCGCCGGTGCGGAACAGCCCCGCTTCCGCCGCCAGGGCGTTGACCCCCGGATGATGCTTTTCGGAAACCGGCGTGTCGCGGAACAGCCCCGCCTCCGGGTCAAAGAAAGCGTTTCGGATCGCGCCGGCCAGGCGGGTGTGCTCCGCCAGCCAGTAGGCGTGGTCCCCCGGACGGTTCAGGAGCGACGAAATTTCCGCCAGGCGGCCAAGCCCCATCAGCAGGTAGGCGTTTTCCACAAAGAGCGCATCCCCCTCCTCATCGATGCTGGAATAAGGCCAGTCGGAGATGTGCATAACCGGCTCGCCCTCCCGGATGACCTTGGGAATCAGGCCGTCGGCGTCCCGGACCGAGAGGTAGAAAGCGGCGGTTTTGGCGGCGGTGGGGTAGAACCGGCCCAGGGCGTCCCAGTCGGCGTAGAATTTCCAGAGCTGCCAGAGGATTTCCGGGTAGAGCAGGTCGTATTCCGGCATTTTCAGCATGAAGGAGCTGCCGGGCGTCCAGTCCACCGGCGCGACAAAGGGGAAATCCCCCTCGTAAAGCTGAGTGTCGGCGAAATCCTGGAGCACCTTCCGCAGAAGCTCCCGGGCGCCGGGGAAATTGTAGCACAAAAGCCGGGACTGCATCAGGCTGTCCCCCAGATACTCCGCCTGTTCCCGGTGGGGGCAGTCCACCAAAATCCCCATGATGTTGTTTTTCTGGGTGTTGAGGCAGGCTTCGGCCATCCGGTTGAGCAGCGGGCTGTCGCAGGAGAATTCTCCCGCGGCGGGGGCGTCGGTCCCCGTTTTGACTGCCTCGACCCGGAGAATTTTGCAGCTTTCCGGGAAGGTCAGCTCAAAATACCGGAAGGCTTTGTAGGTGAAGCATTCCGCCCACACCTCCGTCCCGCCGGAAGCGATGTAGTCGTCCAGGTAATACTCGGTTTCGTCGTTGACGGCGCTGTGCTCCACCCGCATGACGGCGTCGGGGCGCGGCTCCCGGTAATTGCTCCAGGAGCGGCGCTGGCCCTCCAGAAGCTCGCCGTAGCGCAGGCGGAGCCGGTCCCCTTTGGAGCCGGACAGGGTAACCCGCACAAAGCCGGTGAGGACCTCCCCCGCGTCGTAGAGGGCAAAGCCCGGTTCGGTGTGCAGAAGCGCCGGCTCCCAGGTCCGGAGGACGGCTCCCTCCGGGATTTCCTGGGGGTCCAGGGCGGGGACCAGAAGGTTGGCGGGGGAGAGGACGGCGTTCTCCCAGCCGGAGTCGTCAAAACCGGGGAGCTTCCAGCCGGGTTCCTCCCTGGAAGCGTCAAAGCAGGTGGAGCCGGTCATTCCCCGGCGTTCCCGGAGGGGCAGCCCCGGCAGATAGCCGCTGACGGCGCTTGCGCGGCAGCCGGTCCCGGACGCGATGCAGAAGGTCCCGTTTTCCGACGTCCCTTCCGCCTCGAAGATCAGGCAGGGGCATCCGCAGGTACGGTTCTGGCCCTGTCCCCCCAGAAAGAGCACCGAGAAGGCAAAGACGTTTTCCCCTTCCCGGAGATATTCCCCGATTTCATAGGTCAGGTAGAGCTTGCGCGCGTCAAAATTGGACGGGGCGGGGGAGGAAAGACCGCCAACCTCCACTCCGTTGACCCAGAATCGGTAAAAATGATGGGCGGAAACGCTCATCCGGCAGGAGGACGGGCGGGCGTCCAGCCGGAAAGCGGTGCGGAAGCGTGTGACGCTGTTTTGCGGGGCTCCATTTTCCCGCCAGATCCATCGGGCGTGTTCAAACATAGCTGATCCCTCGGCTTTCTTCAATTTATATAGAAAAACAACAGGAATTTCCGGATTTCCCACGGGAAATCGTGGAATCAGCTTCATTATACCAGCTTCCGGCCCCGGTTGTAAAGAGGAAATCTGCAACGATTTCCGGCTGTTTTTTTGCTGCGGGGCATAAATGCAAAAGGGCGGCCGGATAGGGCCGCCCGATTTTCGGATGCATCTTTGAAAAACCGCGAAGTCAGCACTCGCATCCCTTGTAAAAATGGCCGATTTCGTCGGCAGCCAGCATGGCGTCGCAGACGCTTTCCGGGCTGACGGGGAAGGGCATGTTGACCAGGGTGTCGGTGTCCGCGCAGGCCAGCCGGGCCGCCGCCATCAGCCGCTCCCGGTCCGGCTCCCGGATTCCCAGGTCGCAGAGGGTGACGGGGAGGCCCACCTCCATGCAGAAATTCACCACTTCCTCCAGCTCCTCCACCGGGGCGTTTTCCAAAACGAGCTGGACAATGGCGCCGAAGGCGACCTTTTCGCCGTGGTAGAACTGGTGGGTTTCCGGAATGGCGGTCATGCCGTTGTGGATGGCGTGGGCGGCCGCAAGCCCGCCGCTTTCAAAGCCAACGCCGCTCAGGTAGGTGTTGGCCTCGATGATGTTTTCCACCGCCCGGGTGCAGGCTTTCCGCTCCACGGCGAGCTTGGCCTTGAGGCCGTCGGCCATGAGGGTGTCGTAGCAGAGCTTTGCCAGCTGCATGGCAGCCAGGGTGGTTTTGCCTCCCACGCAGTTGGCCGCGCCGGATGCTTTGCAGGCCCGGGCTTCAAAATAGGTGGCCAAAGCGTCGCCCATACCGGAAACCAGCAGCCGCGCCGGGGCGGCCGCGATGATGGCGGTATCAACCAGCACGATGTTGGGATTGGCGGTCAGGAACAGGTAGCGGTCAAACACCCCGTCATCGGTGTAAAGGACCGACAAAGCGGAGCAGGGGGCGTCGGTGGAGGCGATGGTGGGGACGATGACGACCGGGACCCCCGCATAGTAGGCGGCGGCTTTGGCGGTGTCGTGAATTTTGCCGCCGCCGACGCCCACAATGACGTCGCAGCCGGAGGCGCGGAACTTTTCGGCAACGCGGCTGACCTCATTCATGGAACATTCGCCGTTGAAATCCTCGTAGAGAACCGTGGTATCGGTCCCCGCGGCGCTTTCGGCAATCAGGCCTTCCACCCGCCTGCGGCCGGAGGCGCTGGTGAGGACAAACAGGCGCTTGCCCAGCTTTTCGGTGTGCTTCGCCAGGTTTTTCAGCTCCCCGCGGCCCTGGATATAGCGGCTGGGGCTTGCGATAATATTTGCCATATGAAACCATCCTTTCTTTTTGGTCCCGGCCCGGGACCCGTTTCCTTTAGCATACCGCGCCGTGTGGGAAAAATCCACCATTTTTCTGTGAATTCTTCGTCAGGCGGCGGATTGTGCTTTTGGCCGGAACATGCTATAATGTCCTCAGAAAATCTGACGCAAGGAGAGGATGAAACATGCTCAAAAGCCAGCAGGTGCGCGCTCTGGCGCCGGAAATGGACCCGCTGCGGATGGGGATGGGCTGGAAAGAGGAGGACCTTGCAAAGCCCCAGGTTCTGATCGAAAGCACCTTCGGGGAGAGCCACCCCGGCAGCGCCCACCTTTTGGCGCTTGCCGACGCCGCAGCAGCGGGGGCGGACAGCCGGGGAGCCAAATCCGCCCGGTATTTCGCCACCGACATCTGCGACGGCATGGCCCAGGGCCACGATGGCATCAACTATTCCCTGGCGTCCCGGGACGCCATCGCCGATTTAATTGAAATCCACGCCAACGCCACCGGTTTCGACGCCGGGGTGTTCCTGTCCAGCTGCGACAAGGCGGTCCCCGCCCAGCTCATGGCCATCGGGCGGATTGACATCCCCTCCATCGTCGTCACCGGCGGGGTCATGGACGCGGGGCCGGACCTTCTCACCCTGGAGCAGATCGGCAAATATAGCGCCATGTACGAGCGGGGGGAAATCACCAGGGAGCAGCTTGCTTATTATAAGCACCACGCCTGCCCTTCCTGCGGGGCCTGCTCCTTTATGGGCACCGCCTCCACCATGCAGATTATGGCGGAAGCCCTGGGGCTCATGCTCCCCGGAACCGCCCTGATGCCCGCCGCCGGCCCGGAACTGGCAGACGCCGCCAGAAAAGCGGGGGAGCGGGCGGCGGAATTGGCCCGGGAGGGCGTGACGGCCCGGCAGATTGTCACCCGGGAGAGCTTTGAAAACGCCGTCATGGTCCACGCCGCCATTTCCGGCTCCACCAACAGCCTCCTGCACCTTCCCGCCATCGCCCGGGAATTCGGCGTGCCCCTTTCGGCGGAGGATTTTGACCGGATGCACCGGGGGGCCCATTACCTTCTGGACATCCGCCCGGCGGGGCGCTGGCCCGCCCAGTTTTTCCATTACGCCGGGGGCGTTCCGCGGATTATGGAGGAGCTGCGGCCCATGCTCCATCTGGACGCCCGCACCGTCACCGGAAAGACGCTGGGGGAGAACCTGGACGAGCTGAAGGCCGCCGGGTTCTATGAAAAATGCGCGGAGCAATTAAAGCCCTGGGGCCTTTCGCCCGCCGACGTCATCCGCCCCTTCGGCCGTCCCCTCGGGGAAAACGGCGCTGTCGCCATCCTCCGGGGGAACCTGGCCCCCGGGGGCGCTGTGGTCAAGCACACCGCTGTGCCGCCGGAGATGTTCCGGGCGGTGCTGCGGGCCCGGCCCTTTGACAGCGAGGAGGAGGCCATTGCCGCGGTGCTCCGCCGAGAAATCCGGCCCGGGGACGCGGTGTTTATCCGGTATGAAGGCCCCAAGGGCAGCGGGATGCCGGAGATGTTTTACACCACCGAGGCCATCTCCTCCGACCCGGAGCTTGGAAAAAGCATCGCCCTCATCACCGACGGGCGGTTTTCCGGGGCGTCCAAAGGCCCGGCTGTCGGCCATGTGAGCCCCGAAGCCGCCGAGGGCGGCCCCATCGCCCTGGTGGAGGAGGGGGACCTCATTGAGCTGGACATTCCCGCCCGGAAACTTAACATCGTGGGGACGGCCGGGGAGCGGAAAACCCCGGAGGAGATGGAAGCCATCCTTGCAAAACGCCACGCAGGATGGTCTCCCCGGGAGCCCCGGTACAAAACCGGCGTGCTGGGGCGGTTCACCCGGCTGGCGGCTTCGCCCATGGAGGGCGGGGTCCTGCGGACGCCGGAGCGGGGGAAGTAACCATCCGGGCTGCCGCCGGAAGTTCGGGAAATTTTTCGGGCAAGCCCCATGAACGGAGAAAAAAGGCTTCCCTTTTGGCGGATTCTATTGTATAATGAAATGTATGCTTCATGCTTCGATTGAAACCGACAGAAAAGAGGGTATTCGTATGGAAAGACTGGTAGGAACCGTATCCCGCGGCATCCGCGCCCCCATTATCCGCGAGGGGGACGACATGGCCGCCATCACCGTAGAAAGCGTTTTGGCCGCTTCCGAGGCGGAGGGCTTCCCCCTGCATGACCGGGACGTGGTGGGCGTCACCGAAGCGGTGGTGGCCCGCGCACAGGGCAACTATGCCTCCACCGCGGACATTGCCGCCGACGTCCGGGCCAAATTCCCCGGCGGACATATCGGCGTCGTATTCCCCATCCTCTCCCGCAACCGCTTCGCCATCTGCCTGCGGGGCATCGCAAAGGGCGCGAAAAAGATCACCCTGCTGCTGAGCTATCCCTCCGACGAGGTGGGCAACCATCTTTTTGACGAGGACGAGCTGGACGCCAAGGGCGTGAACCCCTGGGCCGATGTGCTCAGCGAGGCCCGCTACCGGGAACTGTTCGGCTATGAGAAGCACCCCTTTACCGGCGTGGACTATGTGGAATATTATAAGGGGCTCATCGCCGAGGAAGGCGCGGAGGCGGAAGTGGTGTTCGCCAACGACTGCCGCGCGGTTCTGGATTACACCAAGGACGTCCTCTGCTGCGACATCCACACCCGCGCCCGGAGCAAACGCCGCCTGAAAGCGGCCGGCGCGAACACCGTTCTGGGCCTGGACGAACTGATGACCGCGCCGGTGAACGGCAGCGGCTTTAACCCCGATTACGGCCTGCTGGGCTCCAACAAGGCCACCGAATCCACCGTCAAGCTCTTCCCCCGGGACTGCGGCGACTTTGCCGAGCGGGTTCAGAAGATGTTCCTGGACCGCACCGGCAAACACATTGAGGTGCTGGTCTACGGCGACGGCGCTTTCAAAGACCCGGTGGGCAAAATCTGGGAGCTGGCCGACCCGGTGGTTTCCCCCGGCCACACCCGGGGCCTGATCGGACAGCCCAATGAGCTGAAGCTCAAATACCTGGCGGACAACGATTTCGCGGACCTGAGCGGCGACGCGCTGAAGGCCGCCGTTTCCAAGGCCATCGCCGAAAAGGACGCCAAAAACGAGAGCCTGAAGGGCACCATGGCCACCCAGGGCACCACCCCCCGCCGCCTGACCGACCTCATCGGCTCCCTGTGCGACCTCACCTCCGGTTCCGGCGACAAGGGAACCCCCATCATCCTGATCCAGGGATATTTCGACAACTACGTCAAGGAATAATTTACCGACGCCCCCGCGCTTTGAAGTGAGCGCGGGGGTTTTCCTGTGTCCGGACTGCCAGCGGAAGGGAATCTGCGGCGTTCGGCAAAACGGGCGATATTCTCCCTGTATGGCCTCGATAGAAGAAAAAACTTGTCCATGCGGCGAGTATATCGAGCCGTCCGGCGGTGGGATAGAAAAAGGAACGCCGCGTCGGCATAACGGCGGGGTTCCCCCCTGTTTCATAGTTCCGATAGAAGAAAAAACCTGTCCATGCGGCGAGTATATCGAGCCGTCCAGCGGTGGGATCGAAAAAGGAACGCCGCGTCGGCATAACGGCGGGGTTCCCCCGCCCCGCCGCTGTCGAAATAAGAAAATTTTTGTCTTTCCAAGGGGGCTGTTTGTGGAGAGTGCGGATAGACCGGATGGTCAATCTGTGTTATAATAAGCAATGACATCGCGTTATACGCATCCGATGAACGGAAGGGGAGGAAAATGCTGGAAGGACAAAAAATTGACAGCCGCCGGAAAATCCTCCAGGCCGCCATTGCGGAATTTGGGGAGAAAGGCTACGAAGCCGCGTCGACCAACCATATCTGCCGCCAGGCGGAAATCTCCAAAGGACTGCTGTTCCACTACTATAAAAGCAAGCGGACGCTGTTTGCGGAGGCGCTGGAGCAGTGCCTGCGGGACGTGGAATCCGCCACGGAAGGGCCCTGCGCCCAGGATGGGGCGGCTCCCGGCTGCATGCAGGAATTTTTCTGGCTGCGAATGGACTTTTTTGCGGCGCATGTTCATCATTTTATGATATTGGAAGAAATTTTTTCTAACGGGACGGAGGCGAGCCTCCCCGAGGTGCAGCCGCTGCGCCGGCGGGTGGACGCCATACGCTCCGGGCGGTACCGCAGCTTTTTGGATAAACACCGGCTGCGGCCCGGCATAAGCCGGGAAACGGCGCTGGACCTTCTGCTGGGGGCATCCGAGTCCATCCAGCGGAAGTGCCTGCGCCGGATCCATCTGCTGGGAGAACCGGCAGAGCAGGTGCTGGAGGATTTCCGCGAAGAGTACCGCATGGCGCTGTCCATGCTTTTTTATGGAATGCTGGCCCCGACAGGTTGCGCGGGCAGGGAGGAACTCAATGCTGAAGGTAGGAATTGATATTGGTTCTACGACGGTCAAGGTCGTGGTTATGCGGGAAAAGGAACTGCTGTTCCGGCACTATGAGCGCCATTTTTCCCAGGTGCGGCAGAAAACCGCCGAAATTTTGAAGGAAGCCGCCCCGGTCATCGGGAAGGAAGAATTTGCCGTGGCCCTGTCCGGGTCGGCGGGTTTTGGCCTGGCCAAAGCGGCGGGGCTGGAGTTTGTCCAGGAGGTATTCGCCACCGGCAAGGCGGTGACCTACTTCGCCCACGGGGTGGATGTGGTCATTGAACTGGGGGGCGAGGACGCAAAGATACTCTTCCTCACCGGCGGCGTGGAGGAGCGGATGAACGGCACCTGCGCCGGCGGCACAGGTGCCTTCATCGACCAGATGGCCTCCCTTCTGGATGTAACGCCGGAGGACCTGGACCACCTGGCTTCCCGGCACGAAAAAATTTACCCCATCGCCTCCCGGTGCGGCGTGTTCGCCAAATCCGACATCCAGCCGCTCTTAAACCAGGGCGCGCGGAAGGAGGATATTGCTGCCAGCATCTTCCAGGCTGTGGTGGACCAGACCATTACCGGCCTGGCCCAGGGGCGGCAGATCAAGGGGAAGGTTGCGTTTCTGGGCGGGCCGCTCCACTTCTTTACCGAATTGCAGAAGCGCTTTACCGAAACGCTGCGCCTTTCCCCGGAAAACGCCCTGTTCCCGGACCTGGGACAGTTTTCGGTGGCCCTGGGCACCGCCATTTACGCGGAGGATTCCGGCGACCGGCTCACCCTGGACGCCCTCGTCGGGAAAATCGAGAACGCCAAAAGCGACACCTCCGGCAGCCGCCATCTGGCCCCGCTTTTCCGGGATGAGGCGGATTACGAGGAATTCCACGCCCGCCACGCCAGGGCGTCGGTCCCCGAAGTGGACATCGCTTCCTATGAGGGCGCGGCTTACCTTGGCATCGACTGCGGCTCCACCACCACCAAGGTGGCGCTGGTTTCCGAGGACGGCGGGCTTTTGTACCAGTATTACAGCTCCAACCGCGGCAACCCTGTTCAGATCATCCGCGACCAGCTCATCCGGATCCGCACCCTCTGCGGTGACCGCATCGACATCCGCGGCAGCGCCGTGACCGGCTACGGCGAAGAGCTGATCCAGAACGCCTTTTCGGTGGACGCGGGGCTGGTGGAAACCATGGCCCACTTCAAGGCCGCCCGCTTCTTTGACCCCCAGGTGGACTTTATTCTGGATATCGGCGGCCAGGACATCAAGTGCTTCAAGGTGAAAAACGACTCCATCGACAGCATTATGCTGAACGAAGCCTGCTCCTCCGGCTGCGGCTCCTTTATCGAGACCTTTGCCCGGTCCATGGGCTACGAAATCGCCGATTTTGCGAAGAAGGGCCTTTTCGCCAAGCATCCGGTGGACCTGGGCTCCCGCTGCACCGTGTTTATGAACTCCTCGGTGAAGCAGGCCCAGAAGGACGGCGCAGGGGTGGAGGACATCTCGGCGGGCCTTTCCATGAGCGTGGTCAAAAACGCCATTTATAAGGTCATCCGCGCCCATTCGGCGGACGAGCTGGGCCGCCACATCGTGGTTCAGGGGGGGACCTTCCTCAACGACGCCGTGCTGCGCAGCTTTGAACAGGAAATCGGCGGGAACGTGGTGCGGCCCGCCATTGCCGGGCTGATGGGGGCTTACGGCGCGGCGCTGTACGCCAAGAGCCTGCATCTGCCCCAATCGAGCCTTTACACCCTGGAGCAGCTCCAGAACTTCACCCATACCGCAAAATCCGCCACCTGCGGCCTGTGCGCCAACCACTGCGCCCTGACTGTCAACATCTTTGCCGGCGGCAAGCGGTTTATCTCCGGAAATAAGTGCGAGCGTCCGCTGGGCGTTAAGGGGAAGGAAAAGCTCCCCAACCTCTACCAGTGGAAGCTGGACCGCATTCAGGCGCTGAAGCCCGTCCCCGGGGAGCGCGGAAAAATCGGTATCCCGCTGGCCCTCAATATGTACGAGAACCTTCCCTTCTGGTTTGCGTTCTTTACCAAGCTGGGGTTCGAGGTGGTGGTTTCGCCGGTGTCCAGCCTGGACCTCTACGCCAAGGGGCGGTACACCATCCCCTCCGACACCGTCTGCTACCCGGCGAAAATGGTCCACGGCCACATCGAATGGCTGCTGGAGCAGAAGGTCCCGGTGATCTTCTATCCCTGCCTTGCCTACAACTTCGACGAACACAAGGGCGACAACCACTATAACTGCCCGGTGGTGGCCTATTATCCGGAGCTTTTGAAATCCAATATCGCGCGGCTTCAGGAGACGCGGTTCCTTTACCCTTATTTCGGCCTGCACCGGCCCAAGGACTTTGTGAAAAAGGCGGGCGCCTATTTCGCCGAGCAGTTCCCCGGCGTCACCCCGAAAGAGGTGAAGGCTGCCGCCAAAGCCGCCTATGAGGCCTACGCCAAATGGCAGGCGGACCTGAAGGCCGAAGGGGCCAGGGTCCTCAAATGGGCGGAGGAAAACCATAAGCGCGTCGCCGTGCTGGCCGGGCGGCCCTATCATGTGGACCCGGAAATCAACCACGGCATCGACCGGCTTCTCAATTCTCTGGGCATGGCGGTCATTACCGAGGACTGCGTCTCCGATCTGGTGGAGCCCCAGAAGGTGGACGTCCTCAACCAGTGGACCTACCACGCCCGGCTGTACAACGCCGCCAAATATGTCACCCTTCACGATAACCTGGAGCTGATCCAGCTGGTGAGCTTCGGCTGCGGCATCGACGCCATTACCACCGACGAGGTGCGCGCCATCCTGGAGCGGGGCGGGAAGTTCTACACCCAGCTCAAAATCGACGAGATCAACAACCTGGGCGCCGTCAAGATCCGCCTGCGGAGCCTCCTGGGCGCCATTGAGGAGCGGGAAGCGGCCCGCGCCGCCAAAGAAAGGAGCTGAACCATGGACCGCGTTATTTTTACCAAGGAGATGAAGGATACCCACACCATCCTCATCCCCACCATGCTGCCCATCCATTTCAATCTCATGTCCCAGATCATGAACCAGCACGGCTACCACACCGAGGTGCTGACCAATGAGAGCCAGTCGGTGGTGAACGAGGGCCTGCGCAACGTTCACAACGACACCTGCTATCCCGCCCTCCTGGTCATCGGCCAGATGATCGACGCTTTGGAAAGCGGGAAATACGACCTGGACCATGTCGCGCTGCTCATTACCCAGACCGGCGGCGGCTGCCGGGCGTCCAACTACATCCACCTGCTGCGGAAAGCGCTGAAAAAGGGCGGCTACGGCAACATCCCGGTGATTTCCCTGAGCTTCGGGGGCCTGGAAAAAAATCCCGGCTTTCAGCTCACCCCGGGGATGCTTCTGCAGCTTCTTTACGCCGTTTTGCTGGGGGATCTGCTGACCCTCCTTTCCAACCAGTGCCGGCCCTACGAAAAAAATCCCGGCGACACCCAGAAAGTTGTGGATCAATGGACCAAAAAGCTTTTGGACGACTTCGCCCGTTCCAAAATCGTCCATTACAGCCACATCAAGCGGTTTTACAAGGAAATTCTGGACGATTTCGCAAAAATCCCCCGGACAAAGGAAAAGAAGGTCCGGGTCGGGGTTGTGGGGGAGATTTACGTCAAATATTCCCCCCTTGGGAACAACAACCTGGAGGCTTTCCTGCTCTCCGAAGGGGCGGAGGTTGTGGTGCCGGGACTTTTGGACTTCTGCCTTTACTGCGTTTACAACGGCATCCACGACCGGGAGCTCTACGGCGGCGGGCTTTTGAAAAGCCTGGGCAACAAGGCGGCCTACAAGCTGCTGGTCAAGAAGCAGAAAGACGTCATCGACATGGTGAAAGCCCAGGGCGTCTTTATGCCCGCAACGCCTTTCCCGGAGGTGGTTACGCTCTCCGAACCCTACATTGACCACGGCGTCAAGATGGGCGAGGGCTGGCTCCTCACGGCGGAGATGGTGGAGCTCATCAACGAAGGGGTGGAAAACATCGTCTGCACCCAGCCCTTCGGCTGCCTCCCCAACCACATTGTGGCCAAGGGGATGGTCCGGGCCATCAAGGAGAAGAACCCCAGCGCCAACATCGTGGCGGTGGATTACGACCCCGGCGCCAGCGCCGTCAACCAGCAGAACCGCATTAAGCTGATGCTGGCCAACGCCAAAATTAAGTAGGGGAGGACGCATATGCTCCAGACCGTTTGCCAGTGGTTCTTATATTTTTCCGTCTACAGTGTGCTGGGCTGGGTTTGTGAAACCGTTTACTGCTCGGTAATCCAGCGGAAATTTGTCAACCGGGGCTTTTTGAACGGCCCCGTCTGTCCGGTATATGGGGTGGGGGCAGTGCTGGTCATCGCGCTGCTCCGGTCGGTTTCTCACAATCTTACGGCGCTGTTCCTGGCCGGGATGATGGTGACGACGGTGCTGGAATATCTGACCTCGGTGCTGCTGGAAAAGCTGTTCCACATGCGTTGGTGGGATTATTCCCACTTTAAATTCCAGATAAACGGGCGGGTCTGCCTGCTTAACTCCATTTTGTTCGGGATCCTTTCTGTGTTCATGCTGCGGGTGCTGCATCCGCGGGTGGAAGAGCTGGTGGGAATGCTGCCGGGGGCGCTGCTGCCGTGGGTATCGCTGGCGATTGCGGCGGTGTTCCTGGCCGATACGGCGGTGACGGTGCGGTCCCTCCTCATCCTCAAGGGCAAGCTGGAGGAGGTCCACCGCATTCTGGGCGAGATTCGGGAAAAGAGCGAGCTTGCCCGGGCGCAGTTTAAGGTGGAGTGGCTTGCGCGGGTCGTTCAGGCCCGGGAGCAGCTCCAGGACAAGGCCGGCGAAATCAGCGAATATCTGGAAAAATTCCGGCTTCCCGAGGGAATTTCCCTGCGGGAATATGTGGAGGAGCGCGCCGGGAAACTGGCCGGCATGGACAAGAAAGGGCGGCGCATTTACAGCCGTCTGGTCAAGGCGTTCCCCAGCCTGGAATCTCCCCGGTATTCCGATGCCCTGGAGCAGCTGAAAAAACGGCTGAAGATCCGGCGGCCCGGCAAAAAGGATTGACGCGCCGGCGCTTCCCGAAGATTAGCGGCAATGCCGTCCGAATTAAAAAAAATACAGGCCCCGGAGCGAGTTCTCCGAGGCCTGTGCCGAATGAGAGGGGCAGCCCGTGCGGCTGCCCCTCCCGTTTTTTGTATGCGCTGCCGGGAAATTCAGCGCTTGCGGCGCTGTTTGTTGCGGTGGGCGGCGATTTTTTCAGGGTCATCCTTGTAGACCACCTTGTTGATAATCGAAAAGCGCTTGGTCCCCAGGTAATACCCCACTGCGGCAAAAACGGCATAAATCAAAGGCAGGAGGCAGATGATGGCGAAAGCGCCCCAGCTCAGGCCGTCGGTTGCCGCCACCGCCTCGATGGCCGGCATTGTTTCGGTGGCTTCCTGGGCGGGAATGGCCGCATGCGGGATGGCGCCGCCGTTGGGGTGGAGCATGTTGATGAATCCCCACATGGGGGCGTTCAGCAGCCGGTAAAAGGGCATGAAATCAAAGGGGATAATCCGCAGCATGGACAGCGCCAGCGGGACTGCCGTCAGCACATTGGGGATAATGCTCAGCAGCCCGGCCCGCACGCCCTTCCATTTGTCGGGCTTCATCCGGCCGAACTGGACAAAGTTGGAATCCCGGTCGCCCTGCCCCCACATATAGCCGTAGACAAGGGGAAGCGTGATAGCCAGGCAGAGGAACTCCACCACGATTTTGCCCCAGATGCTCCCCACCATCAGGGAACTCAGGGAAATGGTGATGATAATGCTGATGACGGTGCCGATGACGATGTTCACGAAGGTCTGGACTGCCAGCCTCCAGGTTTCGTTTTTCAGCGCCACGGTCTGTTTGGCGTTAGATGGGTTCTGTTCCATGTTTTAGACGCTCCTTTTCAAGATTTAGTCAACGGCTTTGCGCAGGATGGAGCCGGGAACCAGCTCCCGGGCGCAGGGGAAGGAAAATGCCATGGCGGGGTGGCGCGTGTCGGGGATTTCCCCGCCGTCTGCGCCGTAAAGGGCCGGGATGTGAATCGGCTCCGGCTTTCGGCCCGGCTGGAGCAGCTCCAGCGTCTCTCCGGCCCGGAATTTGTTTTTCTGGATGCAGTAGGCGCGGCCGTCCGCCCAATGGTCCACCAGGGCGGCGATGTCCCACCGCCGGATGTAGCCTCCCGTCTCATAGCGCTGGCCTTCCTCCGGCCGGCCGTAGAAAAAGCCGGTGGAGTAATCCCGGTGGCTCACCTTCCGGACCTCCTCCGAAAGCCAGGGCTCCGGCTGCCATCCTTCCGGGTTTTCCAAATAGGAATCCACCGCCATCCGGTAGGCGTTGGTGACCACCGAGACATAATAGGTGGACTTCGCCCGCCCCTCGATTTTGAGGGAGGTGGCCCCGGCGCGGATGACGTCGTCCAGGTGCTCCAGCATGCACAAATCCTTGGCGTTCAGGATGTAGCTGCCGGAGTCGTCCTCAAAAACGGGGAAATACTGGCCGGGGCGCTTTTCCTCCACCAGCCGGTAATTCCAGCGGCAGGGCTGGGCGCACTGGCCGCGGTTGGCGTCCCGCCCGGTCATGTAGTTGGACAGCAGGCACCGCCCCGAAAAGGACATGCACATGGCCCCGTGGACGAAAACCTCCAGCTCCAGCTCCGGCGGGGTGTGGTCCCGGATGTCCCGAATCTCCTCCAGGGAGAGCTCCCGGGCCAGCACCACCCGTTTGGCGCCCATCCGGTATAGTTCCGAGGCGGCCCGGTAGTTGACCACGCCGGTCTGGGTGGAAATGTGGACTTCCGCGTCCGGTAGGATTTCCTTCACCAGGGAGAGGACGCCCATGTCGGTGACGATGAAGGCGTCCACGCCGCAGCGCCCCGCTTCCCGGAGAAATTCCGGCATCCGGCGGATCTCGTCGTTCCGGGGCAGGGTGTTGCAGGTCAGATAGACCCGCACGCCGCGGCTGTGGGCATAGGAGACGGCGCGCGCCAGCTCTTCCGGCCCGAAAACCGCCGACGCGGCCCGCATTCCGTACTCGGTGGAGCCAAGATACACGGCATCGGCGCCGTAACGGACGGCCGCTTCCAGGCGCTCCCAGTCCCCGACGGGAGCAAGCACTTCCGGCCGCTCTCCTGATTGTACCATAAATTCAAAACCTTTCTGTGATAATTTTGTAAATAAACGCAGGATTTTTTTCCAAAAAGAGGAGCCACACTCCCCGGGAAAGCCCGGGGAAGCGGCTCGCTTGGTCAACGGAGGTGGGCTCTGTAGAGGTTCTGCTCATGTTCCGCCAGAGTCTCCGCGTAGAAGAACTCCCGGGTGTTCAGGTCGCTGCAGAAATAGTAGTAGCTGCTTTCCGCCGGATTCAGGGCGGCGTTGATGGCGTCCATGCCGGGATTGTTGATGGGGCCGGGGGGAAGTCCCTCCGACGTATAGGTGTTGTATGCGTCCGCCCGCTGCTGGCTCGCGACGGAGCTGTCGGAGAGGACGACCTCGTTGGCGTAATTGCGGGTGGGGTCGGATTCCATCCGCGGGAATTCCGCCGGATTGTTCAGGCGGTTGTGGTAAACGGAAGAAACCATCGCCATATTTTCCGCGTCCGGAGCCTCCGCCTGGATGATGGAAGCCAGGGTAATCACTTCATGGAGGCTCATGCCGCTGGCGTTAATCTGCGCGGAAACTTCGGAAATCTTGCTCTGGAAATTGGACATCATCCGGCTGATGACGTTCAAAGCGCTGTCGCCGGTGTAAAATTCATAGGTGTCCGGGAAAAGGTATCCCTCCAGATGGTAGTAAATCTGGTCGTCGTCCGGGATTTCCGACACAAAGTCGTAGCTGAAATCGGTATTGCCCACGGCGCGGGTAAAGACTGTGGCGGAGCAGACGCCGTTTTCCTCCAGAATTTCCGCGATTTCGTTGATATTCAGCCCTTCGGGGATGGTAACGGTCACAGTCTCCCGCGGCGCGTTTCCCTTTTCCACTGCGTTCATCAGGGAGGTGTAGCCCATATTGCGGTTGACCACAAAGGTGCCCGATGCAATTTCGCCGATGCCCTCGTACTGGGCGACCAGCTGGAACATCCAGGGATACTGGATAACGCCGGCGTCCTTCAGAATGTGGGAAAGCTCCTCCACATCGGTGCCCTCCGGGATTTCGATTTCCACCGCCACATCCGGCTGGGAAATGGCGAGCACGTCGGCGGCTGCCCGCATGCAGAAGATTGTCGCCGCGCCGCAGAGGGCCAGGACAACGGCAATATAG
Organism: Candidatus Merdivicinus intestinavium; assembly: GCA_018713245.1. Classification (GTDB taxonomy): domain Bacteria; phylum Bacillota; class Clostridia; order Oscillospirales; family Ruminococcaceae; genus Merdivicinus; species Merdivicinus intestinavium. Next base: position 20,663 of record DVFM01000040.1, read on the forward strand.
ATGATGGAATAGGTGATCCCGACACGGCGGACGCGCACGCGCTTCGGACGGCGGCGCTTGGGTGCAGGAGATTTTGCGGCGCGGCGCGGCTGCTCGGGAGGCTGCGCCGGCGGCGGAGGGGGAGCGGCCTGCGGTTCTTCCGGCGGGGCCTGCGGCTCCGATTCCGCATCCGCGTTTTCCTGGGCTACCTCCTGCAGAAGCTCGTCCACCCAATCCGTTTCCTGTCCGTTCTTTCTATCTTCGTCCATGAGATTCTCCTTCCGTCCGGGAAGTCCGGCGCCGGTGCGCCGGTTGGGGTGTGATGCGTTTTACGAATTTTTCCGTAGCCAATATGGCTACCATTTTATCATATCTTCCATGGGGGAGCAACGGCTTGAGGCAAACATTGTAACATGCGCCTATATTTACCCCGCGATATTTGGACAAAAATCTGTCATAGTACCCTTTTCCGTAACCCAGGCGGTAGCCCTGAAGGTCGAAAGCCAGCCCGGGCAGGATGCAGACGGAATCGCGGAAATCCCGCAGCACCGGCAGCTTTTCCGGGTCCGGCTCCAGCACGCCGAAGGTCCCGGGGGCCAGATCCTCCATGCTGCTGATCTGGCAGAAGAGCATCTCCACCTTGCCGGGGATGCAGTAGGGGACCGCCACCCGTTTGCCGTCGGCCAGGGCGCGGGCGATGAGGGCGTGGGTGTCCACCTCGATGGGGGTGGACACATAGGTGAGCACCAGGGAGGCCCGCCGGTATTCCGGCAGGGCGGTGATGCGCCCCAGAATGGCGGCGTCCTTGGCTGCCTTTTCCGCCGGAGGCATATTCCGCCGCAGGGTTTTCATCCGGTCCCGCAGCTCCCGCTTGACCAGACGGATGTCCGGACGCTTTACTCTTTCCATTGAATCCCCGCCTTTATTTTGGCTGCCTGCTCGGGAGAGCAGAGGGCCTCAATCAGCGCAAAAGCAAACTGAGAGGCAGTTCCCGCGCCGCGGGAGGTGATGATGTTCCCGTCCCGCACCACCGGTTCGGCCGTAAACTCCGCGCCGGTGAGCTCGTTTTCAAAGCCGGGGAAGCAGGTGGCCTTTTTCCCCTCCAGGAGCCCCATATGCCCCAGCACCGAGGGGGCGGCGCAGATGGCGCCGATCCATTTCTGATTGTCCGCGCACCAGCGCAGGGCGTCCTTTACCTGGGGGCAGGCCTCCAGGTTGAGGGTGCCGGGCATGCCGCCGGGGAGAATCACCGCGTCGGCCTTTGTGATGTCCATTTCCTCAACGGTCATGTCGCAGAGGACCGGGATGCGGTGGGACCCCACCGCCGCGCTGCCGCTGACGCCCACCGTCCGGACGTCCAGCTCGCACCGGCGGAGGAAATCCACCGGCGTCAGGGCTTCCACTTCTTCAAAACCGTTTGCCAAAAACACATAAATCATTGTCAGCACTCCTTCGTTTCAGCGTTTATTCCAACATCAGCGACATGTAAAACGGACCCGGGAAGCATTCCTCCAGCGGTCCCGTGCTCCCGTCCGGGCGGAGGGTCCGCCCCATTCCGTAGGGAACCCGGACGGCCCCCGGAAAGGGCTGCCCGCACAGGATGCGGATATGATGGCACCCCAGCTCTCCGGCCAGGGCGCAGGCGGCGGCTTCCGGGTCCGGCCCGGAGCATTCCCGCAGCCAGAGCCCCCGGGATGTCCGGGTAAAGGCTGCATAGAGGGCCGCTCCGTCCTCCTTCCATCGAAAGGCCCCGCCGTCGTAGCGGCAGAGCTCCCGGTAAATGTAGCGGAGCTCCGGCAGCGGGTGGGCGGCTGCCCCCGGAAAGCGGGCCAGGTATTCCCCCCGCAGGCGGGCGAAATCCCAAAAACCGCAGCGTGAAAAGCCGAAGCGCCTCCGGGACGGAACGGCGTCCGCCTCCTTCTCCCAAAGGAAAAAGGAGGTCCGGTAGCCCAGCTTCTCATACATGGCAAAAAGGGGCGGTTCAGCCGGAACCAGCGCCATGAAAGCGCCGCCCCGCGCCAGAACAGCCTGTTTTGCGAAGGCGTCCAGCCGCCGCATGAGCCCCTGCCCCCGATATTCCGGCAGGGTCGCCACCGCGTAGACATAGGCTCCGGCGCGGCCCGCGATTTCCAGGTTCATTAAGGTCATCATGGAGACGGGGACGCCCTTTTCCCGCCACACCACCGTTTCCGACGGGCGGAAACGCCGGCGCAGGTAAAAATCCACGTATTCTTCTTCCCCGCCGAAGCAGGCAAGCCAGATTTTCCGCAGGGCTTCCCGGTCCCCCCGCACCGCGAAATCTTCCATCCTCAGTCCTCCGCCGGGGGGAATTCCACAACGTAATCCTGAAAGAGACGGACAGGGTCGTAGGAGAGCTTGGCTTTCCGCAGCCCCTCGTCCCCGGCGTCGTCCTCCCGGTTGACATAGGTGAAGCCGTCCATGGCGTGTTCGGCGAACTGCTGGTTGATGAGGGGGTAAGCCCCGGGGATGCCGGAAAGGGCTTTTTCAATGTGGACGATAAAGGTGTTGGAATTGAGGGGTTCCCCCATGGTGTAAGCCACCACCTGCCCGTCCAGGCGGATGCAGCCGCCGCGGAAGCCCAGGTCGGCGAAATGCCGGAAAGCCTGCTGAACCGCACAGCTTTCCTTCCGGGGGCCGTCCTCAGTGCAGTGGTTGTTTTCCCGGCACCAGGCCTGCTGGACCTGCTGGCATTCCGCCATGTTTTCCAGGGTGATGGGCTCGTAGGACCAGTTTTGCTTTTTGATGCGGTTGACGAAATTGCGCTTGGACTGGAGCTTGCGCCCCGCCAGCGTGCGCAGGCGCTCCCGCTCGTAGATATAGTCGGCGCAGTCCCGGTCGGAGGAAATGCGCAGTTTTCCGGGAAAGAGGGTTTCCAGCAGGACCTTGTCCCCTTCCGGGACCCACTTCATCCGCAGCGTGCAGCCTTCCGCCCCGCACCAGGCGAGGAGATTTTCCACCGCTCCCTTCAGGTCTCCGGAACCGATGGGGCACATAAAGTCGTAATTTCCGGAGGGCCCGGATTTGATGAACAGAAAGCCGTCCTCCTCGCAGAGTTCGGCGTGATAGATATTCCGCCAGATAAACAGGTTCCCGAAGGAATACTGGTTGCCGGGGATGTCCTTTTCCCGCAGATAGCGGTTGACCATCTCCCGGTCGCGGAGTTCGATGGGTCGAAATTGCAGCATAAAGGCTCCTTTACATGGCCTCCAGCAGGCACCGGAGGATTTTTTCGGCAATTTCCGCCTGGGGGAGCGGATGTTCCCCGTCGTCGCAGCGGATGACCGTCCACCCGCCCGCTTTTGCGGCATAGGCGGCCGATTCCTGGCAGCGCGCCAGGTAAGCCCGGTCCCGCTCGTGGATATCCTCCCTGGAGGCGTCCCCGCCGTAGCGCTTCAGCAGCAGGGAGTCCGCCGCCCGGCGGTTCATGTCCAGAAAAAGGATCCGGTCGGGGCGGGGAAGCCCCAGCTTTTCGTGTTCAAAATCGGAAAGCCAGGAAAGGTAGGAATCCCACTCCTCCCGCGGGAGCTTGGCCATCTGGTGGATGGCGTTGGAGCTCACATAGCGGGTCGCCAGAATAGTATGCCCGGCTTCGTAGTCTTTTTTCCAGAATTTCTGATAGCTGGCGTAGCGGTCCACCGCGTAAAAGCTTGAGGCGGCGTAGGCGTTGACATCGTCGGGGTCCGGGGAGAATTCCCCCGCCAGGTACATCCGCACCAGGGCGGAGGATTCCTGCTGATAATCGGGGAAGGAAATGATGCGGACCGGGCGTCCTGCGGCTTCCAGCGCTTTGGCGGCCAGGGCGGTCTGGGTGGTCTTTCCGGAGCCGTCCAGCCCGTCCAGGACAAAGAGCTTGCCGGGCATGGTTATTCCTCCTTCATGATGATGAGGTCGTCCGCGTAGGGGAGCGTTTCCACCCAGCGGCAGAATACATGCCATTCCTCCAGCTTGTGCGCCTTGCGGGCGTGATAAATGCCCACAAGGTTCTCATAATTTAAGGTACAGGTGCGCATCTGGTTGTAGCTGGAGGGCAGAAACTGGATGATATCGTACCAGACGGCCTTGTCCTTGGTTTCCACATACCGCAGGCGGAGGGACTCCAGGTAGGCGATTACGGCGTCCATCTGCGCCAGCGTGGCGGGGGACATCTGGTCGGTGCTGAAATCCGCCCGGTCAAAGGGCCTGGCGTGGATTTTATGCATGGTGCTGGTGGAATTGGCCACGGTGCCGACTTTATAGGTGTCGAATTCCTTCCACCAGTAAAGGGGGGCGGTAATATCGACAGAAACAAAGACCTGCCGGAGGAACTTCCGATGGTCGCTGCCGGCGCGGCAGAGACGGCGGGCCAGGGAAAGGTCGTTGGGCCCGAAAACAAAATTCCCGTTTTCGTCCGAAAAACTGTCCATCCGGTCCCAGCTGCTCAGGGGGTTGCGCGCCCCGCGAACGGCGTTTTCAAAATTCATGACGGCTGTGCGCTGTGTTGTGAGCATAAGGGCTCCTTTCTTGCGAGAAATGCGCGGGAGAAGCGGATTTCCTGACGCTTCCCGCGGTTTTGTTATATTATACCACATCCGTCGGATTCTGACAATGGTTTTCCCGGGGACGAAAAAATTTTAAAAACCTGTTGACAAAATAAAAAAGGTCTGCTATAATATAAAAGCTGTCCCGATGAGACGGCCAAAACAAAACGCTGATATGGCTCAGTAGGCAGAGCACGTCCTTGGTAAGGACGAGGTCACCAGTTCGAATCTGGTTATCAGCTCCAGATGATCCCCGCAGAGACAGCCTCTGCGGGGATTTTTCGCGTTTTGGATTGGAAAGGGGAGGAATTTATGGAATTGTCCACACTCCGCGTTCTGGCGGAACAGACGGAACAGGAGGTCCGGGAAGCGGGGGAGGTTGTGCGCTCCATCCGGCGGCCGGAGGTTTCCGCCAAGGAAGGGCACGCCAATTTTGTCACCAGCGCGGATTTGGCGAGCCAGCGCTATTTAATGGAAAAGCTGGCGGCCCTGCTGCCGGGGGCGGGTTTCCTGGCGGAGGAGGGGGAAGGCTCCGTTCTGCCTGACGGCCCCTGCTGGGTCATCGACCCCATCGACGGGACGGCAAACTTTGTCCGGGGATGCAGGCGCTCCGCCATCTCGGTGGGGCTTGTCTCCGGCCGGGAAGGGCTTTTGGGGGTTGTGTACAACTTTGATTCCGGCGAGCTGTTTTCGGCGGTCAAAGGGGGCGGCGCGTTTTTAAACGGCGCGCCCATCCGGGCCGCGGAGACGCCGCTGGCCGAATCGCTGCTGGTTTTTGGCAGCTCTCCTTATTACCGGGAGCTGCTGGACCCCACTTTTGCGGTGGTCAAACGGCTGTTTTGCGAATGCGGCGACATCCGGCGCACCGGCTCCGCGGCGCTGGATCTCTGCGATCTGGCGGCAGGGAGATACGACGGATTTTTTGAAGCCCGCCTTTCCCCGTGGGATTACGCGGCGGCGTCGGTTGTTATCCGGGAGGCCGGCGGGGAAATCTGTTCCGGCCGGATGGGGCTTTCCTACGCCAAACCGGCCCCCATCTGCGCGGGGAGCGGTCCGCTGTTTGCCCGGATTCTGGCGGCGGCGGAGGCGGAAGGGCTGCTGTGATCTCAGACCCCGGGAAAATAAGGCCGCTGCCTTCCCTTGACAACGAGCGGAAAATGTGGTAGAATCAACCTGTATCCAAACGTAGCGACGGGGAGAGTATGCTTTTCATCCGGGCTTTCAGAGAGTTCTTTCGAGGGCGTTGGCCCGGGCTGGGAGGAGAACAGGCGGAAAAAGCGGAAGGTAGCCCCTGAACGGCGCACCGAAGCGCGGGTTTTCCGCGGTTGAGGCTGCGACAGGTCCGCCTGTTACAGCGGGACGGTATGACAGTACCGGCAGAGGCTTTTCGCCGCGAGGCAAAAGCGAACAGAAGTGGTAACGCGATTGATTCGCCTTCTGGGGATTCTCCCCGGAAGGCGTTTTTTATGGACAGAAAGGAGCGATTATGGCACTGGATGGCGCGTATCTGCGCATGTTAAAACTGGAAATTGAACAGAACGCCGTCGGCAGCCGCATCGACCGGATTTATCAGCCCTCCCGGGAAGAAATCATCTTCCTGCTGCGTTCCCGGGGATGGAGCGGGCGGCTGCTTCTGTCGGCCGGGGCCGACAGCCCCCGGATTCACTACACGGAACAGCCCTTTGAAAATCCCAAAACCCCGCCCATGTTCTGCATGTTCCTGCGGAAGCACCTGACCGGGGCCAAGCTGCTGGGCGTCCGGCAGATGGGCATGGACCGGGTGCTGTACCTGGATTTTGAAGCCACAAACGAGCTGGGCGACCTGGTGAACATCACCGTGGCGGCGGAGATCATGGGGCGGCACTCCAACATCATCCTCATTGACGGGGACGGGAAGGTCATGGATTCCATCAAACGGGTGGACCAGGAAATGTCCGGCGTCCGGCCCATCCTGCCCGGCATCCGCTACACGGAGCCGCCCCGGCAGGACAAATTGAACCTGCTGGAAACGGACGATGAAACCCTGAAGGCCCGGATTCTCTCGGAAAAAAGCGCCGACCTGGCCAAAAGCCTCATGGGGAGCCTGGAGGGCTTCTCCTCGGTGCTGACCCGGGAAATCACCGCCTACACCATCCACGGCCAGGACGCGGACAAAAACGCCCTGACCAAGGACCAGTGGGACCGGCTATTTTTCTTCCTGGGGAAAATCCGGGAAGCCTTAAGCACCGGGGAGGGAAAATTCACCACCGTCTTTGACCAGGACGGCAAACCCCGGGAATTTTCCTTTGTGGACATCACCCAGTACGGCGCATTGGTGGTCAGCAAAACCTACGGCTCCCCCAGTGCCCTGCTGGACAGCTTTTATTCGGAACGAGTGCGGCTGGAGCGGATGAAGCAGCGTTCCAACGACCTTCTGCGGATGCTTTTAAACACCACCGACCGCCTTGCCCGGAAAATCGCCGCCCAGAAGGAGGAGCTGGCCGCCTGCGCCGACCGGGAGGAACTGAAAAAGAAGGGCGAGCTGCTGACCGCCAATCTTTGGAAAATGAAAAAGGGCGACCGCGTTGTAACGGTGGAGGATTATTACAACGACAACCGGGAAATGGACATCGAGCTGGACCCGGCCTTAAGCCCGGTGGACAACGCTCAGAAGTATTATAAGGAGTACCGCAAGGCCGCCACCGCCGAAAAAATGCTGCAAAAACTCATTGTGGAGGGCGAGGCGGAACTCCAGTATGTGGACAGCGTGTTCGACGCCGTGTCCCGAACCAGCGGCGAAAGCGAGCTTTTAGAGATCCGCCAAGAACTTTCCGAGCAGGGGTATCTGAAAAACTACAAGAACAAAAATAAGCTCCTAAAGGCCCAGCCGCCTTTAAAATACCGGACCTCCGACGGGTATCTGGTCTGGTGCGGGCGCAACAACAAGCAAAACGACAAGCTGACCTGCCGGGACGCCCGGCCCTGGGACATCTGGTTCCACACCCAGGGGTTCGCCGGTTCCCATGTGATCCTGGTGACGGAGGGGACGGACTTAAACGACCTGCCCGACCGGACGGTGGAGGAAGCCGCCGCCATTGCCGCCTGGAACTCCAAAGCCCGGGGCGCGGCTCTGATTCCAGTGGACTACACCCAGGTGAAGAATGTGAAAAAGCCAAACGGCGCCAAGCCCGGCATGGTGATTTTCGACCATTACTACACCCTTTATTCCACCCCGGACGAAGAAAAGGTGGCGGCCATGGCCGAAGAAAAGTAATGGAAGGGCCGGCACGGAAACAGAATCGCCTGCAAAATTGGGATTACAGCAGCCCCGCCGCGTATTTTGTGACCATGTGTACCCAAAACCGTGTCCCGTTTTTATCAGAGATTCTGGTAGGGGCCGGGTTTCCCGGCCCGCGGTTAACAAAATACGGGCGGATTACGGACGATGTGATTCAGCGTATTTCGGAAAAATACCCAATGGTTCAACGGGAAAAATACGTTATTATGCCCAATCACATTCATTTTATTTTCCGAATTGAATGGGAATTATGCGGGCCGGGAAACCCGGCCCCTACAATCAGCACCGTTATGGCATGGTTCAAATATCAGGCCACCAAAGAAATCAACGCCTTGGACGGAATATCCGGACGCCGCGTTTTTCAGCGGTCTTTCCACGACCACATCATCCGGAACCGGGCGGAATACGAAAAAATCTGGCTGTATATCGACCAGAATCCCCTTACCTGGGAACAGGATTGTTTTTATCCCGATGAAATCACCTGATTCCATTTTGTAGGGGCCGGGTTTCCCGGCCCGCCGATATTGGCCTGGTTTTGGGCCGGGAGACCCGGCCCCTACAATTCAACCCCTTGTTATCAGAAATATAACGAAAGGAGCATCTTTATGCCGAGAAAAGAACTGGAAAAGATGTACAATCCTCGGGATTTCGAGGACCGCATCTATCAAAACTGGGAGGAAAAAGGCTACTTTACCGCCCACATTGACGAGGAAAAGGACCCCTATACCATCGTCATCCCGCCCCCAAACATCACCGGCCAGCTGCACATGGGCCATGCTGTGGACAACACCCTGCAGGACATCCTCATCCGCTGGCGGCGGATGCAGGGCTACTGCACCCTGTGGCTCCCCGGCACTGACCACGCCTCCATCGCCACTGAGGCCAAAATCGTGGAGCAGATGCGCAAAGAAGGCGTCACCAAGGAACAGATCGGCCGGGAAGAATTCTTAAAACGAGCCTGGGCCTGGAAAGAGCAGTACGGCGGCCGGATTGTCACCCAGCTGAAAAAACTGGGCTCCTCCTGCGACTGGTCCCGGGAACGCTTCACCCTGGACGAGGGCTGCTCCGAGGCGGTGCAGGAAGTGTTCCTGCGCCTGTACAACAAGGGCCTCATTTACCGGGGCAACCGCATGGTCAACTGGTGCCCCCACTGCAACACCTCCATTTCCGACGCGGAAGTGGAGCATGAAACCCAGGACGGACATTTCTGGCACCTGCTTTACCCGGTAAAAGAAACCGGCGAAATGCTGGAGCTGGCCACCACCCGCCCCGAAACTATGCTGGGCGACACCGCCGTGGCCATTAACCCCGATGACCCCCGTTACGCTCACCTCCACGGCTGCCACGTCATTCTGCCCCTCTTAAACAAGGAAATCCCCATTGTCTGCGACGAGCATGCCGACATGGAAAAAGGCACCGGCGTGGTAAAAATCACCCCGGCCCACGACCCCAACGACTACG
>DVFM01000041.1 GCA_018713245.1 Candidatus Merdivicinus intestinavium
CTGCCGGTGCGGGCGGCCATGTTGATGATCTGCTGGATGCGGTGGATGTTGGAGGAGAAAGTGGCGATGATAATCCGCCGGTCCCCCGCCTGGGCAAAGAGGTTTTCAAAGGCGTAGCCCACCTGGCGCTCGCTCTCGGAAAAGCCGGAGCGCTCCGCGTTGGTGGAGTCGGCCAGCAGGCAGAGCACGCCCTTGCTCCCCAGCTCCGACAGCCGGGCGATGTCGATGGGGTCGCCCTCAATGGGGGTGTAGTCCACCTTGAAGTCGCCGGTCTGGATGATGACGCCGGCGGGGGTGGTGATGGCCATGGCCATGGCGTCGGGGATGGAGTGGTTAACATGGATAAACTCCACCGACATGCATCCGAAATGGACCACGTCCCGGGGCTTTACCACCCGGAGGTTCGCCTTGTTCAGCAGGCCGTGCTCCTTCAGCTTCCCTTCGATGAGGCCGATGGTCAGCGCGGCGCTGTAAATCGGGATATGGGTTCCCACCCGCTTGAGGAAGTAGGGGATGGAGCCGATGTGGTCCTCGTGGCCGTGGGTGATGACCATGCCGCGGATGCGGTCCACATTCTTTTCAAGCCAGGTAAAGTCCGGGATGACGATGTCAACCCCCAGCATATCGGCGTCGGGGAAGCCCATGCCGCAGTCCACGATGACGATGTCGCTGCCGCACTCGTAGGCCGTGATGTTTTTGCCGATCTCATTGAGGCCGCCCAGGGGGATGATGCGGACGGAGGTCAGCTTTTTGGCGGATTTGCCGCCCCTGCGCCCTCTGGCGGAGGAAGCGGTCCGGCTGCTGCGGGCGGGCTTTGCGGTTTCTTCCGCTGCCGCCTTCTGGGGGGCCGCGTTTTCCGTCCGGGGCCGGGAGGTCCGGCGGGCGGGCTGGCGCTTCGCCGGGGTCTTGGCGGGCTGCTGCTCCGCAGCGGGTTTTTCCGGGGCGGCGGCCGTTTCCGCCGTTTTTTCCGCCGCGGCAGCAGGGGCCTGGACGGCGGGGCGGGCGGTTCTGCCGCGTCCGCGCCGGGTTCCGGACCGGGAGCGGCCCGCCGCCGGCTTGGTCGTATCGGACAGAATGGCGTCGATAATCTTCATTTCCGAGTGGTTGTCGTGATTGTTGTCGTTCATACGCTTCTTTCCTTTCGTCATAACGGCAGGGCCCGGCGGGCATGCGGAAAAAGGGCGCAAGAATCCCCGTCTTCCGCGCTGTGTGCATAAAAGTAAAGCCATAGGTTTTCCGAGAAACCGCGGTATGGTTTCACCTTTGGCCTGCCGTGCATCCTGCTATGTATTTTTCCGTTCTTCCCTCCGGCGGAGGCGGGATATAAGCCGAACCCGCCGCCTCCTGCCGGAAACTGCCGCGCATTTTGCCGGGCAGTCCTATTTGCAAAGTATCCGTTCAAGTGTGTCAGTAAAACCGCTTGGAAATCCGAACAAATAGATATTTTTAGTATAGCAAGTTTTTCCGCGCCTGTCAAGTATGGGAATCCGGCGCTTCGCCGGCGGCAATTTTCTCCTCCCCCAGGCGGCAGAGTTCTTCGGCGGCCTCCATGCTCCCGCTTTCCGCGGCCAGGAACGCAAACCGCCCGCCCCGGACGGGGCGGACCCGCAGCTCCCCCAGCGGCAGGGAGAGCACGGCCGCCCGGAGGGCCGCCGCCTTCCCCGCCGGGATGGTGCGGGAAACCTGGGCGAAAACGGGAATGTCCTTTTGAAGCCCCGCCAGCCCCCCGCCGTTCCGGCGCAGGATGGACAGAAGGCGCATCCCCAGCATGGGCCCGTCCCGCAGAAACAGCTGGCGGGCGCCCAGGGCCCGGGCCTTGCGGTCGGTGGGGCTCGGAAAGCCGTCCTCGTACCGGAAAAGCCGCCTGCCCCAGGCCGCGGCCGCGCCGTCCAGCGCCCGGGGGGCAGACGCGGGCACGGCGGCGTCCTGGCCCCGGCGGAACAGGTCCAGGCAGACCAGGCAGAGCACCCGGTCGGTGAAGATATAGTCCTGCACCTCCTGATAGGCGGAAATATCCCGCCCGTCCGCCGAAATCTGGAGGACCACGCCCCCTTCCCGGACGCGGCAGCCCAGCTCGGCCATGGCCTCCTCCATCAGCCGCCGGATAAGGGGGTTGGCGCACTTGACGCAGGCGGTCAGGCCGGAAAGGCCGGTTTCCGCCGCCTTAAACAGCTCCACCCGGTACATTTCCCGCAGGCTCCCCATGGAGACGCAGGCCCCCCAGCCGTTGCCGGAAGCGGGAAGGCGGGCCGGTTCCTCCATCAGCCGGAGGAACTGTTCTTCCTCCTCCAGGGAGAGGGGAAGCCCGCCGCCGGAAACCGGGCGCAGCCGTCCGGCAAAATCCACAAAGATGCCGCCGCTGGCCCCGGAACGGCCGCAGCAGTAAAGGAACTGGCTTTCAAAGCAGCTTCCAAACCCCCAAAGGGAGCTACCGCTTTGCAGAACGCCGCTTTCCGCCGCCAGCAGAAGCGCCCGGGCCGCCGGGGAGTCCCCCCTCCCTGCGCCCACCGCGCCGCCCCGCTTCATCCGCCCGGCCGCCAGCCCGGCCCGCAGCGCGTCCTCCGCCGAAAGCGGGCGCCCGTCCGCCCGGCAAAGCTCCCCTTTTTCCATGGTAAAGGCCCGTCCGCCCATCGCAATTCCTCCCGTCCGAATGAATCCCGTTGTGTGATTGTCTATAGTTTGGCGGAATTTCCGGGGATTTATTCCAAAAAGGAAAGGCTGCCGTCAATTTTCAGGCGGCAGCCTTTCCCAAACGGGGTACTATGCTTTCCTTGGGCAAAAACTCAGTAAACGAGAATGTCTTTCATCAGGACTTCGTCCCGGGCGGCGGTGACATGGACCGTCAGCGACTTGATTTCCGGGGCGCTGTCGTTGGTCAGGGGGTTCTGGTTGGCAAAAGGATCATAGAGGGGGCAGATTTTCTTGTGCCCGATGCAGGTCCCCTCGAAGGAAGCGTATCTCCCGTCGTTGGCGGTAATCCGGAAGGCTTCCACCCGCTGCCCTTCGGCGATATCCTCGGCCAGAACCACATACTTGATGTCCTTCCGGGGCTTGTCGAAGGTGATGGTGTATTTCGGCTGGCTGGGCGGGCAGCCCGGGACCTTCTCCACCTTGGCGGGAATCGGGGTGCCGAATTCCTTCCTAAGCAGGTCGCCGTATTCCTTCAGGCGCTTCACATCCCGCTCGTCGATGAGGCCTTCCCTTGTGGGCGGGACATTGAGGTTGAAGCAGGCGTTTGCCCCCACCGAGGTCAGGTAGGTTTTGAAAAGCCGCTCCAGGGAATGGGGCTCCTCCTTCTCATGCCAGAACCAGCCGGGACGGATGGACATATTGATTTCCGCCGGGACAAAGCAGAGGCCCTTGCTGTAGAGGATATTGCTCATGGTGCCGATTTCCGCATCGGTGTTGTACATGTAGGAGATGTCGCCTTCCGCCGCCATGGGGCCGGGGCCGGTCTGGACTTCGGCGCGGGTGCAGAGTTCGGAGGGGACCACCGCCCACTCGGAATGGCGGGCGACGCCGGCTTCGTTGCCGCACCAGCGGATATCGGGGCCGTAGTCGCTGAAGATTACGGCGTTAGGCTGGTATTTATGGATGATTTCGTGGTAGCGGGGGAAATCGTACACCTGCTTTTTGCCGTTGGGGCCCTCGCCGCAGGCGCCGTCGAACCAGACGTAGAAAATTTCGCCGTACTGGGTCATCAGCTCGGTGAGCTGGTTGCAGTAATAGTCGTTGTATTCGGGGGTGCCGTAATATTTGGAGTTGCGGTCCCAGGGGGAGAGGTAAACGCCGAACTTGATGCCGCCGCGCCGGCAGGCTTCGGAGGCTTCCTTGACGATATCCCGCTTGATGGGGCTGTTTTTCACGCTGTGCTCGGTGTACTTGGAGGGCCACAGGCAGAACCCGTCGTGATGCTTGGCGGTGAGGACCATGCCTTTCAGGCCGGCGGATTTGATGGCCTCCACCCACTGGTCGCAGTCCAGCTTGGTGGGGTTGAAAATCGATTCCGGCTCATCGCCTTTGCCCCACTCCAGGTCGGTGTAGGTGTTGGGGCTGAAATGCACGAAGGCATAGGACTCCATATCGAACCAGTCCAGCTGTTTTTTCGTCGGGCGCACATGGGCGGCCTCTTTGAGAAAGGGGATCATTGTTCCACACTCCTTGCCATTTTTATTCCGCAAAGGGATTGTTCCCTTTTCAGTATAGCAGAAAAGCACAAAAAAACAAGGCCAAATCCAAAATTCCCATAATAAACTGAGGAATGTCATAAGATTTCAACACTCCTTACGGCTGAAATTCTGACAGGAAAAGGCGTTTTCCGAATTTTCACGCCTTTGTCCCGGCCCAAAAGAAAAACGCATCCGCCGGAACGGATGCGCTTGGAACGCTAAAAAGGTTTTCGGGCCAATTCCAAATCCAGGGTATCATACAAGGTAAATCGGCCGCCGCCGATTCCGATTTCCAGCGCCTTTTCCCCGGGCCCCAGCGGCAGATACGCCAGCAGGTCCTCATAAAGTTCCGGCAAATATCCGGGCCGCATCTTCGCATACTGCCGGGCCTCCTGGTCAAAGGTCCATTCCAGCCCCTTGATTACGGGCATTCCCGTCCACCCCCTGCAAACGCCAATGCATCATCAATGAACAAAAAATCCGAAGCAGTTCTGCTTCGGATTTTTCCTGGTGACCCGTACGAGAATCGAACTCGTGATACCGCCGTGAAAGGGCGGTGTCTTAACCTCTTGACCAACGGGCCGAATATGGTAGCGGCAAATGGACTTGAACCATCGACACTTCGGGTATGAACCGAATGCTCTAGCCAACTGAGCTATGCCGCCGGATACTTCCTTGTTTGTCCAACAGGGAACGTATGTTATTTTACCACACCCGGGCGCGTTTGTCAACACTTTTTTTCAAAAAAACAAAAACCCGCTTTTCCGATAAAAAGCAGGTTTTCATTTTCGCATTTCTATCCGTTTGTCCCAAAAATCAGGTCATGTCGTGATTGGGGAGCTCCAGCGGGACCGGGAACCAGTTGTTTTCCAGCAGGGAATCGTACTCCCAGAGGTTGGCGGCGCTGAACACCCGGTTCTGCATCCGCACGGCGTCCATGGACCAGTCCGCCGGTTCTTTCGTGTCCCGGACGGAGACCTCTCCGCCTTCCACCCGGACCTGCCATTTCCCCTCCCCGGGAATTTCCAGGACCAGCGCGCCGTCCAGGAGCCCCGTCTGCTTCCCCTTCAGGCGCAGGAAGATTTCCAGCATCCGGGGGAAATTCAGCGTCTGAATCATTTCCCCGTCCTCGACGCTGCCGCTTTCCGCCACAATATTGAGCGCGCGGATGAGCTCCTTCTGGAAGTAAAAGGGCGTGATGCTCAGGTCCTTCCCGAATTTTTCCACCAGGGCAAACAGCACCGCCGGCGCTTCCTGCCAGTCGTTCAGCAGCAGTTCTCCCGCCGACGTGCCCTCCCGTCTGCAAATGACATAGCCCAAAAAGGCCCCGTCCTTCCGGATAACCAGGGGGACGCTGCTCCAGCTGCAGCAGATTTCCGCGAAATCCTCAATGCGGCGCACCGCATGGATGGGCTGCGCCTGGTGGAGCTTCCAGCAGTCGGCCGTATATTCGCTGTTGTCCGGCAGGGGCAGCAGCTCGATGCCCTTGGTGCTGATCTGCTTCCAGTGGCGGCGGTTGGTGGGGGTGATCGTAAAGCGCCGCTGCTGGCAGGCTTCGGCAAAGCCGAAATACTCGTACCGCTGGCGCTGGCCGCCCAGGCACATGAGGTCGGCGCCAGCCGCTTTGGCGTCGGCCACCGCCCGCTTCATCAGCTCCTTCATGTAGCCCTTTCCCCGGGCGCAGGGATGGACGGACACGGTGCCGATGCCGTATGCCTTCACAATCTCCCCGTCCACGGAAAATTCCAAGGGGAAGCTGCCCACCATCCCTTTGATTTCCCCGTCCTCCAGCGCCAGGTAGTGATGCTGCGCCATCTCCGGGTGATCTTGATAGAGCTTGGGCAGCAGGGCCGCAAAATCGGTTTGAAAAACCATATTGCCGAAATCAATCAGGTCCTCGTATTCCTCCGCCGCTGCTTTTCGATATTCCGTTGCCATGTTCAATTCCTCCGTTCGTTGTCAGAATTCCTTTGCCAGCCGGCAGAACTCCTCCAAAGAGAGCTCCTCCGCCCGGGCCGTCGGCTTTAGCCCCGCCGCAGCCAGCTTTTCCGCGGCCTCCGCCTTGGGGATGCCGAGGCCCGCGGACAGGGTGTTGGGAAGGGTTTTCCGCCGCTGGCCGAAGGCGGCCTTCACCACCCGGAACAGCGTTTTTTCCTCCTCCGGCCCCAGGGGGAGCTGTTCCTTCACATCCAGCCGGATTACCGCCGAATCCACATTGGGGGCGGGGCAGAAGCTCCCCCGGCTCACCGGGAAAAGCGTCCGGGGCTCGCTGTAATACCGCACCGCCGCCGTCACCGCGCCGCACTCCCGGGAGGGCATAGGGGCGCAGAGCCGGTCCGCCGCCTCCTTCTGGACCATCACCGTCACCGACTTGATGGGAAGCCGCTGCTCCAGCAGCGCCATAATGACGGGGGATGTGATGTAATAGGGGAGGTTTGCGCAGACCGCCACCTCCAGCCCCGCGAATTCCTCCGCGATGAGCTTTTTCAGGTCCACCTTGAGAATATCCGCGTTGACGATCTTCACGTTGCGGTAATCCGCCAGGGTGTAGTCCAGAATGGGGAGAAGGCGGCTGTCCAGCTCCACGGCCACCACCTTGGCGGCCCTTTCCGCCAGCTCTTTGGTGAGCACGCCGAAGCCGGTGCCGATTTCAATGACCCCTGTGTTCCCGTCCGCGCCGCCCAGCTCGGCGATGCGGGGGCAGACCGAAGGGTTCACCAGGAAATTCTGCCCCAGGGATTTGGAAAAGGTGAAGCCGAATCGGCCGGCAATCTCCCGAATGGTGCTCAAATTGGTCAGGTTCACGCTGTTATCATCCTCACTCGGGCGCAATGCCCAGGTTTTTGAAAAATTCCTCCCGGTCCGCGCCGTGGGGCCGGTTGTTCCGCCGCAGGCCGTAAAGGCAGCCTTTGTCCTTTGTCAGGAAGTTGACCCCCTGCTCGCAGGTCATGGTCAGGGAAAAGCCCAGCTCCCGGGCGGCCGCCTCGCTTTCCTCCGTGTAAAAGCCGTAGGGGTAGCAGAGGGCCCGGGGCTCCTTGCCCAGATGATCCCGGCACTTTTCCTGCATCAAAAGCAGGTCGTCCGCCAGAGCGCGGCGGTAATCCCCCTCCGATTCCCCGGGCATCCGGCGCATCCCCTGGCGGGCGTCCAGCCCGTGCATGGAGTAGCTGTGGTTTGCGATCTCGCAAAGGCCCGAATCGGCCAGGATCCCCGCCTGGTCCCAGCTGAGGTGGGAGTAGGAAAGGGCTTTCGGCACATCGCCGGAATACAGGTCGGTATATTCCCCCACCAGCGCCGCCACCGCCTTGGCGCCGTATTTGGAAAGGAGGGGCAGCACCGTCTGCTCCATGGTTTCAAAGCCGTCGTCAAAGGTGAGCATCACCGGCTTTTCCGGCAGGGTTCCCACCCCCCGCACCGCGTCGAACACCTCCGAAGCGGTGACGGTTTCATAGCCGCAGTCCCGCAGGTAGGAAAGGTCCCCCTCCAGCTCGGAAGCGGCAATCACGTATTCCCCCAGCTCCCCCTTTTCCCCGTCCGGCAGGACGTTGTGGTACATGACAATGGGCAGCGGGGTCCCCTCCGTCCGGGCGGCCTCCTTCATGGCCGGGGCGGTTTTCCACCCGGCGAAATACGACGCCCCGCCGCAGAGCAGGCCGATCCCCAGCACGGCGCCCAGCCACTGGAGCAGCAGCTTCTTCCTGTTTTCCATCCAATCCCCCCGCAGACTGTTTTTCTTTCCCAGTCTATGCGGCGGGGCGGCCGGGGTATGCTAATAGCCGAATTTCCCCTCCAGGGATTCGTCGTCCTCCACCCAGTCCTGCACCCGGATGACCCGGTAGTCCTCCCGGGTGTCCCGGACGACCACCGTCTCGATGCCGGCGTTGATGATGAGCCGCTTGCACATGGAGCAGGAGCTGGTCCCGGCCACCAGTTCCCCGGTTTTGGCGTCCCGGCAGGCCATGTAAAGGGTTGCGCCCAGCATCTCGCTGCGGGGCGCGGCGATGATGGCGTTGGCCTCGGCGTGGACGCTGCGGCAGAGCTCATAGCGCTCCCCTCTGGGAATATGGAGCTCCTCCCGGATGCAGCGCCCCAAATCGGAGCAGTTTTTCCGCCCTCTGGGCGCGCCCACATAGCCGGTGGACAGAATGGAGTCGTTTTTCACGATGATGGCGCCGTAATGCTTCCGCAGGCAGGTGCAGCGCTCCGAAACCGTTTCGGCAATATCCAGGTAATAGTTGATCTTGTCCCGTCTTTCCACAGCGGACGCCTCCTTTTTTGGGATATTCCCATTATACCACGCCGCGGACGGGCCTGCAACAAAAACAGGAAAAATTTCCCGGGGCAGCAAACGGCTTTTTATGCGAAAACGGGACCGTTTCCGGTCCCGCCTGACGCTATTTTCCCCTGAAAAACGGACATCTGCCGCCGATGCACTGGCTGTTCATGCCGCTGCGGGAGCAGACGATGGGGGCAAGCTCCATCGAAACGCCCAGTTTTTCCTCCGTGAACCGGACAGCCTCCGCCACCGCCAGATAGGAATTCCGCTTGCAGCAGCGCGGCCCCCCGACCTCGCCGATGGCAGCCAGGGCGCGGGAGGTCATCTGGTTGGAAAGCCCCCATTCCTCCCGGGCCAGCGGGGTCGCATGGGTCACAATGGAAACATACATCCCCGCGCTGATCCCGGCGCCGCAGGCCCCCCAGAACCCGCACGCGCCGCCGGGAACGGACCTGCCGCGGCTGAGCATCTCCGAAAGTCCGCGGGCAAGGTCCAGCTCCCCGCCGCAGCTGCGGTACGCCGTCAGAAGCGCCGCCCCCGCCAGGACATGATGCTCCGGCCCGTGCATGTGGCAAAACGGCATGGACATCATCTTTTCCAGGATTCGGACGGGGTTTTTCTCCGTTTCCCGCAGGCACATCCCCGCAATGGCGTCCATCCCGCTCATGTGGCAGCTGCTGCACACATAATGCCCGCGGACGCACCGGGTTTTGCTGCGCTCCTTTTTGCCGCAGAGGGCGCACTCCATCCAGGCATCCTCCGTCAGGTATTCCAGCGGCGCTTTGCAGATCAGGCATTCCTCTTTTTTCACGTTTTTTCCTCCCCGAACATTCCGCTTTTTTTCCGCGACGCCACCCAGCCCCAGAAGCACAGCGCCCCCGCGAAAAGCAGAATCCCGAAAATCCCGACCAGCGCCCCCAGGCGGTATTCCTCCACAAATCCGCGGAAGGAGTACGTCCAGCCGCTGGTATACCGGATATTTCCGCCTTCTCGCTCCGTTATGGTGGTATAAACCTGAATCATGCTGGACAGCACCGCAATAACCAGAAATCCCAGCGCCCCGAGCCCCCCGGTGACGGAGGCGGCGATGAGCAGCCCCTTTTTCCCAGCCGGGGCAGGCGGCTGCGCCGGCGCTTCCCGGGCGGGGAGCGCGGCGGGTTCCGGGCTTTCCAGCTCGTCCTTCAGCAGGTAGTCGGCGGACACCGAAAAAATCCGGCTTAACAAAACCACCCGCCCGGCGTCGGGCAAAACCCCGTCCAGCTCCCACCGCGAAACGGCCTGGCGGGAAACCTCCAGCTTCCCCGCCAGCTCCTCCTGAGACATCCCCGCCTGACGGCGGAGCTTTTGCAGCTTTTCTCCGAATTTCATTGTGCAGACCTCCTTGCCTTTCTGCCTCTATGGTAGCAGAAAAGCGGGTTGCATTCTACCAAACCGCCGCGGAAATTGCGCAACCGGCAGTTGCGCCCGACAGCAATCAGTTAATAATCGTTCGGAAACAACAGATAGTAAAACACCGCAGTCTCTCCCCGGTGGGGGGAATTGTAGTACAGCATGGTGTCAATGCCGCACAGGGAGAAGCCGCATTTCTCGTAAAGGAGCATGGCGGGGGCGTTGATGTCCTGGGTCTGGGTGAAAAGGCCCCGGGCATTCTGCTCCCGGGCCCATTCCTTCGCCCTTTGCAGCAGCATCGTGGCCACCCCCTTGCGGCGGTAGGCCGGCGCCACGTCCACCCGGTCCACAAAGGCAAAGTGGTTCCACCACATGCACAGCGTCACCTGGCCCGCCGGCTCCCCCCTGTCTTCGCACAGGAAAACCACATGCTCCATCCCATCGGAGGCAGCCTCCACGGGGTAGTGCTTCAGCCAGGGAGAGGAAACCGGCATGGGCTTCCAGCTCCACTTTCCGGCGATATAGCGCAGCTTTGCCCGTTCCGTCACCTGGAACGGCCCAAAGCAGCTTTCCCGCTCCCTTTCCCGTTCCCGGGACAGGCGGACAATTCGGAAATGCATCATGAGGTTCTCCCTTCCCATTTTTGGGGTATTGCGCTATTTTTTGACAAAAGCCTGGCGGCCCTCGCCCTTCGCGCCCACCATATCCAGCTGGCCGACGCCGTAAACCGCCTGTTTTGTGCCGTCCTTATCCGGGTCGGTGTAGCGGTTGAACCACTCCTCCAGCTGGACCTTCATCCGGGCGATGACGGCCTGCAGCTGCGGGTCCTCCGTGCCGATGAGGTTTGTATTTTCGTCCGGGTCGGCTTTGAGGTCGTAAAACTCGTGCTCGCCGTAGGGGTAGCGGTGGATGTACTTGTATTCGGTATTCCGAATCATGCGCACAGGGCCGTATTCGTCGAACACCACGATGGACTCCCGTCCCTCCGGAATCTTCCCTTCAAAGATTTCCTGGAAGCTGCGGCCGGGATAGCCCTCGCCCAGGGTTTCTCCCATCATGCCGGCAATGGTGGGCATGATGTCGTAATGGCAGTAAAGGCCCTTGGCCACGCTGCCGCCCTGAATCGCCCGGGGATAGGAGATGATGAGGGGCACCTTGACGGCGGTGTCGTACATGTTCATGGGGAAAGTGCCGTTGCCCTTGCCGAAAATCCCGTGATGGCCCATGCTCATGCCGTTGTCGGCGGTGAAAATAAAAATGGTGTCCTCCCAGAGGCCGCGTTCCTTCAGGTCCCGGATGATTCTGCCGATGCCGGCGTCCATGGCGGAGACGGCGGCGTAGTAGCCCTTCAGCCACAGCTTACGCTGCTCCGGGGTATAGGAGCCGCCCCATTTGTGAGGCGGGACGTCCGGGGTTTCGGTGAAGGCGCAGTCGTCGTAGAGGTGGTAGAACTCCGCCGGATGGTGGTGTTCGTCCCAGGGCGCGTGGGGGGCGGTGTAATGGACGCTCAGGTAGAAGGGCTTGTCCTCCTCCCGGTCCTCCAGGAAGCGGAGGGCGTTTTCGGTGATGTAGTCGGTGATATAGGTTCCCCGCAGCATGTCAAACTGCCCGTCCTTGAGCACCACGGGATAGTAGTAATTGTCGCCGCCCATGGCGATGGTTTTCCAGTAGGAAAAGCCCTTCTGAGGATGGGCCGCGTCGCCCAGGTGCCATTTGCCGGACAGGCCGCAGGTGTAGCCGTTTTCCGCCAGGATTTCGGTGTAGGCCCGGAAGCCGTCCAGGTAACGGATGGCATGGTCCCCCTCCAGCTGCTTTTTGGACCATTCGTACTCCCAGGAGGCATTGGGGTCCCGGTGCTTGGCCTGCAGCTCCGGGGAAACCTGGCTGTAGTCGATGTGCCCCTTGGAAATCCAGTCGTGGACCCCGTGCTGGGAGGGCATCTTTCCGCAGAGGACGGAAGCCCGCGCCGGGGAGCAGACCGGCGACGCGCAGAAGCAGTCCGGGAACAGCATCCCTTCCCCGGCGAGACTGTCCAGATTCGGCGTGCGGATCTCGCGGTTGCCCACGCAGCCCATGGACCAGTAGCCCATATCGTCCGCCATAACCATCACAATATTCGGTTTTTTCATAAGAAGCCCTCCCATTGAAAGATTTTTTATTCTTGCCGGGCGAATCCGCCCGGCAAAACAGCGGAAAATTGTAATAATCCGGTCAAATATTACTCTTCGGAGTCATCCTCATCGCCGGGGTCCTCTGCTTCCGGCTCTTCCTCCTGGGGATTGGCGGCGTCGTCCGCCTCCATTTCCCGCTCCAGCTCTTCAGCCTCGGCGGTATCGGAAGCCTCGTCGCCTTCATCCTCCTCAACCTTTTCGGTCTCCTCGCCGTCGGCGTGCTCCGCCCGGACGAAGGTTACAACCCGGTCGTTTTCCCCGAGCCGCATGACCCGCACGCCGGAAGCGTACCGGGACATCACGCGGACGTCCGCCACGGCGATGCGGATAATCA
Organism: Candidatus Merdivicinus intestinavium; assembly: GCA_018713245.1. GTDB lineage: Bacteria > Bacillota > Clostridia > Oscillospirales > Ruminococcaceae > Merdivicinus > Merdivicinus intestinavium. The sequence goes on from DVFM01000041.1 coordinate 12,340, forward strand.
CGCCTTCGTTGGAAATGAGGATCAGGTCGTCGTCCTCATCCACCACTTTGACGCCGCAGACATATCCCTTTTCCTCGCTGACCTTGTAGTTGATTTTCCCAAGGCCGTTGCGGCTCTGAAGGGGATAATCCTCCACGGCGGTGCGGCGGCCGAGGCCCTTGTCGGTGACGGTCATAACCGACGCGCCCTCCCGGACCCGGGCCATGCCCACCACTTCGTCGCCGTCCTTCAGGTGGATGGCCTTGACGCCCATGGCGGTGCGGGACATCTCCCGGACGTCGTTTTCGTCAAAGCGGATGGCCATGCCGTTCTTGGTGGCGATGAGCAGCTGGCACTCGCCGTTGGTGAGGCGGGAGAACACCAGCTCGTCGCCCTCGTTGAGGCTGATGGCGTTGAGGCCGTTTTTGCGGATATTTTTATAAGCGTCCAGCCGGGTGCGCTTGATGAGGCCGCGGCGGGTGACCAGCACCACATATTTGGTGGGGTCAAAGCCGGAAACGCCCATTATCGAGCTCACCGTTTCCCCGGGCTCCAAAGAAAGGAGGTTGTTGATGTGGGAGCCCATGGAGCTGCGGCTTCCTTCGGGGATTTCGTAGCATTTGAGCTTGAACATCCGGCCTTTGCTGGTGAGGAAGAGGATGCTGTCATGGGTGGAGGCGATGAACATCTCCTGAACCACGTCCTCTTCCCGCTGCTTCATGCCGGAAATGCCCCGGCCGCCGCGCTTCTGAATCTTATAAACGTCGGCGGGCTGGCGCTTCACATAGCCCTTTTCGGTAAGGGTGACCACGCAGTCCTCCCGGGGAATCAGGTCCTCGATGTCCACTTCGCCGGAAACGGCCTGGATGTCGGTGCGGCGCTCGTCGCCGAATTTCTCCTTGATTTCCAAAAGCTCCTTGGCGACGATTTCCATCACCTTCTCGTGGTTGCCCAAAATCTCCTGCATTTCGGCAATGCGGGCGTGGAGGCCAGACAGCTCTTCCTCGATTTTTAAGATTTCCAGACCAGCCAGCTGGCCCAGCTGGAAGTTGACGATGGCGGTTGCCTGGGGGTCGTCAAAGCCGAATTGCTCCATAATGGCCTTTTTGGCTTCCGGCTTGCCGCCTTTGCAGGAACGGATGGTGGCGATGATCTCGTCCACAATGTCCACCGCCCGCTTGAGGCCTTCCAGAATGTGGGCCCGCTCCAGCGCCTTGTTCAGGTCGAACCGGGTGCGGCGGGTGATAACCTCCGCCTGGAAGTCCAGGTAATGCCGGAGCATATCCCGCAGGGTGAGAATCTTGGGCTGGCCGTCCACCAGGGCCAGCATAATCACGCCCACCGTCTCCTGCAGGGAGGAGTAGGAAAAGAGCTGGTTCAAGACCACCTGGGGGATGGCGTCCTTTTTGAGTTCAAAGACGATGCGCATGCCTTCCCGGTCGGACTCGTCCCGGATATAGGAGATGCCGGGAATGCGGCCCTCCTTCACCAGGGAAGCCACGTTTTCCAGAATCCGGGTCTTGTTAATCATGTAGGGGATTTCGGTCACCACGATGGAGGAACGGCCCTTGCTGTCCTCCTCGATATTGGTCCGGGCCCGGAGGGTGATCTTGCCCCGGCCGGTGGCGTAAGCCGCCCGGATGCCGCTGCGGCCCATGATGATGCCGCCGGTGGGGAAATCCGGCCCCTTGATGTGCTCCATCAGGCCCTCCAGCCCCAGGTCGGGGTTCTGAATGAGGGCGACGCAGGCGTCGATGACCTCCCGCAGGTTGTGGGGCGGGATATTGGTGGCCATGCCCACGGCGATGCCGGTGGACCCGTTGACCAGAAGGTTCGGGAACCGGGAGGGCAGCACCCGGGGCTCTTTCAGGGAGTCGTCGTAGTTTGAATCATAATCGATGGTGTCCTTGTTGATGTCGGCCACCATGTAGAGGGCCATCCGGCTCATGCGGGCCTCGGTGTAACGGTAGGCCGCAGGGGGGTCGCCGTCGATGGTACCGAAGTTTCCGTGCTTGTCCACTAAGGGGTAGCGCAGGGAAAAATCCTGCCCCAGACGGACCAGGGCGTCGTAAACGGATGCGTCGCCGTGGGGGTGGTATTTACCCAGCACGTCGCCGACGGTGGTGGCGCATTTCTTAAAGGGCTTGTCGGGGGTAAGGCCCGCCTCGTGCATGGTGTAGACAATGCGGCGGTGGACCGGCTTTAAGCCGTCCCGGACGTCCGGAAGGGCGCGGGACACAATGACCGACATGGAGTAATCCAGGAACGCGCTGCGCATTTCGTCGTCGATGTCGATTTGCAAAATCTTGGTGCCTTCGTTATTTTCAAAATTGTTTTCCAACGTTTTTCCTCCTTACGCGGTCATTCCTTTGCCTGGACAAGCTCAAACCGGGCGCCCAGCGCCTCTTTGAGCATCTCCCGCAGGGACTGCTGGTCCTCCTCCGGGATGCAGCGTTTGGGCAGGACAAAGAGCTTTTCCCGGCTGGCGACGATCAGAAACAGGTCCGAAAACTCCGCCGCCCGCACGGCGGGGCGGTCAAACCCCACCAGGTAGCGCCCGTCCTCCTGGGGAAGCAGAAGCCCGCCGGGGCAGATTTCCAGGCTGAAGCTGTCCTGGGAAAGGTCCGCCGCCTGGGCCGCGGATTTGATGTGCCGCGACGGCAGGAACCACAGAATCCAGATGACGCCCACAGCCAGCACAATCATCAGGTAGCCCATGGTGTAGCTCGGGTCCTGGAAAATCGACTGGGCGTACAGCGCGGCGATGATGGCCAGAATCACCGTAAAAATGGTGTTTTTCCGGTACAGGGCCTTCTTCTGGAAGTACTTGAGGGCTTTGCGCACCTCGTCCCCGCGCAGGTCGTAGCGGATTTCCAGGCCGCGGACGCTGTCGTCCACCCGCCTGCCGTCCAGCCACGGCTCGGAAACATCGTACTTTTCGGCGTCCACGCCCTGGCCGGGGACAATTTTCTTTTCTTTTTCCGGTTCCGGTTCTCCGCCCTCCGCCGGCGCTTCGGCGGGGGCTTCCTGCTCCTGTTCCGGGGAGGCAGGCTCGACAGGCTTTTCCTCTTCCGGCGTCTCTTCCGGGAGGATCTTTTCATCCAATTCGCTCATAAAACTCTCCTGTCCGTATAATTTCTGAATATAATACAGATTTGTGTGTTAAATATCCAGATTTCGGGTGTAGCGGGCGTTGCGCTCGATGAATTCCCGACGGGGCTCCACCTTGTCCCCCATGAGGATGGTGAAGGTCTGGTCCGCCCGGGCGGCGTCGTCCAGCGTCACCTGGACAATGGTGCGGTTGGAGGGGTCCATGGTGGTCTCCCACAGCTGGTGGGGGTCCATTTCACCAAGGCCCTTGTACCGCTGGACATCCACCTTGCCGCCGCCTTCGGACAGCTCGGCGATGTATTTGTCCCGCTCCTTCTCGTTGAAGGCGTAGTAAAACTTTTTGCCCCGGGCCACCCGGAAGAGGGGCGGCTGGGCGAAATAGATGTGTCCCTGCTCCACCAGGGGGCGCATATAGCGGAAAAAGAAGGTCAGAAGCAGGGTCCGGATGTGGGAGCCGTCCACGTCGGCGTCGGCCATGATGATGACCTTGCCGTAGCGGAGCTTGGAAACGTCCAGGTCCTCGCCGATGCCGCAGCCTAAAGCCATAACCACCGGCATGAGCTTTTCGTTGCTGTAAACCTTGTCGAGCCTTGCCTTTTCCACGTTGAGCATCTTGCCCCAGAGGGGAAGGATGGCCTGGAAGGCGCGGTCCCGGCCCTCCTTGGCGGAGCCGCCTGCGGAGTCGCCCTCGACGATATAGATTTCGGTGACGGTGTTGTCCTTGGAGGTGCAGTCGGCCAGCTTCCCGGGCAGTCCGCCGGAATCCATGGCGGATTTGCGGCGGGTGAGGTCCCGCGCGCGGCGGGCGGCCTCCCGGGCGCGCTGGGCGCCCACGGCCTTTTCAAAGATGAGCTTTGCCACGGCGGGATTTTCCTCGAAAAAGGTGTTGAGCCCGTCAAAGACCATGTTTTCCACCAGCGGCCGGGCCTCCATATTGCCCAGCTTGCTCTTGGTCTGGCCTTCAAACTCACATTCCGGGAGCTTGACGCTGATGATGGCGATGATGCCTTCCCGGACGTCGTCGCCGGTGAGGTTTTCCTCGTTGTCCTTTAAGAGCTTGCGGCGGCGGCCGTAGTCGTTGAACACCCGGGTGAGGGCGTTTTTAAAGCCCAGCTCATGGGTGCCGCCGTCGATGGTGTGGATGTCGTTGGCAAAGGATTTGATGACCTCGTGGTAGCTGTCGCTGTACTGGAGGGCCACCTCGGCGGTGCAGCCGTTTTCCTCCTTGTAGAGATAAATGGGCTCGGGGTGGATGGGGTTTTTGGCGGCCTTTTCCAGCAGATGCCTGACAAAGGAGCGCACGCCGCCCTCGTAGCGCATATCCTCCTGGACGGGGTTGTCCGGGTCGCGGTAGTCGGTGAGGACGATGCGCACGCCGGCGTTCAGGAAAGCCTGCTCCCGCAGCCGGTCCAGCAGAGTGTCGAAATTGAAATGGATATCCTCAAAAATTTCCTGGTCCGGCTTAAAGACGACGGTGGTGCCGGTCTTTTTGGTGTCGCCGATGATTTTCAGTTCCTCGTCGTAATGCCCCCGGTCAAAGTGCTGGAAATAGACGTGCTCGCCGTTTTCAACGGTCAGCTCCAGCCACTCGCTCAGGGCGTTGACCACCGACGCGCCCACGCCGTGAAGGCCGCCGGAGACCTTATACCCGCCGCCGCCGAACTTGCCGCCGGCGTGGAGGATGGTGTAGGCCACCGTTGCGGCGGAGATTCCCTCCTTGGGATGGATGCCCACGGGGATGCCGCGGCCGTTGTCCACGACCCGGATGATATCCCCTTCCAGGATATCCACCAGAATCCGGTCGCAGTAGCCTGCCAGCGCCTCGTCAATGGCGTTGTCCACGATTTCGTAGACCAGGTGGTGCAGGCCGGTGGGGCCGGTGGAGCCGATATACATGCCGGGGCGTTTCCGCACGGCCTCCAGGCCCTCCAGCACCTGGATTTGGTTTTCGTCATACTGATTTCCATTCACGGGCTGATTGCTCACTGTTTGCTTCCTCCGTTTTCTGGTTGGGTTTGGCGGTTTATCCGAATTCCCGGCTTCGCTTGTAAAGAGTGGCCGGGGCCAGCTGGGAGAGATAGAGCCTGCGCTCGCCGCCGTGCTCCCAGACGATAATGGATTTGGGAATATCGGAGGTCATGCTGACGACCTCCCCGCCCTTCTGGGCCTTGCTCAAAAATTCCTTGGTCAGCTTGGAAACCGAGGCGTTTTCGATGTCGAAAACGCCGATGATGTCCTTTTCACTGAGAATTTTTTCATTTCCGATGTGCAGATACATAAAAACCGGCCTTTCTCGGGAACATCCTATTCCCGCGCGATCTGTCCGCCGCGGACGGTGAAGATTCTGCCGCTCTCCATACGGAGAGTATTGGACGCATCGCAGCAGGTAATCAGCACCTGGAACCCCCGGATCTGGTTGAGGATATAGTCCTGCCGCCCCTGGTCCAGCTCGCTCATGACGTCGTCCAGCAAAATGACGGGGCTTTCCCCCGTGATGCCGCGGCAGAGGCGGGCCTCCCCCAGCTTCAGGGCGACGGCGCTGCTGCGCTGCTGCCCCCGGGAGCCGAAAGTCTTAACCGGCAGGCCGTTGATCTCCAGCGTCATGTCGTCCCGATGGACGCCTTTTGTGGTGCAGCGCATTTTCCGGTCCGTCTCCCGGCTTTCCTCCAGGGCCAGGCGGTATTCCTCAATGAGGGCGTCAGAATAGACCGCCAGCTCCTTCCCCGCCGGAAAGACGGTGGATTCATACCCCAGGGAGAAGGCCTCGGCGTAGCCGGTAAAGCCGCCGTAGATCTCCGCCGCCGCCGGCTGGAGCTTTTTGAGGTAATCGGCCCGGTAGATGGAAAGGACCGTCCCGAGCTTCGCGAGCTGCGCGTCCCAGACGTCGAAGGTGGCCGCAAACTGGCGGAAGCGCTCCGGGTCCCGCAGGATGGCGTTGCGCTGCTCCAGAACGGCCTGGTACTGGGAAAGATACTTCGCGTAGACGGGCTTGAGCTGGGAAATGGCGGCATCCAGGAAGCGGCGGCGCTCCCCCGGGCCGTCCCGGACGATGCTCAGGCCGGTGGGGTCGAACACCACCGCCGGGAACACGCCCCAGAGCTGCGGGCGGCGCAGCGGGACGCCGTTTAAGGTGATTTTCCTCCGTCCGGCCCCCGCGGAATAGCGGATGTTCTGGGTCCGCTCCCGGTCGCGGAAGGCGATTTCCACTCCGAACGCCTCGGCCCCGAAACGGACCATCTGGCTTTCCTGGGCGCCCCGGAAGCTCTTATTGCCGGTGCAGAGCCAGACCGCCTCCATAAGGTTGGTCTTTCCCTGGGCGTTCTCCCCCAACAGGATGTTGATCCCCTCGCAGGGGGAGAGCTCCGCCCGGACAATGTTGCGGAAATCCCGCAGCTCCAGCGATTCGATGACCATGCCGGCCTCCTAATCCACCAGCAGGCGGTAATCCTCCACCTGGACTTCGTCGCCGGGATAGAGCTTCTTCCCCCGCTGGGTGCAGACCTCCCCGTTGAGCAGGACGAGGCCCTCCTTCACCAGCTGTTTCGCATGGCCGCCGGTTTCCGCCACGCCGCAGAATTTTAAAAACTGATCCATCCGGATAAAACCGGTTTTGATTTTGACATGCTTAGTTATCATCTTTCAACCTCATGGGCATCACCAGGAATACAAAGGCGTCCCCCTCCTTGGGGAGCAGCTTGATGGGAGAAAAAGCGGTGTTGATTTCGAGAATCAGCTCGTCCTCCTCGCTGGCCTTCAAAGCGTCGGTCATAAATTTGTTGTTGAAGCCGATGCGCACCGGCGCGCCTTCCAGCTCCACCGCCATGGTATCGGTCACCTTCCCCATGGGGGTCTCGCAGGAGATGGAGACCTGCCCCTCCTCAAAGGCGGCTTTGACGGGGTTTTTGATCTTTTCGTTGATGATGATGGAAGCGCGGCCGATGCTCTCCGCGAACTCTTTGGCGGAGAGGGTCACCCGGGTCTTGTGCTCCCGGGGAATGGCGGTGTTGTAGTCGATGAAATCCCCCTCCAGCAGGCGGGAAATCACGTTGTAGCCGCCGCAGCCGAAGACAATGTGGCGGCTCCCCGCCTTGACCAGGACCTCCTCGTCCCCGCCGGAAAAGCGGCTCAGGAGTTTGAAGAGCTCGCTTAAGGTCTTGCCCGGAACGATAAAGCGGAAATCCTCCGCCCCCTCAATGGCTTCCTTCCGCAGAGCAAGCCGGCAGCCGTCCACCGACACCAGGGACAGCGTCCCGCCCTTTTTTTCAAAGAGCGTTCCCGTGAGGACCGGCGTGCCCGCGTCCTGGGAGACGGCGTAAAGGGTCTGGGAGATCATGCTCCGCAGCGTGTCCGCGGCGATGCGGAAAGATTTCTCCTCGCTGACCACCGGGATTTCCGGGTACTCCTCCGCCCCCATCCCCAGGATGGTGAACTGGGCGCCGCCGCCTTTGATGACGGTGAGGAGTTTGTCGTCGGTGGACACGGAAATTTCGGTGTTGGGCATCCGGTTGATGATCTCCCCGAAGAGGCGGGCGTTCAGAATAACCGCGCCGCTCTCTGCGGATGAAACGGCGATGTCCTTGGTGATTCCCAGCTCCAGATTGTAGCCAATCACCGACAGCACGCTGCCTGTGCATCGGAGGAGGACGCATTCCAGCGCCATCATCGTGGATTTTGCGGAAACTGCGGGAGAGACGTTGTTGACCGCTTCCGCAAGCGTTGCTTTGTCGCAGACAAATTTCATAAGGAGCCTCCATTCTTTTTGTGCGTAGGTAGTGCAAAAGTGCGTTTTGAAGCAGTAATACTCTTTGTATAAAGAAGTTCCGCCATCTGGCTTCCAGCCGGTTTGCCGGACAGCAGAGATAGAATAGAATAATAAAAGAAATAGGATAGTAATAGTAGTAGGGGGTGTGAAAATGTGGGCGGGACCGCACGGCCCCCCCAGAATCCCCGAAAATCCCGGCAAATGAGGACTGTGAAACGGATGTGAGAAAAATGGGGAATTGGGGAAGGCGGGATGCGGGTGGAAAAAATGGGGAGGGAAAAGTGAGAAACCGGGTGGAAAAAAGAAGGCGGCACGACGCAGCTCGATTTTTTCACATCTGCCTGTGGAAAAGCAGACGGTGAAACAGGTGAATTCCCGCCGGAGAGCGGAAAAAGAGACAGGCCCGCCGGGGGTCCGGCGTCTCCCCAAAAAGTGGAAAACTCCCGCGGGAGGGCGTTTTACCGAAAGTTTAGTTGTCCCGGATGTTTTTGATGATATCTTCGATGATCCCGCGGTCATGGGGGTTGGTCTTGATGAGGTTTTCGACCTTTTTCAGGGTGTAGACAATGGTGGTGTGGTCGCGGCCGCCGAATTCCTGCCCGATTTCCTTCATGGTCGCCTGGGTGATCTCCCGTACAATATAAATGGCGATCTGGCGCGCCTGGGAAATGGGGGCGTTTTTTTTGTTGGAGCGGATGTCGTTGGGGTTGACCTTGTAGGTCTGGGCCACCTCGTCGATGATCCGTTCGATGGTGATGGGCATGGGCTGGTTGTCGTTGAGGATCTCCTTGATGACATTCTGCGCCACGCTCAGGGTGGCTTCGGAGCCGGTGTACAGCTTGTACATCTTGATTTTTTTGACCGCGCCCTCCAGCTGGCGGATGTTGCTTTTGAGCTTGGTGGCGATGAAATTGATGATGTCGTCGGGGATGCGGATTTGCAGAAGCTCCGCTTTCCGCTGGATGATGGCGATGCGGGTTTCCAGGTCCGGCGCGCCGATGTCCGCCAGCAGCCCCCACTCAAACCGGGATTTCAGCCGGTCGGCGATGACGTTGATGTCCTTGGGGGGGCGGTCGGAGGTGATGACGATCTGCTTGCCGCACTGATACAGCTCATTGAAGGTGTGAAAGAATTCCTCCTGGGAGGATTCCTTGCCGGACAGGAACTGGATGTCGTCGATGAGGAAAAAGTCGGAATGGCGGTATTTTTCGTGGAAGGTGTTGGTGGTCTGGTTTTTGATGGCCACAATCAGCTCGTTGGAGAAGGTCTCGCAGCTGGTGTAGATGACGTTCAGGCTGGGGTCGTTCTTCTGCACCTCGTTTTTGATGGCCATCAGGAGGTGGGTTTTGCCCAGCCCGCTGGGGCCGTAGATGAAAAGGGGGTTGTAGGGCTTCATGGAAGTGCTGTGGATGTTGGCGGAATTGGCCACCGATTTGCAGGCGGTGTAGGCGAATTCGTTTTTGCTCCCCACGATGAAGGTGTCAAAGGTGTAGTCGTAATCCCCGACAAACATGTCCGCTTCCTGGATGCGCTTGTCGAGAAAGGAGAGGGAGCTGTCCCCGCCCGAGTAAACCGGGGCGGACGAAGGACCCGCGGAAGGCGGGGCCGAAGGGGCGGCGGGCGGCTCCTCCCGCGGGACGGGGGGCGCTGCGGCCGGCATGGCGGGGGCGGATTCGGCCTGCGGCTCCCCTTCGCAGAGGATTTCTACGTTGACCGAAAAGCCCAGGACCGTTTCAAACGCTTCCTTGAGCCTCCCCAGATACTGCTCGATGAGAATCTTGCGGTGAAAGGGGGACGGGGAAATCAGGTAGACGGTGTTGTTTTCAAATTTCCCCGGCTTGATATCCTGAATCCAGCAGTGATAGGCTGTTTCGGACAGCTCGTTGTTCCGGACTTTTTCCTGGAAATAATCCTTCACAAAGTTTAACACGTCGGAAAATGACTGCATGTTGAAATTCCTCCTGGCGGTTGATGGAATGGACTGGAAAAAGGTGGAAAAGGGTGAGTTTTCCACACAAAAATGTTGAGAAAAGTGAAAAGATCGGGATTTTGACGTTGAAAAAACACGTTCCGCCAGATGCGCCGCACAAGAACAGGTGGAAAACAGTGGCGTGAAACATGTGAAAAACAAAAAATATTCAGAAAACCGGCGGGGAGAGCCGGTGGATAAGTTGATTTCATTATAACACAGTCTGAAGGTTTTCGCAAGTTTTCCACATGAATTTGTGAGGAAAAAAGGAGGGGAAAAGCGTCGGATTTTCTGGCGGGTTCCACATAACCGCCCCGATTGAGGAAAAAGAATCTTTTTTTCGGAAAAAACAGTTGACAAGATGCGCGCGGATAGATTATACTATTACATTGAGGGTTTTCGCTTTTTTCCGGGCGCCTTTTTGCCAGCGGTCCCCCGGACGTTCGAAAACCGGATACTTCGAACACAGGAAAAGGAGGGGAAATAGATGAAAAGAACCTATCAGCCCAAAAAACTGCAGAGAAAGAAAGTTCACGGCTTCCGCAAAAGAATGAAAACCGCCAACGGCCGGAAAGTTCTCAAGAGAAGACGCGACAAAGGCAGAGCGAGACTGACCCACTAATTTTCGGTGAAAGGCTGAGGAGGCCGCTTGGCTCCTGCATATGCGGAGGGGGCTCCTCGGCTTTCTTGTTTTCAAAGGAACGGCGCCTGAACCGCCGGTTAATCAATAGATATGGATGATGGAAAAAATGGGACGAAAAACAGATGCGCTCCCGGAGACGCTGAAATTAAATAAGGAGTTCCGGCGGGCTTATTATCGGGGAAAGTGCGAAGCGACCCCATTTTTTATCTGTTATCAGGTAAAGAACCGCGGGCAGGGCCTGCGGTACGGCATCACAACCACGAAAAAGGTGGGAAACGCCGTCTGCCGGAGCCGCGCAAGGCGCCTGCTCCGCGCTGCCATGCGCGGAATTGTGGACCGGTTTGAACCGGACTGCGATTATGTATTTGTGGCGCGGGAGCGGATTCTGCAGGCCAAGTCCTACCAGGTGGCGGCTGCGATGAAGGGGTGCCTCAAAAAGCTGAAAAAGCCCTCCGCTTCCAAAGGGGAACAGAAGGGATGACGCGGTTTTTCAAGGCGGTGATCCGCTTTTATCAGCGGCATATTTCCGGTTTAAAGCCGCCGAGCTGCCGGTTTTATCCCACCTGCTCCGCTTACGCCCTGCAGGCGCTGGAGCGGTTCGGGGCCCTGAGAGGATGCATTTTGAGCCTGTGGCGGATCCTGCGCTGCAACCCCTTTTGCAAGGGCGGGATCGACCCGGTGCCGGAAACCTTTTCCCTTCCCCCCTGGGAGTGGGAACGGAGCGGAAAACGAAAAGGCGGCTCCCATCGCCGGGGACGGTAGGGGAATGCCGCCTGCACTTGTAGAAAGGAATGTGTGCATTGCAAGAAATATTTGGCTATCCGCTTGGATGGGTGATGTGGCTGCTTTACACGGTCATCCGCAATTACGGCATCTGCCTGATTCTGTTTACAATCCTGGTGCGGGCTTTGCTGTTCCCCCTGTCCATTAAACAGCAGAAGTCCTCCGCAAAAATGGCTGTCTTTCAGCCGAAAATGGCGGAAATCCAGAAAAAATACGCCAACAATAAGCAGAAGCAGCAGGAAGAATTGATGAAGCTCTATGAAGAGCATGGCTACAACCCCATGAGCGGATGCCTGCCGCTGCTGATTCAGTTCCCCATTCTGTTCGGCATCATCGACGTGGTGTACAAGCCTCTGCGGCATATTCTGCACATTCCCTCGGATGTGGTGAGCCAGATGTCGGACATCCTGGCCCAGCATATCCCGCAGTTCAATGCCTACCAGGCGGAACTTCAGATTGTAGCCGCCGTCCAGAATCCGGACCAGGTGGGCTGGTTTTCCAGCATCGGAACCGAATATCTGGACAAGATTGCGAATTTCGACTACAGCCTGTTTGGGCTGGACCTGGGCGTTGTGCCCCAGTTTGAATGGAACTGGCTGATTCTGATCCCCATTCTGTCCGGCGTAACCTCCTTCCTGGCGTCCTTCATCTCCATGAGAACCAACCCCACCGCCAACCAGAACCAGCAGGGCGGCTGCATGATGAAGGGCATGCTTTACATCATGCCCCTGTTCTCGGTGTGGATTGCGTTTACCGTGCCGGTAGGCGTCGGCATTTACTGGATTGTTTCCAACATCCTGGCCGGCGTTCAGTCCATTGTGATGAACAAGATCTACAGCCCCGCGCGGTATAAGGCGGAGTATGAGCAGAAGCTGAAGGAAGCGGAAGAAAAGAAGCGTCTGGAACGGGAAAAACGCCGTCAGAAGAAACTGGCGCGCGGCGAAGAGCTGGACGAGGAGGACATGACCGAGGAAGAAAAGAAGGAAAAGGCCAAAAAGAACCGCCAGGAGCCGCTGAAAGGCGATCCTGACCGGGATCCGGAGGCGGAGTATCTTTCTTCCAAGGAGCGGAACCGCCGGCGGCTGGCGGAAGCCCGGAAAAAGGACGCGGAAAAATACGGAGAAGAATATATCGAAGTGACCGACAAGGATTTGATGTAAGCCTTAATTTGAAGATGGAGGCGGAATATGATTCGTCAGTATACTGCCACCGGCGCGACGGTGGAGGAAGCCATTGCAAACGCCTGCAGAGAGCTGGGCGTTTCCCCCGATGATGCCAGGCCGGAAGTCCTGCGTTTTCCGAAAAAGGGATTTCTGGGCTTTGGCAAGGTGACTGCGGAAGTGAGAGTGACGGTCGAAACGGAGGACGAGGAGCCGAAAAAGCCTGCGAAAAAGCAGACTCCTCCCCCCGCGAAGCCGAAGCCTGTCCAGCAGCAGCCCTCCCCCGCCAAACAGGCGGTGAAAAACGAAGCCCCCCCTGCTCCGAAGCCTCCGAAAAAGGACCCGCCGCAGCCTGAAGCAGGCGCGCAGCCCGCCCCTTCCGCCGCACAGCCGGTTTCGGAGGAACTCCAGGAAAAAATTCGGGCCGCGGAGGAATATCTCCGGCAGATCTTTGAAAAAATGGGCGCGGAGGACATTTCCATTCGGATGGAGCCCACCGAAAACCGCACCGTTCTGGTCCATCTGGAGGGCGGCGGCATCGGAACCGTAATCGGCAAACGGGGCGAAACCCTTGACGCCATTCAGTATCTGGTTTCCCTGGCTGCAAACCGCAGCGAGGGGGAATATGTCCGGTTTACCATGAATGCGGGCAATTACCGCGAGAAGCGGGAGGAGACGCTCCGCGCGCTGGCGCAGCGGATGGCGCGGAAGGTTCTGAAAACCGGCCGCCCTGTGGCGCTGGAACCCATGAATCCGTATGAACGCCGGATTATTCACGCTGTGGTGACGGACATTGAAGGCGTTTACTCCAAGTCCTCCGGCGAAGAACCCAACCGGAAGGTGGTCATTAAGCCTTCCGCCAAGCCCGGACGCCGTCCTTCCGGCGGCAGGGGACGTTCTTCCAGGCCGCCGCGGGAGATGAAGGAGCCTGCCGCCAATGCGGTTCGGGAAGCCCAGCCCGCAGAGCAGGACGGACAGCCTCCCAAAGAGGAGAAAGTCGTTTTGGATGACAACATCAAGCTTTATTCTAAAATTGAACTATAATGCGTACAGCCTCTCCAGCCGTCATCCGGCGGGGAGGTTTTTCTTTCAAAGCTGGGAAAGGAGTTTTTATGGCTGGTAGCAAAACTGTTGCGGCGATTTCCACCCCCCACGCAGTAGGCGGCATCAGTGTGGTGCGAATCTCCGGGCCGGACGCCATTGCGGCGGCGGACCGGGTTTTCCGTCCGGTTTCCGGGCGGAGTCTGGCGGAGCACAGAGGGTATACGGCCGCCTACGGGACGGTATATGACGGAGAGGAAGCGGTGGATGAGGCCGTCGTCACGGTTTTCCGCGCGCCGAAGAGCTATACCGGGGAGGATGTGGCGGAGATTTCCTGCCACGGGGGCCTGTATGTCACCCGCCGGGTCCTGATGGCGGTGCTGCGTCAGGGCGTATCCCCCGCCGGGCCGGGAGAATTTACAAAGCGCGCCTTCCTGAACGGGAAGCTGTCTTTAACCCAGGCGGAGGCTGTCGCCGATCTCATTCAGGCCGGCGGCGAACAGAGCCTGCGGAGCGCCCGGGGTGCTGTAAACGGCGCGCTTTACCGGAAAATCCAGGGGCTGACGGAGCGGATGCTGGAAGTGAGCGGCCATATCGCCGCCTACATGGACTATCCGGAAGAAGAGATCGACCCGGTGGAATCCGACGAGGTGCGGTCGGTTCTGACCCAGGTGAAGGCTGAGATGGACGGGCTGCTGGCGCGGTTCGACCAGGGCCGGATGATCCGCGAAGGGGTGGAAACCGTGATTCTGGGAAAGCCCAACGTGGGGAAATCCACCCTGATGAACCTGCTGGCCGGGGCGCGCAAAAGCATCGTCACCGATATCCCCGGCACCACCCGGGATGTCGTGGAAGAAACCGTGACCCTGGGCGGCGTGGTTCTGCGCCTGGCCGACACGGCGGGAATACGGGAAACCGGCGACGCGGTGGAACAGGCGGGGGTGGAGCTCGCGCTGGAACGGCTGGATTCCGCCCAGCTGGTGCTGGCCGTGTTTGACAGTTCCTCCCCTCTCACTGCAGAGGACGAGCGGCTGATGGAGCGGCTCGGCGGCGTCCCCTGCGTGGCGGTGTGCAACAAGACCGACCTGGGGCAGATGCTGGATGTGCAAAAGCTGCGGGAGCGGTTCTGTCCGGAAAAATCCGCGCGCCTGGTGGAAATTTCCGCGCAGGAAGGAAAGGGTCTGGAGGAATTGTCCAGGGCGGTGGAGGAAGTCCTTTCGCTGAACGGCATAGAGGCGTCCGGCGCGATGCTGGCCAATATGCGGCAGTTTTCCTGCGCGGAAAGAGCCGCCTCCCTGCTGGAAGAAGCGCTGGCGACGCTGGAAGCGGGATACACGCTGGACGCGGTGGATGTCTCGGTGGAAAGCGTCATCTCCTCCCTGTTGGAGCTGACCGGTGAACGGGTGACGGATGCGGTTGTGGAACAGGTCTTTTCCCGGTTCTGCGTGGGCAAATAAAAGTGTACGCTACACAAATACAAAAACGCACAAAAAGAATATATTCGACAATCAATGTCAGGAAGGAATTACATGAGCTATTATCTCGCTTCATATGACGTCGCTGTCATCGGCGGCGGCCATGCAGGGGTGGAGGCTGCCGTGGCGGCTGCGCGGCTTGGGGCGCGCACCATCCTCTTTACGCTGACGCTGGACGGCATTGCCAACCTTCCCTGCAATCCCTCCATCGGCGGGACGGCGAAGGGGCACCTTGTGCGGGAAATTGACGCGCTGGGCGGCGTGATGGGGATTGCGGCCGATGCCAACACCATCCAAAGCCGGATGCTGAATCTGGGGAAAGGTCCGGCAGTCCACAGCCTCCGCGCGCAGATTGACCGGCGGGCTTACCATGACTATATCAAGCGCCTGCTGGAGGAACAGCCCCTGTTGGATATCCGTCAGGCGGAGGTCACGGCCATCGAGACAGAATGCGGCAAAATTGCTGCGGTGCGCACCCGGCTCGGGGCCCGTTATCCGGTGAAGGCCGCCATCATTGCCAGCGGCACCTACTTAAACGGGGAAATCCACGTAGGTGAAATTTCCTATCCGGGCGGGCCGGACGGAGTTGCGCCTGCCGCCGGACTGAGCGCCAGCCTGGAAGAGCATGGCATTCATCTGCGGCGCTTTAAAACGGGGACGCCCTCCCGCGTTCACCGCAGAAGCATTGATTTTTCCCAGCTGGAAGAGCAGAAGGGCGACGAGAAGGTGGTCCCCTTCAGCTTTGCAGCAAAGGAGCCGCCCAAAAATCTGGTGAGCTGCCACATCGCCTACACCAATGCGGAAACCCACCGGATTATTCTGGAAAACCTGGATAAATCCCCGATCTACAGCGGCCGGATCCACGCAATCGGACCCCGATATTGCCCCAGCATTGAGGATAAAATCGTCCGGTTTTCCGACAAGCCGCGGCATCAGTGCTTTGTGGAGCCCATGGGCCTGGATACGGAAGAGATGTACTTGCAGGGCCTCTCCTCCTCCCTCCCGGAGGATGTCCAGCTGGCCTTTCTGCGCTCCATGAACGGCTTCGAGAATATCCAGGTGATGCGCAATGCCTACGCCATTGAGTATGACTGCTGCGACCCCTTGGACCTGCGGGCGACGCTGGAATTTCGTCAGGTGAGCGGCTTATATGGCGCGGGTCAGTTCAACGGGACCTCCGGCTATGAGGAAGCCGCCGCCCAGGGGCTGATTGCTGGAATCAATGCGGCGCGGAAGATTCAGGGGAAGGAACCCTTTACCCTGGATCGCTCCACCTCCTATATCGGAACGCTGATTGACGACCTTGTGACAAAGGGCTGCTCGGACCCCTATCGGATGATGACTTCCCGCAGCGAATTCCGCCTGCTGCTGCGTCAGGACAACGCCGATGAGCGGCTGACGCCGCTGGGTTATGAATTGGGCCTGATTTCGGAGGAGCGCTACCGGTCCTTCCTTTATAAAATGGAGCAGATTGCGGCAGAAAAGGCCCGGATCACCCAGGTTTCGATCCCGCCGTCCCCCGAGCTGAATGAGCTGCTTGTTTCACGTGGAACATCGCCGGTCAAAACCGGCGTCCGGATGGACGATTTGCTGCGCCGGCCGCAGCTGTGCTATGCCGACCTCTCCCCTTTCGACAAAGAGCGACCGGTTCTCCCGGACGCGGTGACGGAGCAGGTGGAAATTCAGATGAAATACGAGGGATATATTCGGAAACAGCTGGCCGAGGTGGAGGAACTTCGCCGCCTGGAGGCGCAGAAGCTGCCGCAAAACCTGCCCTTTGACCGCATTGACGGGCTGCGTCTGGAGGCGCGTGAGAAATTGGCCAGGGTACAGCCCGAGAGCGTGGGGCAGGCTTCCCGCATTTCGGGGGTAAACCCGGCGGATATCTCTGCGCTGCTGGTGTGGCTGACTGCACATAAAGATCAAAAGGAGGAGACGGAGAATGATTGATCCCATTTTGCTGCGTGAAACCCTGGAACAGCAGGGACTGCCTTATTCTGATTCGCTTTGCGAGAAACTGGACCAGTATGCGGAAATTCTGGTTGACTGGAACCAGAGAATGAACCTGACGGCTATCACCGACCCCTCCGGTATTGTGGTCAAGCATTTTGCAGACAGCCTGCTGCTTCTCAAAGCGGCGGAAATTGCGGAAGGCGCCTCGCTGATTGACGTGGGCACCGGCGCCGGATTTCCATCGGTGCCGGTGAAGCTCTGCCGGCCGGACATTCGGCTGACCTTGCTGGACAGCCTGAACAAGCGGATCGTTTTTTTGCAGGAGCTGACCAAAAGCCTGGGAATTGAGGCAATTTGTCAGCATGCCCGCGCAGAAGAAGCGGGAAAGCAGCCCGGTTTTCGGGAGAAATATGACCTTGCAACAGCAAGAGCGGTGTCGAACCTGCGGAATTTATCCGAATACTGCCTGCCTTTTGTCAAAATCGGGGGCTGTTTTGCAGCGCTGAAGGGGTATGACGTGGAGGAAGAATTGAACGAAGCCGCGTTTGCCATTCGCCAGATGGGGGGCGAAATTGAGGCTGTGAAGAAGTATGATCTCGGGGAAGAAGCGCGCCGCGCCATCGTTCTCATCAGAAAAGTTCGACCGACTCCGGCAAAATACCCCCGCCCTGCTGCGAAAATGAAGAAATCTCCCCTCCTTCCCCGTTGAGATCAGTCGAAAGCGGCTGTTTTCTGCGGCGAAAACTTCTGGAAATTATTTCCCGCCTGTGCTATACTCCAATTAGAAGGACAAGCAATCCGAAAATTGGAGGGATAGAACATGGCGGGATTTTTTGCAAAAGAGAAGGTTGTAAACAAGGTCGTGATGATCGCCATTGACAAAATTGTGCCCAATCCGGCGCAGCCCAGGCGTGATTTTAATCGAAAGGACCTGGAGGAGCTGGCCGCAAGCATTCGGGAAAACGGCGTACTCCAGCCCATTACCGTGCGCCGGACGGAACAGGGCTATGAGCTTATTTCCGGCGAGCGCAGGCTGCGCGCTTCCCGGCTGGCGGAACGGCGGGAGGTTCCAGCGGTAATTGTGGATTCCACCAGCCGGCAGTCTGCGATTTATGCAGTGCTGGAGAATATTCAGCGGAAAGACCTGAATATTTTTGAAGAAGCGCGCGCCCTGCAGTCCCTGATCCACGAATGGGGCGTCACGCAGGAGGAAGCCGCCAAAAAACTGGGAAAGGCGCAGTCTACCATCGCCAATAAGCTGCGGCTCCTGACCCTCACCGACGAGGAGCAGAGGATTATCCTTGACAACGGCCTGACAGAGCGCCATGCACGCGCCCTGCTGGTTTGCCAGGACAATGCGCAGCGGCTGGAGGCCCTCCGCTATGCGGTGTCCAAGCGCCTGAATGTCGCGCAATTGGAGGATTATTTGCAGAATCTTTCGCGGAAGGAGCAGCATCCGCCCAAAAAGCGCATGTTTATCGTAAAAGATGTGCGGATATTTCTCAACACCATCAACAAGGCGATTGACACCATGAAAAACGCCGGAATTCCCGCGGAGGCGGTGCGCCAGGAAACGGACAACTGTATTGAATACCGCGTGAGAATCCCCTTGGGGCAGCGCCAGAGAATGTGAAACTTCGGCAGAATGTTCCACGTGAAACACAATTTCGAGCTTTTTTGCTGTTTCACGTGGAACATTTTAGAAAAAGGCCTTTTATTTCCCGGAAAACTGTGGTATAATAGGAAACAGTAATGATGCGGATGGTGCGGGAGGGGTCTCATGGGTAAAATTATTGCAGTAGCCAACCAGAAGGGCGGCGTCGGAAAAACAACGACAGCAGTGAATCTGGCGGCCTGTTTGGGCGCCAAAAAGAAAAACGTACTGCTGGTTGATATCGATCCTCAGGGAAACGCCACCAGTGGGCTGGGAATTCTCAAGAAAAATGTGGGACACCGCACCACCTATGACATGCTTATCGGCGAGGTGGAAGCCAAGGACGCGGTACATCACACCGAATTCCGGGGCGTGGACCTGATCCCGTCCAGCATTCAGCTGGCCGGGGCGGAAGTGGAACTGGTGGAATTGGAAAACCGGATCAACCGTTTAAAGCTCGCGCTGACTCCCCTGCGGGAACAGTATGATTTTATTCTGATCGACTGCCCGCCGTCGCTGGGGCTGATTACGCTGAACGCCTTTACGGCGGTGGACACTGTTTTTATTCCGATTCAATGTGAATATTATGCACTGGAGGGCCTTTCCCAGCTGATGTCGACCATACGGCAGGTCAAAAAAATGTACAACCCTTCCATTGAAGTGGAGGGCGTGCTGCTGACAATGTATGATGGCCGGCTGAATCTGACGACACAGGTGGTGGCAGAGGTGAAGAAATACTTCAACGGGAAGGTTTATCGAACGACAATCCCGCGGAATGTGCGGCTCTCCGAAGCGCCGAGCTACGGCCTCCCCGTTTTTTACTATGACAAATGGTCTCGGGGCTCCCTGGCGTACCAGGAAGTTGCCAAGGAACTGATTAAGGCAAATTCGTGACGATATAGAAAGGAAGAAAGCCATGGCGAAGAAATCCGGCGGGCTGGGAAGAGGGCTGGACGCCCTGTTTATAGAAAACGGCACCGATCCTTCCGGAGAGGGCGGCGTAATGCTGCGCCTGACGGACATTGAGCCGAATAAAAATCAGCCGCGGAAAGATTTTGACGAACAGGCTCTTTCGGAATTGGCGGATTCTATCCGGGAACACGGCATTCTTCAGCCGCTGCTGGTGCGCCCGCTGGAAACCGGCGGCTATCAGTTGGTGGCCGGCGAACGGCGCTGGCGGGCCGCCCGGATGATCGGCCTGACGGAAGTCCCGGCTGTTGTGAAGGAACTGTCTGAAACTCAGGTCATGGAAATGGCCCTGATTGAAAACCTGCAGCGTGAGGACCTGAACCCGCTGGAAGAGGCAAACGGCTATAAGGAGCTGATGAACGCCTGTGGTTGGACTCAGGAACAGGTGGCCAAACGGGTGGGCAAATCCCGGTCCGCTGTGGCAAATGCCCTGCGGCTGCTGAACCTTCCCCAGGAAATCCGGCCTTATGTGGCCAAGGGAACCCTAAGCGCAGGTCATGCTAAGGCGCTGCTGGGCGTGGAGGACCGCTCCGAAATGCTGAAGCTCGCCCGGGAAGCTGCCGAAAAAGGGTTTTCTGTTCGGGAGACGGAAAAACGCGCCGCAAAGCTGCGGGAGCCGGATTCCGCTGCCGCTTCCCCCGCCCCATCCGATATCCGCGACCCGTTTTATCAGGAGACGGAACTGGCCCTCAGCGGCGAGCTGGGCCGCCGGGTGAAAATCAAGGTGGATGCAAAAGGCGGCGGAGTTCTGGAAATTTCCTTTTATAATAAGGAAGATTTGAGCGATCTTTCCATGCGGTTTGCGGAAGAATGATAAGAAAGGAATGTTGTATTCATGTTGGATATTAAATTTGTGCGTAACAACCCGGAAGTTGTCAAAGAAAATATTCGGAAGAAATTCCAGGACCGGAAGCTTCCCCTGGTGGACGAGGTCATTGAGCTGGATAAACAGAGCCGTGCCGCCCAGCAGGAGGCAAGCGACCTGCGTGCTTCCCGGAATAAGATTTCCAAAAGCATCGGCGGCCTGATGGCCCAGGGCAAAAAGGAAGAAGCCGAGGAAATGAAGAAAAAGGTGGCCGAACAGGCCGACCGCTTGGCCGAGCTGGAAAAGCTGGAAGCGGAGCTTCAGGAAAAGGTCACCAAAATCATGATGACCATCCCCAATATTATCGACCCCAGCGTGCCCATCGGCAAGGACGACAGCGAAAACGTGGAAGTCCAGAAATACGGCGAGCCGACTGTGCCGGATTTTGAAATCCCCTACCACACCGACATTATGGAGCGTTTCAACGGCATCGACCTGGACAGCGCCCGCAAGGTTGCCGGCAACGGTTTCTACTATTTAATGGGAGACATCGCCCGGCTCCATTCCGCCGTCATCTCCTACGCCCGGGATTTCATGATCGACCGGGGCTTCACCTACTGCGTGCCCCCCTTCATGATCCGCAGCAATGTGGTCACCGGCGTCATGAGCTTTGACGAAATGGACGCCATGATGTACAAAATCGAAGGCGAGGACCTCTACCTCATCGGCACCAGCGAACATTCCATGATCGGCAAATTCATCGACACTATCCTGGATGAGAAGAACCTCCCCTACACCCTCACCAGCTACTCCCCCTGCTTCCGCAAGGAAAAGGGCGCCCATGGTCTGGAGGAACGGGGCGTTTACCGCATCCACCAGTTTGAAAAGCAGGAAATGATCGTCGTCTGCAAGCCCGAGGAGAGCATGGGCTGGTTTGACAAGCTCTGGCAGAACAC
>DVFM01000042.1 GCA_018713245.1 Candidatus Merdivicinus intestinavium
CATTCATTTTCAGGCTTGACTTTTAATAGTTAATCTTTCAACACATTGAGCCGCTTGATTTCCGGGTCCTCCGGCCCGGTCATGGAGCAGCCCTTTTCCTTGGCATAGCGGATATAGCGGAGGATCTGGGGGGTAATCCGCTCGCCGGGGGCCAGAATCGGGATGCCGGGGGGGTAGCACATGACAAATTCGGTGCAGACCATGCCCGCCGTTTCCTCGATGGGCAGGGACTCGTTTTCCCCGTAAAAGGCCTCGTGAGGGGAAACCGCCACGTCCGGCGCAATGTATTCCTGGGAGAGCATCCCCAGTTTGTTCCGCTGGTAGCGGCGGCGGATCTCCGCCAGCGCCCCCACCAGCCGCTCGATTTCCCGCATCCGGTCGCCGATGGAAAGGTAGGCTAAAATGTTGCCCAGGTCGCCGAACTCGATCTGGATGTCATATTCATCCCGCAGCAGGTCGTAAACCTCGATTCCCGCTAACCCCATGTCCAGCGTGTGGATGGACAGCTTGGTCCTGTCGAAATCGTAAACGCTGTCGCCGTTGATGAGCTCGCCGGAGAACGCGTAGTACCCGCCGATATCGTTGATTTCTTCCCGGGCATATTCCGCCAGGTCCATCACCTTCTGGAAAGCGGCCTCCCCGCGGATGGCCAGGTTGCGGCGGGAAATGTCCAGGCTGGAGAGGAGCAGGTAGGAGCCGCTGGTCGTCTGGGTCAGGTTGATGATTTGGCGGACATGCCCCTCGCTCATGGCGGGGCCGGTGAGCAGCAGGGAGCTTTGGGTCAGGCTGCCGCCGGATTTGTGCATGGAAACCGCCGCCATGTCGGCGCCCGCAGCCATGGCGGAAATGGGCAGGTTGTCGTTAAAGTAAAAATGAGTCCCGTGGGCCTCGTCCGCCAGGCAGTACATCCCGTGGGCGTGGGCAAGGCGGACAATCTCTTTTAAGTTGGAGCAGATGCCGTAATAGGTGGGGTTGTTGACCAGAATGGCTTTGGCCTCCGGGTTTTGGCGGATGGCTTCTTCCACGTCGGCCACCTTCATGCCCAGAGGGATGCCCAGCCGCTCGTCGCAGTCGGGATTTACATAGACCGGGATGGCCCCGCAGAGCACCAGAGCGCCCATGACGCTGCGGTGAACGTTCCGGGGCAGGATGATCTTTTCCCCCTGCTTCACCACCGAAAGCACCATGCTCTGAACGGCGGAGGTGGTGCCGCCCACCATTAAAAAAGCGTGGGCCGCGCCGAACGCATCGGCCGCAAGCTCCTCCGCTTCGCGAATCACGGAAATGGGGTGGCAGAGGTTGTCCAGGGGCTTCATGGAGTTGACGTCCATGCTGACGCATTTCTGGCCCAGAAGCTCCGCCAGTTCCGGGTTGCCCCGGCCCCGTTTGTGGCCCGGCACATCGAAGGGGACCACCCGCTTTTTCTGAAATTCTTCCAGCGCCTCATAGATCGGGGCGCGCTGCTGATTCCGTTCCATTTAATAGATGTTCCTTCCGCTGAAAATCTCGATCATCTCGCTGCGCAGGCTGTTGGTAATGGAGAGCCTCGTGCTGGGCGGCAGCTCGTAGACGTCGGTTTTAAAGAGGTAGTTCTGCAGGTCGATTTCCTTAATGAGCATATTGGTGTGGAAAAGGTTGGCGCTGTAGACGTTGATGTCCACCGCATCGTAGCGGCGGAGGGTCTCGTCGGCGATATAATCCTGGATGGAGGTCATTTTGTGGTCCATAAAGAGCTTTTTGCCAGTGATGTCCCGGGTAAAGCCCCGCACACGGTAGTCCAGGGTGATAATGTCCGAGTCAAAGGAGCCGATGAGATAATCCAGCGTGGAGAGGGGGGTGATCTCCCCGCAGGTGGCAACGTCGATGTCCACCCGGAAGGTGGCGAGGCAGGTGTCCGGGTGGTATTCCGGGTAGGTGTGGACGGTGACATGGCTCTTGTCCAAATGGGCCAGCTGGGTTTCCCCGACGGGGACCATGGAGCCCTCGGCAATGAGGATGGTGACGGAAGCGCCCTGGGGTTCGTAGTCCTGGCTGGAGATATTGAGCACCTTGGCGCCGATCATGTTGGTCAGGTTGGTGAGAATATTGGTCAGGCGCTCGGAATTGTACTGCTCGTTGATGTAAGCAATATAATCTTTCTGCTCCCGCGGCGTTTTGGCGTAGCAGATGTCATAAATATTAAAGCTCAGGGATTTTGTCAGGTTGTTAAACCCGTAAAGCGTCATTTTCTGTTCCATAGTACCCTCCCGAAATGGTTTGAAAATAAAAAACAAGCGCCCGCAGATGCGCACGCTTGTTTTACGGATTTCAAAACCTGTTATATGACAGCCTTCCGAAGCCCCGCCGTCTGAGAGAGGGGAGGGAACTTGCCGGAAAGCAGGATGCCGTTGCTGGTACAGGTTATCTCAGAGTCTATATAGCAAATAATCTTACTTTTACTACTCTTATTGACCGTTTCACAAGTTGATGTGCACCGCACATACTGGTTATAAAGTAACCAACTTATAAAATTTGAGCTCTTAACTCAATCAATAAGGCAACCAAAGTTGCCGATCGGCAGTCGACCCGGCTGTCCGTATGGCCTTGACCTGACGCATCAGGTGGTCGCAGAATATTTGCATGGACGGATTCTGATTAACCTATACGTTCCATGACATTTTCATGATAACAGAAGATGTCCGCGATGTCAAGGAGTTCCTGTAAAACTTAGGGGAAAAACCTGAAAAAACTTTGCGCTAAAGCGGGAAATCGGGAGGAAGTGTACAGGAAATACAAAAAATATCTGCAATTACTATAAAAACGGGATGGATTTTTTCTGCTTTTCCAAGCGGCCCCAAAATGCGGGGTTCCCCCGCCGTTCGCGGATTGGGCGCGGGGCTTCCTGCCGCGTCGAATTAACAGCGGGGTTCCCCGTTTGCAGTATCATTGCGGGGTACCCCCGCCGAAAACGGCGGTTCATCCCGCCGTTCGCGGATTTGACGCGGGGTTTCCTGCCGCGTCGAATTAACAGCGGGGTTCCCCCGCCGAAGCCAGAGGACGGTGTCCCAGATGGGGGCGCCGTTATTTTTCTGCGGCGCGCCGGGGGTGCTGCGGCCATCCAGAACATAGCGGGTGAGGAGGGTTTTCAGCTCCTTTGCAACGTCCGGGTGATCCGCGTACACGTTATTTTGCTCGGAAATGTCCGCTTCCAGGTCATAAAGCTGGAATTCGGGCATCCCCTCGGTGGAATCCCGGCCCGGCCGGGGATAGCTCCACCCGCCGGAGCCGGGACAGAGCTCCAGCTTCCAGCGGCCCTTCCGGATGGAGAGGGAGCCGTCGATGCTCTGGTGAACGGCGGCTTCCCGCAGAGGATGCTCCGGCGTTTCCCCCCGCCAGAGGGAGAGGTTGGAAACGCTGTCCTCGCCCATATCGTCCGGCAGGGAAACCCCTAACAGCTCCGCCATGGTGGCCATTAAATCGCACAGGCAGACCGTCTCGCCGCAGCACTGCCCCGCCGGGATTCCCGCAGGCCAGCGGATGAGCAGCGGGATGCGGTGGCCGCCTTCGTAAATGTCGGCCTTGTGGCCCCGGAAAATATAGGAGGGGTTGTGCCC
Organism: Candidatus Merdivicinus intestinavium; assembly: GCA_018713245.1. Taxonomy (GTDB): domain Bacteria; phylum Bacillota; class Clostridia; order Oscillospirales; family Ruminococcaceae; genus Merdivicinus; species Merdivicinus intestinavium. The sequence goes on from DVFM01000042.1 coordinate 3,594, forward strand.
CTTCTCCGCCAGCCCGGCGAAATCAGCGTGGGGGGAACAGCCGTTGTCGGAGGTGAAGATTACGATGGTGTTGTCCGCGATGCCGTCCGCTTCCAGCTGGCGGAGCACCTGGCCCGCCACATCATCGCACATCAGGCAGAAATCCCCGTAAGCGTTGGCGCCGGATTTGCCCCGGAATTCTTCCGTGGGCAGGATGGGGGTGTGGGGGGCCGGCAGGGGGAAGTAGAGGAAAAAAGGCCTGTCTTTGTACTCGTGAATCTTCTCCAGCGCCTTCTGCGTCAGCCGGGGGAGCACTTCCTCGTGGCGGAAATCCGGCGCACAGGGGCCGGGGCGGGCGTATCCCAGGGTGGGCGCGCCGTCAGGCAGGGCCGCGACGCCGGGATACCGGTGGTCGGGCGCTTCCACGGCGCGGTCGTTTTCAATGTAGACATAGGGCGGCATGTCCAGGGAGGCGCTGATGCCGAAATAGTAATCAAAGCCCCGGGTGACAGGGGAATTTTCAATCCGGGCGGAGAAATCCACCTCCGGCACCTCGGAAAAGCCCGGCCGCTCCCGCAGAGTGCCGCCCCCTTTGACCGGCCAGTCCATCCCCAGGTGCCATTTGCCCACGCAGGCGGTGGCGTAGCCGTTTTCTCGGAGAAGATCCGCCACGGTTTTCCGCCCTTCTTCGATGAGAGCGGGGGAGTAGCCTCCCAGCACCCCGGATTTCAGGGCGCTGCGCCAGTTGTACCGCCCGGTGAGAATGCCGTAGCGGGAGGGGGTGCAGACCGCCGAGGTGGCGTGGGCGTCGGTAAAGCGGATGCCCTCCCGGCCCAGACGGTCGAAATTCGGGGTCCGGAAGGCGGCCTGCGGGTTCAGGCAGGAGACGTCGCCGTAGCCCATGTCGTCGGCCAGAATATAGATAAGGTTTGGCTTCTGGTTCATGAAACTCTGCTCCTTTCAGGTCGTTATGCGAAGAATTCCGGCGTGAGGGAAAAGGGCACGCCCTTTTGGAAGGAAATTTCCGCCGTTTTGCCGCGGTATTTTACCCGGACCCGGCAGTCCTGCCCCGCGGTGAGCCGCGCTTTTTGGAGGACGCCGTCCTCCCAGTTCATGTCCAAAGCGAGATTCCCCCGCAGCCGCGCGCCGGACAGGGAGCCGGACCGCCATTCCTCCGGCAGGGCCGGCAGCAGCTCGATTTCCCCGGTGTGGGACTGGAACAGCATCTCCATCACCGCCGCCGCAGCCCCAAAGTTCCCGTCGATCTGGAAGGGCGGATGGGAGTCCAGCAGGTTGTCCTGCATGGAACGGTCCAGCAGCCGCTTTAGATATTGAAGCGCGTTTTCTCCGTCCCCCAGCCGGGCGAACAGGCAGATGATCCAGGCGCAGCTCCAGCCGGTGTGGCCGCCGCCGTGGGAAAGGCGGTATGCGAGGGTTTTCCGCGCGCCTGCCATCAATGCGGGGTCGCTTTGGGTGATCTGGCTGCCGGGGAAGAGGCCGAAGAGGTGGGAGACATGGCGGTGGCCGGGCTCCACCTCCTCATACTCCTCATGCCACTCGAGGATGCGGCCGTCGGGGCCGGTCCGGGTGGGCGGCAGATGGGAGAGGGCGTCCGCCGTCCCGGGCAGGGGTTCCCGCCCCAGAACCGCGCAGCCCGCAAGGTAGCCGGTGAACAGCTCCCGCAGAATCTGGGAATCCATGGTGGGGGCCATGCACAGCGCGCCCGCCTGGCCTGTTTTGGAGCGGTAGCTGTTTTCCGGGGAGAGGGAGGGGCCGGTGAGCAGCGTCCCGTCCTCGTCCGGGGTGAGGTAGGAAAGGAAGAACCGCACGGATTCCTCCATCACCGGCAGGGCGCGGGCTTTCAGGAAGTCCCGGTCCAGGGTGTAGCGGTAATGTTCCCAGAAGTGGAGGGACAGCCAGGCTCCGCCCATGGGCCACATGGGGGAGGCGGCAAAAATGCCCTCCGGCGCGGTGTCTGCCCAGAGGTTGGTATTGTGGTGGGCCACAAACCCCGGGCATCCGTAAAGGTCCCGGGCGGTTTCCTGCCCCCGCTCTGCCATCCGTTCCACCAGGTCAAAGAGGGGCAGGCAGCATTCGGAAAGGTCCATGCCCTCGGCAGGCCAGTAGTTCATCTCGGTGTTGATGTTGATGGTGTATTTGCTTTCCCAGGAGGGGGTGTAGCTGCCGTTCCAGATGCCCTGAAGGGTGGAGGGGAGCTTGCAGCGGTAAGAGCTCGACAGCAGCAGGTATTTCCCAAAGCAGTACAAAAGCTCGCAGAGCGCCGCAGCCCCCTTTCCGGTCTCCCGGCATTCCTGCAAAAGCCGCGCAGTGGGAACATCCTGCGGCAGCGGTTCCCCCAGCGTGAGGGAGGTTTTCCCGTACAGGCTCTCCCACAGCGCCAGATGCTCCCTCCGCAAAGCGTCGAAGCCCATCTTTTCCGCCGCGTCCAGGTTTTGGAGCACTTCCTCCTCAAAACGGTCATTTCCCAGGAAATCGGTGGCGAAGCTCACATACAGCACTGCCGAATCCGTGTTTTCCATCGCCGCGTTGTCCCCCAGCGCCCGGGCGGAGCCGTTTTGGGACACAAAGCGCAGCGCGCCGAAGTATTGGACGCCGCCTTCGCCGCACTGCCCCCGGAGAAAGAGGGTTTTTCCGTCCGCTTTGCCTGTTTTTTCCTCATACGGCCGGCGGTTGAGGCTCGCCAGAAGGGAAAACGGCGCGCCGCCGGTAATCCGCATCGCAAACACATTGCGGGCGATGCTCACAAAATATTCCCGTCGGTGCCAAACCCCGCCCGCGGTAAAGGAAACCTCTGCCAGCGCCCGGTCGATGTCCAGCACCCGGCGGTAGTGCGCCGTATCCTTGGAAATGCCGTAAAAGGAAAGCCGCAGGTCCCCGGCGGGGAGGTAAGGGGTGAGGTATTTGGGCCCGGAATAAAGGGCCGCCCGGGTCAGGAATTCCGCCCGGCTCACCTCCCCCGCCTTCAGGAGGGCGCGGACCTCCTCCAGATGTTCCTTTCCGTCGGGATTTGCGCGGCGCTGCGGGCCGCCGTACCAGATGGTTTCCTCATTGAGCGGAATGGTTTCCTCGAAAATCTGCCCCAGTACCGAAGCTCCCAGCCGCCCGTTCCCCAGGAAAAGCCCTTCGTCCCATTTGCCGCCGGGACTGTCCAGCAGAATCTGATGTGCCATATCGTTCCTCCTTTTCCGCGAAAAGCGGCGTTTTTCCCATTGTAATCCCCAAAAACCGCAAAATCAATTGGAAAAATTGCTTGATTTCATCATAAAAGATGCGGACAGCCGGGCGCATCCCCGGCGGCCCGCTTTTTGGGCACCGGGAAGGGGAGAAGACGGCGGGTTGACAGATTTTTGAAAACATAATAAAATAAAAGGTACGGCCTTGGGCGGAAACAGAAAACGCCCGGCAAAAACTGCATTGGGAGGATGTCATGGCAAAACGAAATCAGGCGTACGGCAACGACAGCATCTCGGCCCTGAAAGGCGCCGACCGGGTGCGGAAGCGTCCGGCGGTTATTTTTGGGTCCGACGGGCTGGAGGGCTGTGAGCATTCCTTTTTTGAAATCCTGTCCAACTCCATCGACGAGGCGCGGGCAGGCTTCGGAACCAAAATCCTGGTGACCCGCTATGCGGACAATTCCCTGGAGGTTCAGGATTTCGCCCGCGGCATCCCGGTGGACTGGAACCCCGTGGAGCAGCGCTACAACTGGGAACTGGTATTCTGCGAACTGTATGCCGGCGGTAAGTATAAAAACGGCGGCGACAGCTACGAGTATTCCCTGGGCTTAAACGGCCTCGGCTCCTGCGCCACCCAGTATGCTTCCGAATATTTCGACGTTCAGGTGGTTCGGGACGGCTTTGAGTATAACCTCCACTTTGAAAAGGGAAAAATCGTCGGGGAGATGCAGAAAACCCCCACCAACTCCAAAAAAACCGGCACCCGCCAGAAATGGCGCCCCGACCTGGAGGTCTTTACCGACATTTCCATCCCCACGGAGTATTTCCTGGACACCCTGAAAAAGCAGGCGGTGGTCAACCCCGGCCTGACCTTCGAGTTCACCGATTACACCCCGGAGGGGAAAAAGACCTACTCCTTCTATTATGAAAACGGCATCACCGACTATTTAAAGGAACGCCTGGGGGAGGAGGAAGCCCTCACCGGCATCCAGTACTGGGAAGCCGAGCGGGTGGGCCGCGACCGGGAGGACAAGCCGGATTACAAGGTGAAGCTCTCGGTGGCTGTCGCCTTCTCCAACCGCATCCAGTTTGCGGAATATTACCACAACTCGAGCTTTCTGGAGCACGGCGGATCGCCGGAACGGGCGGTGCGCCAGGCTTTTGTGTCCCAGATTGACGCTTATCTGAAGCAGCAGGGGAAATACCTGAAAAACGAAAGCAAGATCAGCTACAGCGACATTGAGGACTGTCTGGCGCTGGTGTCCTCCTCTTTTTCCACCCAGACTTCCTACGAAAACCAGACCAAAAAGGCCATCAA